>CAUQDN010000001.1:0-528290 GCA_963517285.1 uncultured Candidatus Saccharibacteria bacterium
TTTCCTTACAGTCTTCAAGGTTCTTTGAGTGCTTTGAAGCGTCAAAGTCCTTTTCATCGATAGAGATGATCTTCTTGGTGTCAAGTTCACATACTTCAATCTTTACTGGTGGAACTTCCTTACAGTCGTCGAGGTTCTTAGAGTGCTTGCTAGAGTCGAAGTCTTTTTCATCAATAGTGATGATTTTCTTAGTTTCGAGTTCACAAACCGTTACCTTTACAGGTGGCTTTTCCTTACAGTCTTCAAGGTTCTTTGAGTGCTTTGAAGCGTCAAAGTCCTTTTCATCGATAGAGATGATCTTCTTGGTGTCAAGTTCACACACTTCGATCTTAACTGGTGGCTTTTCTTTACAATCTTCTAAGTTCTTAGAGTGTTTGCTCGCGTCAAATTGGTTCTCATCAATAGGGATGATCTTCTTTGTTGCTAGTTCACAAACTTGGATCTTTTCAGGTTGACATTCTTTATCAACAATAACGGTTGCAGTATCTTCAACAGCGTAACCGCCGGTGTTTACCTTACCCTTGTTAACGAGAGAGTTTGTACCACATTCGAGGTCTTTTGCTTCAGCAACCTTAGCGCTGAACACTACCCAAGCGTTTGCGCCTGGTGCGTATGAACCAACATTTACGCCAGTTCCGTTCGTAAGAGCGGCATCATTTGTAAATGCAACATTTTGCTTGCTTGCGTTATTCCAAACACCAGACTTTGCTACGTAGGTAAGACCCTTAGGAAGAGTGTCACGGAAGGTAACATCATCGTGGTTTACTTCACCAGTGTTCTTGTATGCCAACATGAAGTCGACAGTTTCACCTGGTTGAGCTTTGTAGTCTTCAACCCATTGGTTCTTGGTTTTATCCGCATTAGACTTACTTACCTTCTTGGTGAGGGTGAAGTTAGTGGTCTTAGCAAACTGCGGCTTAACCTTGAAGGTTACGTATCCTGCGTACTTGAAACAACCAGGAATCTTACCATCAAGCTTGTCGTACCCAAGCTTCGCACCGGCGCTCGTGAAAATACTTTCAGGAAGTGCGGTACCAGCAGCGCCAAAGGCGTTGTTTTCGTACTTAAGACTGTTTGCTACGTAAGCAAGGTTAAAGTCTTTTGCGGCGTTGAAGGTTGCGTGGTCGTATACTTCAGCGTATTGACCTGCGTTACCCTTGCCGTTTGCACCAACATTACTTGCACTAAGGAATCCATTAACTTGGATTGACTTACCAGTAGTAGTTGGAAGGTTGAATTTCGCGGTAACGTTTTCGGCAACCAAGTTAAGGTTGTCAGCAGCGTTATTGTGAACGTACATGCGGACGTAATATTCTTTACCGTCTTGTACGGTCATGTCGTCGTACCATGTGTTAGCAGAGCCAACTTCACGGATACCAACGAAGTTTCGTTCGTCACCAATGTTTGGGTTGTTGGTGATTGAGTTGAACTGAACGTGATCACTAGGTTGTTCGATAGTGAACGTGTCGCGGTTTGGACCCCAAGCGAATACAGCGGCTGGCACAATGACTGCAGCTGCAACCATAGCGACAATAGCGCTAAAACGCTTCGGAGCACGACGAATGAGCGATGTAAGCTTATTCATAAACTTCTCCTATTCTTGATTCATCTCGCATGAGAATCAAAATTATTAATAATTGGTGTGGTTTCTTGACGAAACATTGTTGCCAGGTTGTTAAACGTAACAAATCAGATCATTACACAAGTGCATGTCCGAGTCGGATGACTCACAAAGTTGCTGCTCAACGGCGAGTTACGAGTAACTCAAGCTGGAATAACAATTTGGAAGAAGAAAGAAAAGATTTCAGGTGGGCGCGCAACCAATAGTTGCATTGCGCGCCCACCTGGGTCGGATGGGTGGACTTAGCAGTCCATCACACCCGGAATGGGCACACAGCCCGTCTCCGGTGCGCTCGGGGCGGGGGCCTCGGGCTCGGGGGCGGGTGCGGGCGCCGGGTCGGGCTTCGGAACCGTCGGAGCGGGTCCGCTGCCACCACTCGAGGGCGGAGCAGCGGGCGGCGCTGCCGGGGGAGGAGCCGGGTTCACGCGGGGCGTGTCCGGGGGCTGCTCCATCTGGGCGGGCGGCACGTAGGTGCCCGGACCAGGATCGGCGTTCCGACCACCACCGACCGGGGCGTTGCCACGGGGGTAGGGGTCCTCGGCCGGGTTCTTCGGCGTCACCGGGGGCGGGGTACCCGGCGGAGTGTCCGTCGGGGGCGTCACCGGGGGCGGCGGGTTGTCGGTCGGCACATCGGGCAGGCTGGGCTTGCCGGCGAAGACCGGGTTGCCACAACGAACCATGATGTAGACGACCGTACCGTCGCCAAGCGTCACCTTGATGGCCGTGCGGTCACCGGTGATGCCTGCCGTGGACGCGACACCGTAGGTGCCGTTGCTCACGCCCGAGTTGAAGGCGTTGGCGGGTGCCTCTGCCATCTCGAACGTGGTGCCCTTGGCGTTGAGCGCACCCTCGTACTGGTAGAACAGCCGCTCCCCCTCCGAAGAGAGGCAGTTGCCGTCGACCAGACCCTGCCAGTCGTTCGGGTTGTCGTGCAGCCCGAACGCGTGGGCCCAGATAGCCAGGCGGTGCGCGTTCGTGGACGACTGCTCGAGCAGGACCTTGCGCTCCGGGTCGGGGATGCTGGCTGCCTCGGCCTTGGCCGCGGCGAGCGCCTCCTCGAACTTGGAGTCGACCTGGTTCTGCTCGTTGGCAGCCGCAGTCTGTGCGAACGCCGGCTCACAGGACGTAGCGTCCTGGGTCGGGTCCGATGCGGGCGAAGACGATGCCGTCGAAGACGACTTCGGCTCCGGCACCGCATTGCTGGGCGTTACCGGCCCCAGGATCAGGGTGAGCGCCATCAGGAACAGCGTACCCAGAACTCCGACACCCGTGAGGGTGCCTCCTACCTTCGTCCAGATGGACGTCTTCGTAGTCATGCTGACACCTCCTCAGGAGTCGGTGGACTCGGACACGACGGGCGTCTCCGAGATGATGGGCGGGTTCTTGTCACGCAGGCGACCGATGATGAGCAGCGGGATGCCGACGACGAGCCCGATGACGGTGATGAACATCAGGACATCGGGCCACATGTGCTGGACGAACGGCGGGTGCCGCAGTGCCGCCCAGATGATCCACCCGATGAACGCGCCGATGACGATGATCGCCACCGGGATGAACGGGTTGTACGACCAGTGGTGGTAGTCGCGGCTCACGGCCTGCTTGATCCGCTCGATCCGACCCATGCGGGTGGGCTCGTGCGTCTCGGGCAGGACGGTGGTGTCGTGCGTGGTGGTCATGGGACTTCTCCTATACATATCCGGTCTCTCCTGGGACGATCTGCGCGGTTGCGCATTAGTTATGCGTATTCCGCAGCTGCATCCCTGGAGAGTGGGTAGGGAGCAGCGCGTCAGCCGGCTCGTTATGAGTAGGCTCACGTGCTGCTCCCGAAAAGGAGATTCTTTTCTTGCTTCAGTGTGTCTTGAAATACTTAAAAAGCACATTCAGGACATGCACTGTAATGATCTGACTTGTTAACGACCTCCTCACCCTGGCGTGGTCTCTCATACCGCACCCGTGAATGATGTTCTTAATTTATCACAAAAATGCAAAAATGTCAATGCTTTATACAATATATATGCAAAAAGCACAAGCAGTTTCAGCGCAATCACAAGATATAGTAAGGTGATTTAGATCACATACGCTATATGTGGCGTGTACAGAGACACAGAAACCCTAAACAAGACACTATTTGACAAAAAATGTCAATAGGAGTATATTCCAGCACTATAGTGCAAGCTGCCAAAAAGCAGCGTTGTGTCCTCAACCCCTCGAGGATACAATCAAAGGGGTTGCACTCCTTAGGTCTAGGCCTAAGCGATTGGTTGGAGTTTGTCTTGACCGATACCATGATCGACAACACGGAGATGACCGCCGAGCAGGCTCACATGGAGCTCTGCGAGTGGCTGGGCTACCAGCTCGGCTCCGAGGAGCTCGAGCGGCTGGGTCGCATCGACAACGACGCCTACGTCGAGCGCTACGCGGTGCAGTTCTACTCGGACCACACGTCCGACCAGGGGCTGCTGACGCTGCTCGACCAGATGTCGGGCGGTGGCTGCCACGGTGCGACGCGCCAGAGCGTGCGTCGCAGTGCGATGCGCGACACCCTGCGCTTCGTCGTCGGGGCGCACCGGCAGAACCCGGGCATGCCGCTCCACGAGCAGCTCGCCGCCCACCAGATGGCCCGGCAGCAGAAGCCGGCGACGATGCCGGCCTCGAAGCCCATGTTCGCGGTGACCTTCTCCGGCTGACCTTCGGGTCGGTGATATACCGGTCTCATGGTACCTGAACATCATCATGAAGACCGTGCAATACCGCTGCATCCAGAAGTAGGAGTACCCCTCCCTATGCACTACGTCGACTCGCGGCGAACAACGCTGATGTCGGCACTCGCCGGGACCCTGAACACACCATGTCTCAGGGTCCCGGCGGGACACCTATCTTATACTCAGGAAAATATATTCAAGAAAATATCCCTAGCCCCTAGTCAAAGGTGGCTTTTTTTGTTACAATACCCCAGGTAAAAGAACGTGTGGTATTTTGATTTGTTCTTTTGATGGCCTCATCGTCTAACGGTTAGGACACCAGGTTTTCATCCTGGCAATCGGAGTTCGATTCTCCGTGAGGTCACCAAAAGAATCAATCAAATGCACAACATAAAAGGGGATTCTTACCAATGTCAATTGTTTTCAAACGTACAAAAATCTTGGCTACGCTTGGGCCTATCACGAGCACACCTGAAATGATCCAAGAGCTTCTTAACTCTGGTGTTAACGGCTTCCGTCTTAACTTTAGCCACGGTGATTACGATGAGCGCACCGAGCAAATCAAGTACATCCGTGAAGCAAGCCGTAATAACGGTAAGCCTGTTGCTATCTTGCAAGACCTTCAGGGTCCAAAGATCCGCCTCGGTATGCTTAACGAAAACACTGAAGTTGCTGCTGGTGATGAAATTATTCTTGATTATGCCGCAGAACACAACGGCATGACCTTCCCTGTGCAGTACAACCTTGCTGAAAAGGTCAAGGTTGGTGAGCCAATCTATATCTTTGACGGTAAAATCCGTACTACTGTTATTGATATCCCTTCTGAAACTGCTATTAAACTTCGCGTTGAAAACAAGGGTACGCTTATGAGTAAGAAGGGTATTAACCTTCCTGATACCGACTTCGGTGGTGACATCCTTACCCCCAAAGATCTTAAAGATATCGAATATGGCCTTACTCAAGACATCGACTACGTAGCCCTCAGCTTCGTACAAAGCCCAGATGATATTCATAACCTCCGTCAAATTCTTGTTGCCGGTGGTTCAAAAGCACAAATCGTTGCCAAAATTGAAACCAAAGCGGCTATCGAAGCAGATGTAATGGAAGAGATTGTTAAGGCAACTGACGGTATTATGGTGGCTCGTGGTGACCTCGCTGTTGAAGCTGGTGCTGAAGTTGTACCTATCGTGCAGCGCAAGCTCCTTGCTCTCTGCCGCAAGCACGGTAAGCTCAGTATTGTAGCTACCCAAATGATGGCAAGTATGGTTGATAACCCAGAACCAACTCGCGCTGAAGTAAGCGACGTTGCAAACGCCGTTATTCAAGGTGCTGATGCAGTGATGCTTTCAGACGAAACAGCTAACGGTTCATACCCTGTTGAGACCGTCAAGGCGATGAAAAAGGTGATTTTGTATGCACAAGACAACGCTGTTGTAGCTCCGATTCACGACCTAATCCCTAAAAATATTCAGCTTGATGCAATTAGCGCATCTGCCGTATCTTTGGCCGAACAACTTAAGGTAGACGCGATCATCGCTGAAACGAAGTCTGGCGCAACCGCTGCAAACATCGCCGCTTACCGTCCAAACCTTCCAATTATCAGCGTGACAAGCGACCTTAAGGTGGCTCAACAACTCGGTCTTAGCTACGCTAACCGCAGTTATGTTCGTCCTGACACCGACGAATCTGGATTCGATCTCTTTAAAGAGCTAAAAAACGAAGGTCTCTTTGGTGAAGGTGCTACAAAGGTAATCATCGTAAGTGGTCAACAACCGGGTGTTATTGGAACTACTGACACAATTAAAGTTCGCGTGCTAGAATAAGAATAATTAATAAGTAGGGTGGGGCTTGTGGCATTCTTTAAACGTACTATCAAAGATGTTCCGATTGACAAAAAAACCGTGCTCGTTCGGGCAGATTATAACGTTCCTCTGAACAAAAAAGGTGAAATTAGTGATGACTTGCGTATTCGCGCAAGTCTTCCTACTATTCAGTATCTACTTGACCATCACTGTAAAGTGGTGATTATGAGCCATCTTGGTCGTCCAGAAGGTCGTGATAAAAGCCAAAGCCTTGAAGTCGTCTCGGCGCGCCTTTCTGAACTGCTCGGTCGTGAAGTGACTTTTGTAGAAGATTGTATTGGCGATAAGGTGTCGAGGGCGGTAAAGAAAGCAGCTGCTAACGCTGTAATTTTACTTGAAAACCTTCGCTATTATCCTGAAGAAGAGGCAAACGATGAAGCATTTGCTGAAAAGATCGCCAAAAGCACCGGCGCGCGTTATTTTGTACAAGACGGATTTGGTGTTGTACACCGTGCGCATGCGAGTACGGATGCGATTACTCATTTTATTCCGAGTGTGTCGGGTCTTTTACTTGAGCGTGAATACGTTACGATCACTAACGCTATGGAAAATCCGCAGCGTCCACTTGTCGCAGTTATGGGTGGGGCAAAGGTGAGCGATAAAATCACCGTGATTGAGCGTTTCGTTTCGATTGCCGACCGTATTGTTATTGGTGGCGCAATGGCAAATACATTCCTTAAATATAAGGGGTACGATGTAGGTGCGAGTAAGGTTGAGGATGGCCAAACCCCTGTCCTTGATGGTATCTACTCTGCTGCACATACAAAAATGCCAAACCAAGCCGATCATTTTCTTATGCTTCCTGGAGATGTCGCGGTAGCTGACGAACTGTCTGAATCAGCTGAGCGTCGAAACGTCGCCCTTGGAGATATTTCTAGTGCCGATATTATTCTTGACATTGGCGATAAGGCAATCGAGAGTATGGCCGAAGAAATCCGTAATGCTAAAACCGTCATTTGGAACGGTACACTCGGATACGCCGAATTCCCAGAGTTTGCTCACGGTTCAGCACGGCTTGCGCTCGAGCTGGCTGCAAACAAAGAAATAACTTCTATTATAGGTGGTGGTGATACGGCCGACTTTGCTTTAAAGTGGGATGGTAACGGAGGTGAAAGCTTTACACATGTCTCGACGGGCGGCGGTGCATCACTTGAACTTATGGCAGGTAAAAAACTTCCAGGGGTCGAGAGTTTGCTCGACGCACCAAGATAAGCTACACTAAAGGCAAAGAAAAGCACAGGCATTATGGCGAAAGATAAAATTCTCATCATCGGCAACTGGAAAATGAACCTTAACGTTCATGAGTCAAGTTTGTATTTACACAAGATTGCTGACAAGGTAAAAATTCATCGTAACGTTGAAGTGGTGTTAGCGCCAACGATGTTGGCGCTGCAAACGCTTAGCCTACAGGTTAATCACCGTCAGTTTAAATTGGCGGCTCAAAACTTCTATTGGCGCGATCACGGTGCATACACTGGTGAGGTGTCGGCAACACAACTTCGTGGTATCGTCTCTTACGGGCTCGTTGGGCACTCTGAGCGTCGTCACGCATTTAATGAAAGCGATAAAGATACGCGCGCAAAGGTACAAGCTGCAATTCGCAATAATATTCGTCCGGTGCTTTGTGTCGGTGAAACAGCTGGTGAGCGAACTGCGGGTGAAACTCGTGATGTTATTCACGACCAACTACTGGGCGGCCTCGCTAATATCACCAGTGAAGAATTACCGCAAGTTATCATCGCTTACGAACCAGTCTGGGCGATCGGTACTGGTAATAATGCCTTACCAACTGACGTTACAGAGGCAATCGTTTCGATTCGTAACCAATTGAAGCACCTTTATGGTGCAAAAGTAGCCAACGAAGTACAAGTATTGTACGGCGGAAGCGTGACAGCAGATAGTGCTGCCGATTACTTAGCACTTCAAGAGGTTGACGGTCTTCTTATAGGTGGCGCGAGTCTAGACGCCCATTCGTTTACGAGCATTGTTGAAAAAGCGCACCAAAGTGCCAAAAGGGGAGAATAAAAGGGGAATATGTCTGACTTTGACTTTGATGAACTAGATAAAGCGGTGAATGGTGCACTTGATACGAACAATACGTCGTCACAAGAGCCTGAAAGCGTTAAATCTACTGAAGAACCACAGCCACAGCGTTCAGTAGAGCGTGAGTCGGTTACACCTGCTTCTCGTCGCGCTGCGAGTGGACGTTTTATGGATATGGTACACCCATCTTCAGATATGCGCTCATCAAGTCCGGTTGCTGCTCGGCCAGTTACTCCAACCCCAACTCCAACACCAACACCCACCCCTGCAAGTCGACTTCCTGAGCCGCCGAAGTTCACTCAACCAGAAAATCCCGTCCCAGCGCCTACACTTGGAGCAAAACGCCCTGAGCCTGCAGCCAAAGCCGATTGGTCATCGCCCCTCGAGTCACCATTCTTACCTGATGCTAAGGTAGAAAAACGGCCGCTTGGAGGTGTTGAGCCAGAAGCTTCGTCACCGCTACTTTCAACGTTACTCGACGAGCCAAAAGAAGAATTACTTGAAGCACCTGACGAACCTCGTCTGGAAGCAACGACACTGCCTGATCCAATTGATTTTTCTGCGCAGTATGATTCCAACGAACCCGAAACAATTGAACAGCCAGAAGTAAGTGACCCAGTTGTTGCGGTAGAAAATGAAGAAGTTGCTCCTGAGGTGGCTCCTGAAACTAAGTCTGAGTCAGCGCCGGAACCAGCCGCTGAAGTTTCAAACACACAGATTTCAATTACTCAGCAATATAAAGAACAACCACGTTCTGAACAGGAATCTGGTCCAATCTACGATACTGAAGCGTATCATCAGCCTATCGCTCATGCGGGCAAGAAACGTTCAGGTTGGTGGGTGGTTCTATGGATCTTCCTCTTGATCGTACTTGGTGCCGGCGCCGGTGCTGTCGTCTATCTTTACGTACTTCCTCTCTTATAGTTCTATAATTTCCTCTCAAATTCGGCTATAATAGAGATAATGGATTTACTTGGGGGATTAAACGAGGCGCAACAAGAAGCGGCCCTTACGACAACGGGTCCACTTTTGATTTTAGCGGGGGCAGGTAGCGGTAAGACGAAGACGTTAACGCACCGCATTGCACTCCTTATTGCTGAACAAAAGGTATGGCCGAGCCATATTCTGGCTGTAACCTTTACAAATAAAGCGGCTCGCGAAATGCGAGAACGACTCGCCGGACTGTTGAATCAGCCAAACGACCGTTCTTTTATGCCTTGGATGGGAACATTCCACGGTATTTGTGTGCGTCTACTGAGGATGGATGGCGCGGCAATTCAGGTACCGCGTAATTTTGTCATTTACGATGAAGATGACCGACAAGGGCTTATTAAACAAGTCATGAAGTCATTCTCAATCTCTGATAAGGATATGAAGCCATCGGCTGTGAGTGGTGCAATATCTTCTGCTAAGAACGCATTGCAAGACCCAGATGAGTATGAAGCGTCAGCACACTATCCATTCCAGCAGAATGTTGCCAAGGTGTACCGCGAGTATGAAGCTCGCCGTAAAGCAGCTCAAGCGTTGGACTTTGACGACTTGCTTATAGAGGCGGTGCGTTTGCTTCGTGATAAAAAAGAAATTCGAGATAAATGGCGTCAGCAGTTCCAGTACATTCTGATTGATGAGTATCAGGACACCAACGCTGCGCAGTATCAACTGGTGAAACTTTTGGTGAACGAACAGCAAAACATTTGTGTTGTTGGTGATGACTGGCAATCAATTTATAGTTGGCGTGGCGCTGATTTTACGAATATCTTGAATTTTGAACGTGACTTTCCTGGTGCTAAGGTAGTTAAGCTTGAGCAAAACTACCGTAGTACCGGCAATATTCTTGAGGCAGCTCACTCGATTATTAGCAAGAACACGCAGCGTACCGACAAGAAGCTTTGGACGGCCGAAGGTGCCGGAGCGCCGGTACAAGCACACGGTGTGTACGACGAAGCTGAAGAGGCGAGGCAAGTTGCTGACCGTATTTCTGCTCAGGTGAATATTGGAGCGCGAAAATATGATGATTTCGCCGTGCTATATCGAACAAATGCGCAAAGTTATACGCTTGAACGTGCCTTTTTGCAGATGCGAGTACCATATCAAATTGTTGGTGGTGTTCGCTTCTACGACCGAAAAGAAATTAAAGATATCGTGGCATACTTAAAACTGATTTACCAGCCAAACGACCGCATGAGTTTCAGCCGAATTGCTAACGTGCCGACTCGCGGCATTGGAGCAACTAGCCTTGAACGGTTCTTGACATGGCAATCACAAAGCGAGCTCGATATTATCGACGCACTTCGCGTCATGGAAGACGAGAAAGTAGTAACTGGCAAGGCGAAAGTGGCCATGGCGACGCTCGGTGCGCGGCTTCACGACCTGCGCAGTCGCATCGAAGAACTAACCCCAACTGACCTTATTGATCAGGTCATTAAAACGATGGGGTATCGAGATTATATTCTTGACGGCACTCCGCAGGCAGAAGACCGTGAAGAAAACCTCGGGTCGTTGCTATCAGATGCGCAAAACTTTGCTTCGCTTTCTGATTTTCTTGAAGAAGTCGCACTTATGTCGAGTGTTGATAGTGCAAGTGATGGTAATAAAGTGACGCTCATGACTCTTCACGCTGCTAAAGGCTTGGAATTCCCAGTGGTCTTTATGGTGGGGATGGAAGAGGGAATTTTGCCGCACTCACGTGTCTTTGAGGCCGGGCCATCAGAGCTCGAAGAAGAGCGCCGACTTTGCTACGTTGGTATGACGCGCGCTCGAGAAGAATTGCATCTTAGCTATGCCTATAGCCGCTTACAGTTTGGTTCGCGTAGTTATAATCCAGTCTCTCGCTTCATTGCTGATATGGGCGACCAAGTGGCTATGGTGAACCCCGAGCCAGCTATTATGGGGTACCAACCGGACGAGCCATTTTATAGTGATGAACTAGGTTTTCAAGAAGGTGATCGGGTGCGCTCGGCAGCCTTTGGCGACGGTGAAATTATAGAGGTGGATGGCCTTGCGGTAACAATCGCTTTCCTTAATGGTCAAACCAAAAAACTCAACGCCGAATACGCTAATTTGCAAAAGCTCTAGCTTTTTATTTGTGCTATAATTATTAAGACACACTACTTGGGGGTGTATCCTTCTTCTGTTATGAAGTTACGTATTAAGAAAACCACCACTTTACTTAGCTTGTGCCTTTCTGCACTTGTTGTTGTAGCCGCTTCGGCTTTCCTTTTCGCATCTAAAACCCCTGCGTTAGCTCAAGGGGTTAACGGGCGTCTTATTACTGTTCACGACCGTGGCACCGAGCTCGCTTTTATTACAACCAAAGATACACTTAAAGAAGCACTTGCTGAGCAACATATTGATCTTGATCAAAAAGATGCGACCGAGCCTTCACTTGATGAAAAGCTGGTTGCTCCAAATTACCAGGTCAATATTTACCGCGCCCGCCCAGTCACTATTGTTGATGGTGCGACGCGCCAAAAAGTGGTGACCCCTTACCAATCAGCTGAGCGTATCGCAAAAGATGCGGGTATTACACTTTATCCTGAAGACACGACTGAACTTACTCGTTCAACTGATTTTATTAGCGATGGTGCTGGACTGCAGCTTACTGTGGACCGCGCAACGCTCGTTTCTGTTGACTTATACGGAAAACCAACTCAAATTCGTACCCAAGCAACCACCGTTAAAGAGTTTTTGAAAGAAAAAACTATCGAATTAGATGCAAGCGACCGCGTATCAGTTGCGCTTGATGCGTCAATTAGCGAAGGTCTTTCATTCCGAATTTGGCGTGAAGGTAAGCAAACCGTGACCGCTGACGAAGAGGTTGCCTTTGAAACCGAACAGATTCAAGATGCCGACCGCGAAGTAGGATACAAGGCCGTACAAACTCCCGGTAAGAATGGTAAGCGTACCGTTACGTACGAAGTGACCATTCAAAATGGTGCTGAAGTGGCTCGTACTGAGATCGCAAGCATTACAACCGAAGAGGCAACAAAACAAGTTGAAGTGATTGGTTCAAAGCCTAAAACACTGGCTTACACTGGTGGAGGTAGTAAGTCGGAATGGCTGGCCGCCTCGAACATTCCCGCTGATAGCTGGGGATATGCGGACTTCATGGTGAGTCGTGAAAGTGGCTGGAACCCTAATGCAGTAAACAAATCTTCTGGTGCGTGTGGGCTTGCTCAGGCGTTGCCATGTAGTAAGGTGCCTGGTAACCCTTATAACCCTGTTGACTCGCTCAACTGGATGAACGGGTATGTAAATGGTCGTTACGGTGGCTGGGCTAACGCATATAATTTCTGGCAAAAGAACCACTGGTATTAATAACGATGGCAGGCCCTAAAAAATCACTTGGACAACACTGGCTTAAAGATCGCGATGTACTTGCGAATATTGCCGACGAGGCGGGTATTACTCCTGACGACACAGTTCTTGAGATTGGCCCAGGCCTCGGAACGTTAACGAGTGAACTGCTTCGTCGTGCTAACAAGGTGGTCGCGGTTGAACTTGACCAGGATTTGGCTCGAAAGCTCCCTGGGCAATTCCCGGGCACGTCACTTGAAGTGGTTAACCAGGATATCTTAACGTTTGACCTTCGAAGGCTTCCCGAGAACTATGTAGTGGTAGCTAACGTGCCTTATTACATTACGTCTAAAATTGTTCAGCTTCTCACTACTGCAGTAAACAAGCCACGTGCGATTGTCCTGCTTATTCAAAAAGAAGTAGCTGAACGCCTCGCGGCTGAACCTGGTGATATGAGTATTTTAGCGGTCAGTGCGCAGATTTATGCGAATGTTCGCCTTGGTGAAGTGGTGCCAGCTGAATTGTTTACGCCGCCTCCTAAAGTTGATAGCCAGGTAGTTATTCTTGAAACGCGTCCGCAACCTCTTGTCGAGCCTGAAGACGAAAAAAGGTTCTTTAGGGCGGTAAAAGCTGGATTTGTTACGAAGCGTAAAAAATTGCGCAGTAGCCTTGCTAGTGGACTTCATATTTCTAAACCTGACGTTGAGCAACTATTGCAAAAACACGGTATCTCGCCTGACGATAGAGCAGAAGACCTCACGATTCAAAATTGGATCGATATTGCGCGCGACATATAACGTTCCGCTAATGGTATAATGAAAACGAAAGATGGGTGTGGCACTTTCGGTATGAATATACAAAAAATCTCAGTAATGGCGACGTCTCCCGCCGTGATGGTTTTATTGAGTGTTGCTTTGATTTTAAGTATTGGATTTGGTCTGCAGCAATTTGTCTCCGCCCAAACTGATAGTGATAGCCGGCTGATAACTGTATATGACCGAGGGTTAACGAACACATTCTTAACAGAGGCGGAGACGCTTGGAGATGCGCTTGACCAAGCGGGGATTGAACTTGATCCGCGCGATACCGTTGAACCTTCACGTGATGAAGAGTTGGTCGCGTCCGAATATAAAGTAAATATTTATCGAGCTCGACCGGTAATTGTTGTTGATGGTGCAGTGCGTTCAAAGGTAATGACGCCGTATCAAACAGCCGATCGAATCGCGAGTGATGCTGATATTACGCTGAATCCGGAAGACATCGCGACGATGAGTCGATCTACCGAGCTGCTTGGCGACGGAGCGGGATTGCAATTAACAGTCGACCGCGCAGTGCCATTTAGCTTTGATTTATACGGTAAGAAGGCGTGGGCGCGAACACAGGCTGCAACGGTAGGTGAGATGCTTCGCGAAAAAGACATTACTCTCGGCGCAATTGACATGGTATCGATTCCGCTTGAAACGCCAATTACAGAAGGTATGGAAATACGTGTGTGGCGTGAAGGCAAGCAGACAATTAACGTGGATCAACCAACTGCTTTCCCTTCGGAAATTATTTATGATGCCGACCGACCGGTTGGCTATAGGGCGATTCAAACCAAAGGGATAGAAGGTGTTCAATCGGTGACCTATGAAGTTGAGATTAAAGACGGTACAGAAATTTCACGAAAAGAAATCGCCCGCATCACAACGAAACAGCCGGTTAAGCAAACCTTGGCTATTGGAATTAAAGGCTTAGAAAACGGCTTAACGAAATCGAAGGGTGCGCTTCATTCTACTGACAGCAAAGGAGTTGTGCACCGTGAAACCTACTACGACCTCAATATGCGTGTCGTGATGCAGGCGTGTGGCCAGAGAGGTAACTATACAGTGCGGTTTGACGGCATGAAGATTGACTCGGAAGGTTATATTATTATTGCCGCTAACTACGCGCGGTATCCTCGCTGTTCAGTTGTGGAAACGAGCGCTGGGCCGGGTAGGGTTTATGATACTGGCGGCTTTGTGACGCGTCACCCAGATGGATTTGACCTGGCAACCGACTGGACGAGGGCTGATGGTATCTAAATAATCTGTTACAATAGACCTCAATGGAACAGATACAAAAGAACCTCTATATTACGACCGCTATTCCGTATGTGAATGGTACTCCGCACATTGGTAATGCCCTTGATTATCTGCTCGCTGACATCTGGACGCGTTATCAGAAGCAGAACGGTCACGAAGTCCGTTTTCAAGTAGGTACCGATGAACACGGTAATAAAATTGCCGCTAAAGCTGGTGAACTCGGATTAACGCCGAAACAATACACCGATACGACTTATCTTAACTTTGAAAATCTTATGAAAAAGGTCGGTGCTGAATACACTGACTTTATTCGCACAACTGACGATCACCACGTTGCTGCCGTTCAACACATTTGGCAGCAGTTGAAGCCGTACATTTACAAGAGTACGTATAGTGGCTGGTACTGTATGGGTCACGAAGCTTTCTTTACCGATAAAGAAGTTCAGGCAACGGCCGGCGTCTGTCCTGATCACCAAACCCCTTACCAACAAGTGAGTGAAGAGAACTATTTCTTTAAAACGAGTGCCTTTACCGACCAAATTAAAGAAGCGATTAACAGTGGCCGCATGAAAATCGTGCCAGAATTTCGTAAAAATGAGTTTCTTGAGCTGATTAAGGACGGGTTAGCTGACGTAAGTGTGTCGCGCCCTAAGAAGAGTCTTACCTGGGGTATTCCCGTGCCAGACGACCCTGACCAAATCATGTATGTTTGGCTCGATGCGCTTGCAAATTATATTACAGTCATTGGCTATCCTGATCGTCCTGAAGAATATAAGGCGTTTTGGCCAGCTGACGTCGAGGTCATTGGTAAGGATATTCTTCGCTTCCACGCTGGTATTTGGCCGGCAATGTTGCTTGGGCTTGGGCTTGAACTACCAAAGAAACTGCTTGTTCACGGTTTTATTAACGTTGGCGGTGCCAAGATTAGTAAGACTGTAGGCAACGGCGTTGATCCAAATGACATTATCGATCACTACGGCCTCGATGCTTTCCGTTATTTCTTCTCTCGCCATATCCCAACGCTTGATGACGGTGACTTTACTTGGGAAAAGTTTGAAAATGCCTATAACGGTGAGCTTGGAAATGACCTTGGAAACTTGATTCAACGTGTTTCAGGTATGATTACTCGCTATCAAGCTGGAGTAATCGGCAAGTCAGAGCAAACTGAGCACGATATGACCCTTTACCACCACGCGATGGAAAGTCTCGAGTTCAATAAGGCAATTGATGAAGTCTGGATGATGGTCCGCAGTCTTAATCAGTACATCGATAACGTCAAGCCATGGGAAATTGCTAAGGGAATTGGTAAAGACCCTGAAGCCGAGCCGCATCTAGCTGAAGTGCTCGCACACTGTGCTGGCGCACTGGTGCAAATCGGTGACCTATTGGTACCATTTATGCCAACTACTGCCAAAGCAATTCACGCGACTTTTGAAACAGGGGTCGTTCAACCACTTGAAACGGTGTTGTTCCCTAAAGTGTATATTCACACCCCAGACCCACGCGCTCCTAAGCAAGCAGCCTAAATGTTAGTCGATACTCACTGTCATATCCATGAATCATACGAGCTTCCTCTTGAAGAGGTGCTCGCACGTGCCAGGGAGGATGGTGTGTTTGATATGATTTGCGTGGGAACAAGTGAAGAGAGTTCGCATAAGGCAGTAGAATTTGCTGCTAAAACACCAGGTGCTTACGCTTCAATTGGCGTACATCCTCACGATACGAAAGATGGGTACGGGGCTATTGTTGAAATTGCTGACTCAAAGCCTGAAAAGCTTGTCGCGGTAGGGGAGATTGGCCTTGATTACTTTTATACTCATAGTGAAAAAGAAGTGCAGATTGAAGCATTAAAAGCACAAATCGAAGTCGCTTTGCAGCATAATTTGCCGATTATTTTCCATGTTCGTGAAGCTTTTGATGATTTTTGGCCTATTTTTGATAGCTACAAAGGTATTCGTGGCGTACTTCACAGCTTTACCGATTCGAAAGAAAATCTTGAACTTGCGTTGCAAAGAGGCCTCTACATAGGAGTGAATGGCATTAGCACGTTCACCAAGGATGAAAAGCAAAAGGAAATGTTCGATTCGATCCCACTCGAGAAGATATTATTTGAAACAGATGCGCCCTTCTTGACTCCAGCACCATATCGTGGTAAAATAAACCAGCCCGCATATGTGAGGATTGTTGCTGACTTTCATGCCAGTCGCCGAGGGATTTCAATTGAGGAAATTGCCAAAGCATCCACGCAAAATGCCCGCGCGCTGTTTAATTTATAAGCGCTCTCTTACACCAACACCACAAAAAAACACTCAACTAGCGAGAGTTTTATATTATGGCAAATAATCAATTCCAATTCCCAAAGAGCTATTCCGAATCTGATATTCGGGCTCAACTTGATGCAATTCAGTACGCACCAGTAAACCCAGAACAACAACGCGCCCCATATCAAGGTATTAAAGATATTGAAAATAAGATCTTTTCATACCGTGAGGCGGCGCTTGCTATGAATAAAAAAGCAAAACATAGTTGGATCAGTAGCTTAGTTCTTAAGCCACAAACTATGACAATTCGCGACTTAGTCGAAGAAGAAAGCAAACTTGGTGGTGAAATGTTTGGTAAAGGCCACCGTTTTTGGCTTGATAACAAGTCGAACTCAACGGTTTTTCGTAATGAAATCGCCGATTGGTACCACACGCAACCAAATCCGGATGATCCAAGCAAACCAATTGTTTTGCGTTTTCAAACAACGCCAGAGAAAATTTTTAAACTGTATGAAGGTCGTGAGTACGCGCCAACTATTCAGGATGTAGAAATCTTTACTAAGGCTATCGAGAATTACACAAAAGCCGTGTTGCCTTTGTATCCACTTGATCAAATGATTGACGAACTTGAGCAGAGCGATCTTGAGTTTGAAGCAACCGATAATGACTCATTCGGGCTCGCAGCCTAAGCTTCATACGGTATAATAGGTAAAGTGAACGAAGACGTTATCTATCTTGATCATGCGGCTGCAACGCCCGTTGATCCCAAAGTTTTAGCTGCCATGCAGCCCTTCTTTTCTGATGCCTTTTATAATCCATCAGCACCCTATGCTCCAGCTATTAAAGTTCGTCGCGAATATGAAGCAGCCAAGCAAACAATTGCTCGTGCCATTGGCGCCAAAGGTGATGATTTAGTTGTTACCGCTGGTGCAACAGAGTCAATTAACTTGGCATTTTCTGGCATTTCTGGACATGTTATTACTTCAACAATTGAACACCACGCCGTGCTGGCAGCTGCTAAGCGCCACGACGCAACGCTGGTTGAAACTGATGCCAAGGGAATTGTTTCAGTAGAGAAAATCAAAGCAGCTATCAAGCCGGAAACCCAGCTTATTAGCATCGCGCTTGCAAATAACGAACTTGGTACGATCCAGCCACTGCGTGAAATTGCGGAAGTGGTTCGTGAAGAACGTGAACGACGCCTCGCGAACGGTGATCATACACCGCTGCTTTTTCATTCAGACGCATCGCAAGGCGTAGGTCAACTTGATGTTAACGTAGCTCGGCTCGGTCTCGATATGTTAACGCTCAATGCCGCAAAAGTGTATGGCCCTAAGCAAGTTGGTCTTTTGTGGGCCGCTTCTTCAGTAGTGTTGAGCCCCACGATTGTTGGTGGTGGGCAAGAGCGAGGGTTGCGGAGCGGTACGGAAAACGTTGCTGGTGTGATTGGGTTTGCTAAAGCTATGGAACTTGCCTCGGCACATCGTAAATTTGAAGCCGACCGCTTGCAGGCGTTGCGTGATTCTATGCAGAAGAGCCTGCTTGAAGCATTCCCTGAAGCAGTTGTGTCGGGCAATTTACGGCACCGCTTAGCTGGGCATCTGCATATTTCATTCCCGAATCTTGATGCTGAACGAGTACTTTTCGCCCTAGAAATGCGCGGCGTGCTGGTGGCGACTGGTAGCGCCTGTGCGGCAAATAAGGGGACGCGTTCTCATGTGCTTACCGCGATTGGATTGGCGCCAGAAGTTGCTGATGGCAGCCTTCGCTTGACTTTCGGGCACCTCTCTAATGAAGAAAACACCAAACGCGCTACTGAAATTATCATTGAAGAAGTTCGCAAAGAATACGGGCGGAGCACAAAGTAATGAAGTGGCTTTTAGTAATTCCAATTTTTCTTGTTGTGTTCATCGTCGGAGCGAGTATTTATTTGCAACCCAATAGTTTTATGGGTTGTGCGGATGAACCGATCGCCGATACGCAATGTGATAAAGCTGATGCAATTGTGGTTGTCAGTGGCGGTGACACGGTTGCACGGACTGATGCCGGGGTAAAGCTCTATCAAGCGGGCTGGGCGGACTACATCGTTTTTTCTGGAGCAGCTCAAGATAAAAGTGGTCCTAGCAACGCCGCAGCAATGATGCAACTTGCTGAAGGGGCTGGAGTGCCGATAAATGCAATCCTGCTTGATGAAGACGCCGCAAATACCCAGCAAAATGCTGAAAATACTCAAACAATTTTTGAAGAGAATAATTTCCAGGATGTGATCTTAGTGACCTCAGGGTATCACCAACGCCGCGCAAGCCTCGAGTTTAATAAGAGTGCCGGAGATGTGACAATTCGCAATTACCCAGTCGTTAATGACGAGGACTGGAGTTGGTTCTGGTGGTTAACGCCTCGTGGCTGGTGGCTTGCGGGCGGTGAATTAGTAAAGATAGTAGCGTTTTATTTAGGAGCATCAGCATGACAAAAGTATATGTAGGAATGAGTGGTGGTGTCGATTCATCGCTAACAGCTGCGCTTTTGGTTGAGCAAGGCTACGATGTAACCGGTGTGTACATGAAAAACTGGACACAAGATTTGCCAGGTATGCGCTGTCCATGGGCTGATGATTTAGCTGATGCTAAGCGTGTTGCCGTACAGCTCGGTATCGACTTTAAGGTATTTGATTTTGAAAACGAGTACCGTCAAAAAGTTGTTGATTACATGATCGATGAATATAAGTTGGGGCGCACGCCAAACCCTGACATTATGTGTAACCAAGAGGTTAAGTTTAAGATTTTCCTTGAGACTGCGCTCGAAGATGGCGCGGATATGATTGCAACTGGTCACTACGCACGTGTTAAAGACGGCAAGCTACTTCAGGCCGTCGACACTAATAAAGACCAAACATATTTCTTGTACCGCGTCACCCATGCGGCGCTCGAGAAAACACTTTTCCCACTTGGTGAATTTACGAAGCCGCGTGTACGTGAGATGGCACAAGAACGAGGACTTTTTACGGCCGCTAAAAAAGACAGTCAGGGAATTTGTTTTGTTGGACAAATTGGTATTCGCGAGTTCTTAAGCCAGTATGTCGAACAAGTGGCTGGTCCGATTATCGATAAGCAAACCGGTAAAACACTTGGCCAACATGACGGTGCGATTTTCTACACTATCGGACAGCGTCACGGCCTGGATGTTGGTGGCGGCTTGCCATACTATGTCGTTGGTAAAGATATGGATAAGAATGAGGTCTACGTAACGACCAACCTAAACGATGACGCGCTATGGAAGCCGGAACTTTCTATCACAAATCCACATTGGATTTCTGGAGAAAAGCCGGCAGCCGGTAACTATTCAATCCGTGTGCGTCACCGTGCACCACTTACGAATGCAGCCCTTTCTTACACTGATGATGGAACGGTAATGCTCTCGCTTGACTCACCAGAACGTGCCGTAGCGCCCGGTCAATCTGTCGTACTCTACGATGGTGAAATGTGTATCGGCGGCGGTATCGTCGCTTAAGCAAAAACTCAATCTACGGACGTATCATATAAAAGTAAAAGTGTTATATCGCCTGCGAGGAGCACTTTTGCAAACGACCTCCCTTGTTCTGTCGTCGTTTTTTGACGGAACCGCATCTCTCAATATGGAGTCCACCATTTCGTAGGCTCCAAAAGCCACCTCCTGCCCACCCAGAGGTGGCTTTTTGATTGGATAGGCGAGAATGTGAATAATCTGGTATAATTACCCCTAATGAACGCACAAGAAATCCGTAACTCATATCTCGAGTTCTTTAAAGAACGTGGCCACGCAATTGTTAAGCGCGCACCGCTTGTATTAAAGGACGACCCATCGACATTATTTACCGGTTCTGGCATGCAGCCAATGATTCCGTATCTGCTTGGTGAACCGCATCCAGAAGGCCAGCGCATCACCGACAGCCAAACCTGTCTTCGCGCCCAAGACATTGATGACATCGGCGACAATCGCCACACAACATTCTTTGAAATGCTCGGTAACTGGAGCATGGGTGATTACTTTAAAGAGCAGCAAATCGAGTGGATGTACGAATGGCTTTCTGAAGTTGTAAAGCTCGATATGAGCCGACTCTACATTACGGCATTTATTGGTGCACCTGAATACGGCATCGAAAAGGATACTGAAGCTGCCGCTGTTTGGAAGCGTCTTTTCGAAAAGAACGGATTATCAAGCGAGGAAGCTGAAATTGGTTCAGAAGAAGACGGCTATGCTCGCGGTATTAAAGAAGGTGAGCGCATTTTCTATTACGACGGCAGTAAAAACTGGTGGAGTCGTAATGGTAAGCCAGAAACAACCCCTGTAGGTGACCCGTGTGGCCCCGACAGCGAAATGTTCTACGACTTCGGCACCCCTCACGACCCATCATTTGGTGAATTCTGCCACCCGAACTGTGACTGTGGCCGCTTTATGGAAATTGGTAACAACGTCTTTATGGCCTATCGAAAAGTTTCTGACGGTGTGTTTGAGCCGCTTGAAAAACCAAACATCGACCACGGTTCTGGGCTTGAGCGTATTGCAGCAGCTAAGATTGATAACCCGGACGTATTTCGTATTAGCTTGATGTGGCCAATTATTGAAAAGCTCCAAAAGCTCAGTAAGAAGGATTACGAAAGTAACACGACAAGTATGCGTGTGATTGCTGATCACCTTCGTGCTGCCACCTTCCTCGCAGTTGACGGGTGTGTGCCAGCAAATAAAGAGCAGGGGTATGTGATGCGCCGTTTGCTTCGCCGTGCTATTCGTTTTGCGTTTGATCTTGGTATCGAACAGAACTTCTTTGAAGAAATTGTTCCTGTTATTGCCGACCTTTACGCTGATGACTATCCAGAAGTTGCCGAGAATCGCGACACAATCGTAGCAGTGCTGGTTAAGGAAGAAAAAGTATTCCGTCAAACGCTTCGTAAGGGCCTGCAACAGCTGAGTAAATTTGCTGCCAACGGCGTAACAGGTATAGAGCTCTTTACACTCTATGACACCTACGGATTCCCTGTAGAACTCTCAACAGAAGAAGCTTACAAGCAAGGTATTGAACTTTCTGAAAACTGGCGCGAAGAATTCGACGCGAAAATGGAAGAACAACGTAATCGTTCTCGCACTGCAACAAAAGGTGAGTTTAAAGGCGGTCTTGGTGGCCAAGAACTGATTCACTTTAAGTATCACACTGCAACGCACCTGCTTCAGTCGGCGCTCCGTGAAGTCATTGGCCCAGTATTCCAGCAGCACGGAAGTAACATTACCGAAGAACGTCTTCGCTTTGACTTTAATTTTGACCGAAAAGTAACTCGTGAAGAGCTTGATAAGGCGGAAGAGTTGGTTAACGGCTGGATCGCCGAAGACCTCCCAGTAAGCTTTAAGATGTATCCTACACAAGAAGCCCTCGATATGGGTGCAATTGGTCCATTTGGTGAGCGCTATGCTGACGAAGTGAAGGTGTACCAAATGGGTGAAGGCGACCACATTGTGAGCCTTGAAATCTGTGGTGGTCCTCACGTAGATCACACCGGCCAACTTGGTGAAGATGGCAAGAAGTTTAAGATTACCAAAGAAGAAGCTTCAAGCGCCGGAATCCGACGTATTAAAGCGATTTTGCAGTAACGACTAATTTACCTGATGAGTAAGTCCGTACGCTTTACGGATATCATTGATACCGTTTTGAATACCTAGCGATGCATCATTGTCGCGTGCATCACTGCGGGCGTAGGCGTCAAGACGAGCCTTGCTTACCCTATCTTTTGCGCGGAGTTCAAGGGTTCCATTTGCAGACTCCAAGACACCATTTTGATCAACCGTCTCATATCCATATACTCGACGGATAATTCCATAGTCAGGGATAGCCTGAGATGCTGCTACGAAGAGGCTTCGAACAACACGGTCATTGGTCGCTTTCACTACAAAATCTGACTCTCGCTTATATTCGTATCCACCAACTACAACCCCAGGAGCTCGATAGTGGAGGTATTCAGATCGTGAGTGAGCTTTGGTACGTAAGTAATCCGCAAGCAAAAGTGCAATATCGGCTCCCTGTGGGTCAACGTCGGCGAGGGGCTCAAAAATACTATCAGGAAGTTTTTTTTCTAACGCACTCAGGAGTGCTAAATTGCTCATGAGCTTTGATGCATCGCCAAGGCCGGGGCGTAATTCTTCCCATAAATTGAGTGAGGGGCGGTGAAGGTAGATGCGTTGCTCGTTTTCTCGTGAGCCGTCACCCGTAAAGGTAATCTCTGTTAAGGGCTCTTCGTTAGCTTCAGTTTTAATTTTAAAGGCAATTCCTTTACTGGCTCCTTTTTTACTAGGAGTTTCGAGCTGGATTCCTGTAAACTCCGTTACTGTCGAAAAAGGAGTAACAAAAGGGTTTTCAGCTAACTCGGTAGAGAGATCTCGTAATTCGAGGTGAAGGTCAAGGCGTTCGGTTGCATCAAGCTCAAGAGGCGCATTACTGATGCGTTCGGGTGAGTTAGGTGATGACTCCATGCCATTCATAGGGTTATTATAGCACAAAAAGCATAAAAAAGCAACTAATTTCTACCATAAGCGCAACTGATGTATAATAGAAGCCAACTATGCTATTAGAAAAAATGAAAAAAGCACGCAAACCTTCCGATGAGGATTATGTTGTTGCGCTCGATATTGGTACTGAATTTGTTAAGGCGCTGGTTGCCAAACTTGAAGACGATGAGCTTCAAATCGTAGGGGTTGGCCGCGCTCGCCAAGATGTAAGTGACATGCACTCAGGTGCGATTGCTGACATCGCGGGAGTAGTCCGCAACTGTGAAGAGGCACTTGCTCAAGCAGAGGAAGAAGCTGGCTTGCAGGCAAAACGTGTAGTTATTGGTATCGCCGGTGAGCTTGTAAAAGGGGTAACCGATACAATTCGGTATCGCCGTCCGCAGCCAGATCGTCCGCTCGATGATTCTGAAATGGAATTTATTATTGAAAAAGTACAGGAACGTGCGCAAATTAAGGCGCAAAAGCAGATCGCCCTCGAAACTGGCAACGACCAGGTTGAAGTAAAGCTCGTAAACAGCGCACTTGTCGGTATTCACATTGACGGGTACAAAGTTAGTAATCCAATTGGCTTCCAGGGCCGCGATGTAGCTGTGCAAATTTATACGGCGTTTGCACCAATGGTGCATATTGGCGCGCTTGAGCGTGTCGCTGATGAGCTTTCACTGGAACTTCTCGCTGTAGCAGCTGAACCATTTGCCGTAAGCCGCAGCGTGCTCGGTAATGACGGCAACAGTAACTTTACCGCTATCTTAGCTGACGTCGGTGGTGGTACAACCGACATCGCCGTGGTGAATGATGGTGGTGTTGAAGGTACGAAGATGTTTGGTATTGGCGGTCGTAGCTTTACGCAAACGATTGCCAGCGACATGAACCTTTCGTATAAAGACGCTGAAAAGCTGAAAGTGAATATTGATCACGAGCAAATCAAACCGACGGTGAAAAAAGAGGTGAGCGAAGCCATTGATAAGACGCTTGAAGTGTGGATTGCGGGTGTTGAACTCGCATTAAGTGAGTTCGATTCTGTTGATCACTTGCCAAACCGTATCTTGCTGTGTGGTGGTGGCTCAAGCCTCGAAAAGCTTGTAAAAGCCCTCGAAGCCAGCGAGTGGCACAAAGAATTACCGTTTACAAAAAAGCCAACCGTTCAGCACATTAACCCAAGTGAAGTAATCGGAGTTTCTGATGCGACTGGCAGTGTTACTGACCACACCTTCATTACTGCCATGGGTCTGCTAAGGGTTGGATATGATACACTAATAGGGAGTGGTGAGGGAGATTCGATAAAGGAAAAATTTAATCGCCTTCTAAAAATCTAAGTATGAATAAAGACGTTATCTACATCGATGTCGACGACGACGTAACAGCCATTATTGGCAAAATAAAAAGTGCCAAAGAAAAAATCGTCGCACTTGTTCCACCTAAAAGGGCTGGGGCGCTTCAAAGTGCGGTCAATTTACGCTTGCTTGAGCGTATGGCTAAGAACGATAAAAAGCAGTTAGTTCTTATTACTAATAACCACGCGCTGGTTGCACTTGCTGCGAATGCGCAAATCCCTGTTGCAAAGAATCTTCAAAGCAAGCCTGAACTTGCCGAGGTACCCGCGATTATCGTTGATGACGGCGATGACATTATCGACGGTTCTGAGCTTCCGGTGGGCGATCACGCTAATTCTGTGAAAGTTAAGGATGGTACGAAGCCAATTGCGAAAAATACTCGCAGTGACGATATTGATACAACCGACCTCGAAATTGATGGTGCACCGCTTGCCGCTGGTGCTGTTGCGAGTGCCGGTGCTGCTCGTGCGGCTTCAAAGCCAAAAGGCCGTTCAAAAATTCCAAACTTTGATTCATTCCGGAAAAAACTGTTTATCGGTATTGGTGGTGGTGTCGCGCTAGTCGCCCTACTAATTTGGATGTTCGTTTTCGCACCAGCTGCTACAGTTGTTATTACTGCAATTACGTCGCCACAAGCTGTCAGCGCATCGGTGCGCCTTGGTGGTACTGAGGCAACTAACTTCGAAAAGGGTGTTGTCGCATCAGTTTCGCAACAAGAACAGAAAAACGAAACGATCGAATTTGACGCAACGGGCCAAAAAGATGTGGGAGAAAAAGCTTCAGGAACAGTTAGGATTAGCAAGCTAACACAATCAGCCTACGGTGTACCAGCCGGAACTCGTTTGACGTCTTCAAGCGGATCGGTTTTCGTAACAGATTCAGCGGTAACCATTCCTGCAAGTACCCCTTGTTTCCCTTCATACTGTGCACAATCGGTTACGGTTGATGTCACGGCCGCTAACTCGGGCACAGAATCAAATAACGTGTCAGGAAATGTAACTGGTCCTGATAATATTTCTGGTTCATTCCAGGGCTCGACCTCTGGTGGTACTTCAAAAGTTGCGCGAGTTGTCTCGGCTGCCGATGTCGAACGTGCCAAGGGTGAACTCATCGGGCGTTCAACAGACGAGCAAAAGAAGGCGCTTGTTAAGAAATTCACAGATGGCGAAATTGTAATTGATAGTAGTTTTGTAGTAGACCGCGGTGCGATTACTTCAGTTCCAGCTGTTGATCAAGAAGCTGCGAACGGAAAGGCGACTCTTACTATTGCGACAACCTACAGTGTTCATGCGGTTGCTAAGAATGAGCTCGAAAGCTATTTGAAGGCTTCACTCGAATCGAAAATCGATAAGAACGCCCAGAAGATTTACAGCACCGGTATCGATACAGCTACCCTGAGTAACTTCCGAAAAGACGGTGAAACGCTTCTTGCAACCGTCAATACAACTGGAAATGTTGGCCCTGAAATCAACGAAGATGAAATTAAGGAGCAGGTAAAGGGCAAACGCTACGGAGAGGTTCAACAAAGCCTCGAGGCGATCGAGGGTATTAAAGAAGTTGATACACAGTTCTCATATTTCTGGGTCCGTACCGTTCCAAATAATATCGATAAAATTAAGATTGAATTCAAAGTAGAGGATGAGTAGTCAGACGCTAGTCGGCTTGGACGTCGGTGAGAAGCGCATTGGCGTTTCTGTTGCCGACCTTGGCGTAAGAATCGCCGTGCCGTTCGCGACGGTTGAAGTTGATGGCTCGGAAATTCAATCTATTGCCGAGATTGTGCTTAAAGAAAACGCTCAAACGATAGTTGTTGGCTATCCGCGCAACCAGCAAGGGGAAGCGACAGCCCAGACGCGGTACGTTGAAAAGTTTGCTGAGCGGCTTGAAGACCTTGATCGAAAAATCGTCTTTCAAGATGAATCGTTAACGAGTGTGTTAGCTGAGCAACAACTCATCTCACATAAGCGACCTTACTCAAAGGGAGATATTGATGCGCAAGCTGCAGCAATCATTCTTCAAGACTACGTGGAGCAGTATCATGGATGATTTTCGCCGTAAGCCAGTTAATAAAGTTCCGCTTGGCTCTGATGTGCGGCCCGTTACTCCGGTGCAGACACCTAGTAACCCCGTTGAGCCCGCTGAGTTAACTAACCAGCAGAGCGAGTCAATTGCCCCGCAACCCCTCGATGTACCGACAGGAATTACTACACCGGCTCCAAAAAAATCTAAAATGAAACGAATTATTTGGATTATTGTCAGTCTTCTTGTAGTGTTGCTCGCTGCGGCTGGAACTATATTTGCCTGGTATACGACACATCTTTCCCCTGTTGATAGTTCAGATAGTAATAAGCGTGTCGTTAAGATTGAAGCTGGCAGTACGCCTTCGATTATTGCCGATACGCTAAAAGAAAATGGCGTGATTCGTGATCAAACGGCGTTTCTTTGGTATACACGCATTAAAGGCGTACAAAATAGCCTGCAGGCGGGGAGCTATCGTCTCGCACCGTCTGAATCGACCCCTCAAATTGTCGAGCATCTTTCAAATGGTAAAGTGGACACGTTTAGTATTACATTCTTACCAGGTGCAACGCTTGAAGATAACCGAAAAGCCTTTATAGCTGCTGGATATAGCGAAGAAGAAGTAGACACTGGCCTCGCGAAGACCTATGACTCACCTCTATTTGAAGGCAAGCCAGCCAACGCAGACTTAGAGGGCTATATTTACGGAGAAACGTATACTTTTGGTACCGATACAACGGTTGAGGCTATCCTTGAGCACGTCTTTGAAGAATATTACAGCGTCATTAAAGAAAATAACCTCGTTGCCGCGTTTGCCGCTAAAGACTTCACACTTTATCAAGGTATAACGCTCGCTTCGATTATTCAGCGTGAAGCCAGCCCTAAGGGCGATGACATGCCGCAAATTGCTCAAGTATTTTATAGCCGCTTAGCAATTGATATGCCGCTCGGCTCAGACGTAACCTATCAATATATCGCCGACAAATTAGGGGTTCAGCGCAGCACTGATCTTGACTCTCACTACAATACACGCCGATATGCAGGATTGCCTCCAGGCCCCATTTCTGTACCAGGGAAAAAAGCGTTGCTTGCAGTAGCTAACCCAGCAAGTGGAGACTACCTCTACTTCTTGAGCGGTGACGATAATATTACGTATTTTGCACGTACGAATGCGGAGCACGAAGCGAATATTCGTAATCACTGTCAAGAGAAATGTCAGATTATTTGACAAATTATCAATATTATAAAATAAATTGACAGAAAAAGCTACAGTTGATAGAATAGAGAAAGCACATCTGACACGTCTATCTACTAGTGATACTAAGGTCCGCCCCTGTGGCAACCGTCCGTAACACCTGCGAGTGGGGAAAGAATGTAAGATGCGCCTATCTGAACAGTCGCACGGATACCAGAAAACTATAATAATTAACACTGGTCGACACGTATCCCTTTCTTTGGCAAAAAATCAAAGAAGTAAGACTAATTACGGTAGACGCCCTCGAGAGAAATCCGAGCGGCAGGAGAACGATAATTCGTAATGATTTTACGAGCAGCGTTGCTAAAAGTAATGCTCAGGGTGGGGTAGCCGTCGCACAACCAAGTGTAATGGCACAATCTACAAAAAAACGATCTCAAAAAGGTCGTATTAAATCGTCAACCGTCGCTATCTACGCCAGCGTTTTTGTACTGCTTGTTTCAGTCATCGCTGTCGGATACCGTGCGCCTCAACAGACGTCGGAATCATCAGCACCGGTTGCTAATGCCGTTACAACTGATCAACCAGCTGTCAACGACGTTGTCGCAACCGATATCGCTGCTACAGTCGCTCAAGCAGCCGACTTAGCAGTTGCCCCTAACGTAACTGAACTTGCGGTTTCAACTCGTGTCCAAAGCGAGTTCCAAAACACAAGCAGCGATACATCAACCATCAGCAAGCCTGCTATTGTCCAGCTTTCATCTGCGAGCCGTAACATCACGACTTACGCTGTTCAGCCTGGTGATACAGTTCAATCTGTTGCAGCTAAATTTGGTCTTTCAGTCGAAACGATTAAATGGGCGAATAACCTTACTGGTGACACACTTGCTGCTAACTCAAACCTCGATATTCTACCGACTAACGGTATTGCATATACTGTTAAAGACGGTGACACTATCGAAAAGCTTGCCGAAAAGTACAAAGCTGATGCGTCATTGATTACTACCTATAACGACCTTGAGCTCAATGGGCTTAGTGCTGGACTTAAGATCATCATTCCCGGTGGACAACTTCCAACTACTGAGCGTCCTGGTTACGTTGCACCTGTTTCATATTCGTCATCGTACTATTCTTCAGGTTTTGTAAGTGGTGTTGGTGCATGGTCTGGAAGCGTCCTAAGTATGCGCATCTTCAGGGCTGTTGACAGCAACAGTGGTGGATATGCTCCTGGTAACTGTACTGCCTATGCATACTACCGCCGTGCACAACTTGGTCGTCCTGTTCCTAGCAACCTTGGTAACGCCTACACCTGGGCAACCCAAGCACGCGCCTTTAACTACGTCGTCAACAAAACTCCTGCCGCCGGCGCAGTTATTCAATCAGGCAACCACGTTGGTGTTGTTGAAGAGGTTCTTCCTAACGGTGACCTTCGCATCACTGATATGAACTACGGATATCGCCTGTACAACCTTGCAGAACGAATTATTCCGGCTTCAACTGTCCACAACTACATGTTTATCCACTAGGATAATAATGAAATCTAAAATCGCCTCTGTCAAATCAGGGGCGATTTTGTTATAATAGGGATATATGTTTGTAGATACCGCCAAAGTTTTTGTGCAGGCTGGACGCGGCGGTGATGGTGCCGTCAGTTTTCGCCATGAAATTTATGTAGATAAAGGTGGTCCTGACGGCGGAGACGGCGGCAAGGGTGGCGATGTGATATTTGTTGCCACTGAAAGTCTTAATACGCTGCTAGACTTTCGTTATAAGCCAGAATTAAAAGCAGAGCCAGGTCAGGCTGGTGCGAAACGCGATCGCCATGGAAAATCTGGCTCGCCACTGTTCGTAAAAGTACCGGTCGGTACGATTGTTCGTCGTGAAGGACAGATTATTGCCGATTTCACCGAAGACGGTCAGCAACTCACTGTTGCTAAGGGTGGTGACGGTGGATACGGTAACGCTCACTTTAAATCGTCGGTTCGTCAAACGCCTCGTGTAGCTGAAAAAGGCGAACCTGGCGAGACATTTGAAGCAGAGCTCGAATTGAAGCTCCTTGCTGATGTCGGACTTGTAGGATTTCCTAACGCCGGTAAGTCAACGTTCTTAAGTGTTGTTTCAAACGCGCGTCCAGAAATTGCTGATTATGCCTTTACAACCCTTACTCCAAACCTTGGAGTTGCTGACGTTGATGACGGTAGCCTATTGATTGCTGATATTCCTGGACTTATTGAAGGCGCAAGCGAAGGCAAGGGTCTTGGTGATGCATTCTTGCGTCATGTCGAGCGTACGGCCGTTATTTTGCACCTTATTGATGCGTATACCGATGATGTGGCGAAAGCCTATCAAACAATCCGCCACGAGCTCTCTGCGTACAGTGAAGATCTAGCGACGCGCCCAGAAGTAGTAGCGCTCACAAAGATTGAAGGACTTGATGAAGAGCTGATTGAAATGCAGCGCGACGCGCTTAAAGCGGTGGTTGGTGAGGGAACGCCTGTATTCGCAATTTCATCCCCGGCGCATACCGGTTTGACTGACGTACTGCGTGAACTTCGTAAAGAGGTGGTTGCGATTCGTGAAGCCGAGAAGGCAGCTGTTGAAGAAGATGAAGATGGCGGCATGGCCGTTATCTCACTTGATACCGAAACAAAGGCGCTTGCGTGGCATATCAACAAGGTAGAAGATGGAGAACGTACGGTATTCGTTGTGAAGGGTAATAAGATTGAAAAATTTGCTCGCCGTACTCAATTTGAGAATTATGAAGGTGTCAATCGTCTGCGCGATATCATGAAAAAGATGGGTATTACCCATGCGCTGCTTCGTGAAGGTGCCGAAGGCGATTCAATTATTCGTATTGGCCTTGATGAATTTACACTCCTTGAACAATAGTTCTTCAATTGTCTTCGAACAATTTAAGATATGCCACGTATAATAAGGGTATGAGTCAGACATATTTCTTTTACGACCTTGAGACTTCCGGTCTTAATCCGCGCGAAGACCGCATTATGCAGTTTGCTGGGCAGCGTACTACCCTTGATCTCGAGCCAATTGGCGAGCCCTATAACATCCTTGTAAAGCTGAATGACGACACACTGCCAGCCCCTGATGCGTTAATTGTGACAGGTATTACGCCACAAGACACCCAGGCTGATGGTATGACCGAAGCCGAGTTCGCTAAGCTTCTTACTGAGGAAATTTTTACTGAAGACACTATTACAGTCGGCTTTAATAGTATTCGCTTCGACGACGAATTTATACGGGCACTATTTTGGCGTACCTTTAACGACCCCTACGAATGGTCTTGGCGTGATGGGCGATCACGCTGGGATTTGCTTGATGTCGTGCGTATGACGCGTGCTCTGCGCCCTGAAGGTATTGAATGGCCGGTAGTTGATGGCAAGGAAGTGAATAAGCTCGAACTTATTACGAAGCAGAACGGTATCGACCACTTTAAAGCACACGACGCTTTAAGTGACGTTGAAGCGCTGATTGCAGTGACGAAACTTATTAAAGACAAGCAGCCTCAACTATTTACGCACCTCTTTAATTACAAAGACAAGAAAAAGGTCGCCGAACTTGTTAATCTTGAAGATAAAAAGCCGTTCGTATATGTGAGCGGTAGGTATGAGGCTGAGTACCATAAGGCTACCGTAGCGTTTCCATTAACTACGGGTCGAAATAATAACGTCATCGTATATGATCTTCGCTACGATCCAACTCCACTACTGAATTTATCAACCGATGAACTCGCTAAGAAAATGTTTGCTACGTGGGAAGAGCGTCAAAAAGTAGGCTTTATTAAAGTTCCGGTAAAGGAACTGCAATATAACCGCGCACCAGCTGTGGCACCGCTTGGTGTACTTGAACGAGAAGGCGGCTGGGAACGAATTGGACTCGATGCCGCTACTATTGAAAAGCACCGCAATATATTGCTTTCAGTGCCGGCATTTGCTGAAAATATTCGGTCAATCTACGAGGGCCGCCCAGAATTCCCTAAAGCAATCGATCCCGAAGCTCGTCTTTACGATGGGTTCGTTTCTGACACCGATAAACTCCGCATAAATAAAGTGCGCTATGCAAACGCGAATGAACTAGCTGATATGCATCCAGAGTTTGTTGATGAACGACTTGGCGATCTACTGCTTCACTATAAAGCTCGTAATTTCCCAACAAGTCTTGCGGAAGACGAAGTAATGCAGTGGGAAGAGTGGCGTGCTGGTCGTATTAAAAAACAGCTGCCACCTTTTGTGGCACGACTACAAGAATTAGCTATTACCTATGCTAACGACGATTCAAAACAATATATTCTTCAAGAACTTCAGCTTTGGGCTGAAAGTATCGTGCCTTTTGAGGCTTGAGCCTTCGAGCGGAGTTTTTGTCCAATGCCGTACTTGTGGAGTAAGGTCATTGTGATACGAGAAAGGGTGAAGCCGATAAGAAGGGTAAATCCTTCAAACATGCGGCTCGCATCGATCGCAATGTTTGTTCCTGGAATAATTCCAGCCAGGAAGAACATCACGAAAGCGTGACCAGCGTTAAAGGTATCTAAAATAAGAACAGCCGATAGCGACAGGAAGATAATAGTCAGTGCTTTCTTCATACTTTAGTTACCTCTTTAAGTTCTCATAGAATATACGGGGTTAAGAGGTGAAATGCAAGCAAAAGGGGAATGGAAACTTACCTCTGTTCCTTAAGGTAACCATTTTAGGTATACTGGAAAAAGTTCTGAAATGAGTGTATAATTAAACGGATATGTCAGAGGTGATTCGTGTTTCAGGTGCGCGCGAGCACAACCTAAAAGATATTAGTGTTGAGATTCCGCGTGACAAACTTGTTGTTATTACAGGGTTAAGTGGTTCGGGTAAATCGAGCTTGGCTTTTGATACTATTTACGCAGAAGGCCAGCGCCGATATGTAGAGAGTCTCTCGAGTTATGCGCGTCAATTCTTGGGTCTCATGGAGAAGCCAGACGTCGATCAAATTGATGGCCTTAGCCCGGCTATTAGTATCGACCAAAAATCTACCAGTCGTAACCCTCGTTCAACCGTTGCAACTGTAACTGAAATTTACGACTACCTTCGTCTGCTTTACGCGCGCATTGGTATACCACACTGTCCAATCTGCGGTAAGGCTGTTCAACGCCGAACTCCGCAAGATATCATCGATGAAATTCTTAAGATCCCAAGTGGTTCACGGCTTATGGTCTTGGCGCCAATCGCTAAAGACAAGAAGGGTGAGTTTGCGCATGTTCCTGAGCAGTATCGTCGGCTTGGTTTTGCTCGTGCGCGTGTTGACGGCGTTGTCTATTCACTGGATGAATACCCAGACCTCGATAAAAAGTACAAACACAACATTGAAATCGTCGTGGACCGTATCGCTATTTCAGAAGAGATGCGTTCACGTGTTGCGCAGTCGGTAGAGCAAGCGCTCGAAATTGCCGATGGTGTCGTTGAAGTACTTGATGTTGATGCCGAAGAATCTCGCATCTTCAGTCAGCGCTATGCTTGTGTGGATCACCCTGGTGAAGAAATTCCTGAGCTTGAGCCTCGTCTCTTTAGCTTTAACGCGCCACAAGGTGCGTGTCCGGTTTGTACCGGTCTTGGAAGCCGTCTTGAGGTTGACCCAGAGTTGGTATTTAACCCTAACCTTACTATCGCTGAAGGTGCAATTCGTCCATATAACCGCGTAAATAGTGACGCGTGGTATATGAAACGCTTAGCTACCGTAGCTGACGCACACGGCTTTAGCTTAAAAGTTCCAGTGAAGGAAATGAGTGCCGATGCTATCCAAAAAGTCCTCTACGGTACCGGTGCTCAAAAGTATCGTATTGCGCTTGGTGATGGCCGAGCTTATGACTCAACCTATGAAGGTGTGATTCCAAACCTAGAGCGTCGCTACAAGGAAACTGACAGTGACTTTATGAAGAAAGACATCGAGCGCTTCATGCGTAATCGCGAGTGTCACGCTTGTCATGGTGCTCGTTTGAAGCCAGTAGTGTTGGCGGTGACTATCCACGGCCTGAGCATTATGGATATTTGTTCACTTGGTGTAGAAGACGCACTTGACCTCTTTACAGGCAAGCTTAAACTAACTGAACAAGAAGCATTTATTGCTACTCAAATTCTTAAAGAAATTAAATCTCGCCTTGGATTTATGAATAACGTTGGGCTGAGCTACCTTGAGCTTTCACGTGCGGCGAACACTCTTTCTGGTGGTGAGGCGCAGCGTATTCGTTTGGCTACCCAAATTGGTTCCGGCCTTCAAGGTGTATTGTACGTTCTTGACGAACCTTCAATCGGGCTTCACCAACGTGACAACGATCGTCTTATTGCAACCCTCAAGCACCTTCGTGATCTTGGCAACACCGTCTTGGTTGTTGAGCACGACGAAGACACAATTCGTCAAGCCGACTACCTCCTTGATATTGGCCCTGGTGCCGGTGTGAATGGTGGGCAAGTGGTGGCACACGGTACACCAGAAGAGGTAAGTAAGAACCCGGATAGTGTCACTGGTCGGTACTTGGTTGGTACGGAAAAAATTGCCGTTCCTAAGAAGCGCCGTTCGCCAGAAAAAGACCGAGCTCTTGTTATTAAGGGTGCGCGTGAAAACAACCTCAAAAATATTGATGTGACGATCCCACTTGGTGTTATGAGTGTTGTGAGTGGTGTGAGTGGTAGTGGTAAATCGACATTGGTAAATGACATTTTGGCCAAAGAACTTTCAGCGCGCTTACACCGTGCGCACGCCGTTCCTGGTTCGCACGATAATATCGAAGGTATCGAACAACTCGATAAAGTTATCGTTATCGACCAATCAGCAATCGGCCGTACGCCTCGTTCTAACCCGGCAACCTACACGGGTGTCTTTACTGCTATTCGTGAGCTCTTTGCTGGTACACCTGAAGCAAATATTCGTGGCTACAAAGCAGGTCGTTTCAGCTTCAACGTAAAGGGTGGCCGCTGTGAAAACTGTCAGGGTGATGGTGTTATTAAGATTGAGATGCACTTCTTGCCAGACGTTTACGTTACCTGTGACGTCTGTCATGGGAAGCGATACAACCGTGAAGCGCTTGAGATTAAATATAAAGACGCGACTATTAGTGACGTCCTTGAGATGACTATCGAACAAGCTGCAGCGTTCTTTGAAAACATTCCAGCAATTGCCCGTAAGCTCGACACCCTTGTAGATGTGGGTCTCGGTTATATTCGCCTTGGTCAACCAGCAACCACATTTAGTGGCGGTGAGGCGCAGCGTATTAAACTTGCGAGCGAGTTATCGCGCCGCTCAACCGGACGAACACTGTATATCCTCGACGAACCAACTACCGGTCTTCACAGTGCCGATGTCAACCGATTGCTTGGTATCTTGCAAAAGCTTGTTGAAGGTGGCAACAGTATGGTGATTATTGAACACAACCTGGATGTTATTAAAACTGCCGATCACATTATCGACATGGGTCCAGAGGGCGGTCTTGGCGGTGGTATGGTTGTCGCTCAGGGAACGCCTGAAGAAATCGTAAAGGTTAAAGAGTCATTTACTGGTAAGTATTTAAAGCCGCTGCTTTAATCGATTGAGAAGATAACGGCACTGAAAGCGGCGAGTGAAATCGTCGCTTTGCCGCTTTTATCGGCAACTGTGTTGACGAGTGGTACTTCGTGGAAGTCCACACTATAGCCCTTCCAGCAACTGTTAAAGCGTACGCGCCAGTCGCCCTCATGTGGCAATGTAAGATTGTACTCTTTGAAATTATTACGACTAAAGTTAATAACAATCACAGTATCATCACCGGTACCACCTTTGTTTTTTCGGTGATACGCAATGACGTTATTTTCATCGTCGCGATGAATAAGTTTGGTGTATTGCCCAAGGAGCCCGGCGGTATTGTTATATTTGTTGAGGCGCAGGTCAATAAGGTGTTTGTGGGCAAGTACAATGCCTGCAAATTGTTCAGTCTTTTCCCACTCAAGCATCTTCCAATCGTTAAAGGCACCTTCTTGCATGAATTCTTGGCCTTGTAAAAACATAGGGATACCGGGGGCGGTGAGCGCGACGGTATTAGCAAGAAGTGCTAAATGACGAGCTGTGAGACTCTCTGCGTTACCTGGTGTTACTGCTTCGTTCAGGCGCACCGAACCGTTTGCTGCGGTGTCGTGAGAGTCGCTGAAGATGACTTTATCGAACGCGTCGCCAGTATAGGTGTGGCCAAGTTCATATTCGATACCTTGGAGACGAGGCTGTTCACCGTTTTGAGTAATGCCGAGGCTGTCACGGATGACGTGTGGAAAGCCGACTTCCCACTGTGCATCAAAGCCAGCGCCACCGTCTTTCGTGGCAGCAACTAAACCAGGGTTGCTTGAGTTATCTTCGGCAATGAGTAACGAATAGGGATTAATCTTGTGTGCGAGGTCAGTCATTTCGCCTAGTAAGCTCCAGGCGTCTGGAATGGCTTGAGCGGGATCTTTATTGTTTCCGTCCATTGTGCGCATGTAGATGGTTGAATCAACGCGTAGGCCATCAACTTTAAACTCACTAAACCACATCGCAACATTATCCAGAAGGAACTGGCGGACTTCTGGCCGGCCATAATCTGGACGTCCACCCCATGGTGTGTCGCCGCGTTTGTCGTTATAGAAATAAATACCACCACGATTATTTTCGCTCCAGCCATCGTACTGCCATAAGTCGGTGTCACCGTAAAAGTGATTGTAGACAACGTCAAGAATAACGCCAATGCCTTTTTCGTGACAGGCTTTGACGAAGTTAAGCAGACCATGACGTCCACCATATGAATTTTCAACTGAGAAAATATAGTTAGGGGCATATCCCCAGCCGTGGCTCGTTGCCATGCTTGTTACCGGCATGAGCTCAATATAATTTACGCCAAGATCACGCAGATAATCGAGCTTTTCAATGGCACTTGCGAATGTACCAGAAGTTGAGGCATCAGGCTTATTGAAGGTACCGATATGTAGCTCATAAATGATTGCTTTTTCTTTTGGAGCAGAAGTGAATTTCTCGGCGCCCTCCCATTCAAAATCACGCGATACAATAACAGAGAGGCCGTTATCTGAATCGGTGAGTTGACGGGCATAGGGGTCGTTTTTATCAAACTGCTTGCTGTCGGCAGTTGTTATGCGATATCGATACGATTGGCCAGGCTCTGCTTCGACATCTTCGATATACCAATAGCCCTTGCCGTCGCTTTTCATTGGATGTTCTTTGAAGTCAAATTCAACTGTAAGAAGGAGTGAAACGTCTTTTGCAAACGGTGCCCAAACGGCAAAGTCGACGCCATTGTCGTGCACTAAAGCCCCGAGATGTTTACTTGTTTGACGAGCCATACGTTGTCTCTAGTATGAATGCATAAGCGTGATTTGGCAACGAATAAGTTAGTTACGCTTAAAGAGTTTTGGAATCGCTTTAAACTGACGCTTAATAGAGCCAAGAATTGCTTCGCGGTTTTTCTTATTCCTAAAGATTTCAATCATTGGCGGAAGAAGTGAAATAAAGACGATAATAAAGACAAGTGGCAAAATAACTGAATCGATGTCGATACCGGCAGCGATAATCGCTTTACCAGCAAAGTATCCGAGGTAAGTAACGCCGAATGTCCAGAGGAAGCCGCCGACAAGGTTAAAGCTTAGGAATCGTGTGTAATTCATCTTTCCAATACCAGCTACGATAGGAGCGAAGGTTCGCACGATTGGTACGAAGCGCGCCATGATGATTGTTTTACCACCATGTTTTTCATAGAATTCTTGAGCGTGACGAATATGTGCTTGTTTGAAGATTTTGGCATCTGGTTTGCTGAAAATACGCGGACCAGCTTTACGGCCAAACCAGTACCCAACGGTGTCACCAAGAACCGCAGCGAGGAAGAGAAGAACGACAAACAGGTGAATATTAATAGGTACATTTCCTGGAAGAATGCCGGTTGCATAAAGTGCGCCAGCGGTAAAAAGGAGGCTGTCACCAGGTAAGAAAAAGCCAATCAAAAGGCCAGATTCGGCGAAAATAACGAGCAGAACAGCAAAAATACCAAAACCAATAATAAGGTCGACTAAGTCTAAGCCAGGAATAGCACCTAGTACAGGGAGCGTGTGGAGAAGTGATTCAAACATACTATCTATTGTAGCACGCGCTCACCGACCATATTGCTTACGGTCTTTAAGCTTTATTACAGAAAAGGGCGTATAATAAGAACTGCAATATCAATTTCCGTAAAGGTATCCACCAGTAAGGAGGAGAGACATGGGAGATAAGATTAACCTAACACTTGGCGTTCGTGAACAACAAGGTAAAAAGGTCGCACGTTTGCGACGCGAAGGGTACGTACCGGGCGTTGTCTACGGACACGGCTTCGACCCAATTCTTGTACAGTCAGAATATGGAACGATGGAAAAGGTCGTTCGTGACGCTGGTAAGCACACGCCGGTACATTTAACTATCGATAGCAAGAAAAAGATTGCATTGATTAAAGATATCGACCGCGATCCAGTACGCTCACGTATTCGTCACGTATCATTCCACGCAGTGAAAGCGAACGATGTCGTACAGGCTGAGGTGCCAATTCACCTTGTTGGTATGGGTGAGAGCGTAGCTGAAAAAGCTGGTTTGATTGTACTTCAGGCGATTGATACGGTTGAAATTAAGGCGAAACCAGCCGACCTACCTGAGGCGCTTGAAATCTCAATTGCTGAACTTGCCACCGATGACGATAAAATTCTGCTTGGTGACATTACCCTTCCAGCAGGTGTCGAGTACGCTGATGTTGAGCAAGACCTCGAACTTGTTGTAGCAAATGTTTACGAACCTGCTGCGCTTGAGGCTGCAAACGAAGCTGCTGCCGGTGACGCAGTTGATGACAACCCAGCTGATGTTGAAACCGAAAACGGGGGCGACACTCCACAAGATGACCAGGCTGAAGAAAGTCGTCCAGGCGGTAAGGGCCAAGACGAACCAAAACAGTCAAACGTTGACGCTAATAAAAGCTAGATACCGTATTTAAAAAAGAGCTCTCAATTGGGAGCTCTTTTTTGTATGGTTTATTCTTCGATAAATCCACCTGATTGGTGCATCCAAAGCCGAGCGTACTGGCCTTTTTTAGCTACCAATTCATCGTGTGTACCATCTTCAACAATCTTGCCGTCTTCCATGACGATGACGCGGTCAAGTTTTGAGATAGTTGAAAGACGGTGGGCAATCACAATGCTCGTACGGTCTTTCATGAGTTCTTCAAGTGCATTTTGAATAAGTTTTTCGCTTTCACTATCGAGCGCACTGGTTGCCTCGTCGAGTACAAGGATTGGAGCGTCTTTTAAGATAGCACGAGCAATCGCAATACGTTGTCGTTGACCACCTGAAAGTTTCACGCCGCGTTCACCAACCAGTGTTTCGAATCCATCAGAGAGCTTTTCAATGAATTCAAGCGCGTTTGCTCGTCGTGCTGCTTCACGAACGTCTTCTTCGGTTGCATCTGGTTTTCCGTACATAATATTTTCACGTAGTGTACGGTGGAAGAGCATTGGCTCTTGAGGAACGTATGCAATAGCTTCGCGAAGGCTATTTTGGGTTACTTCTGCAATGTTTTGGCCATCGATGGAAATACTTCCGCTTTGGATATCTGCAAAACGAAGCAGGAGCTTTGTGAGGGTTGTTTTACCTGAACCTGAATGTCCAACCAGTCCCACTCGTTGACCCGGCTTAATGTGCAGAGAGAAATCCTTGAAGATAGTATCGTCTTGTTTTGCATCGGCATGGCGGAAGGTCATGTTGTCCATGATGATCTCGCCGCGAGTTGTTGTAAGCTCTGTTGCTTCCGGTTTGTCTGAAACAGTTTGATGGGTAGTGAGGATAGAGCTCATTTCGCGTGCATCACCAAAGATCCGGTTGAGTTGACGAAGCATGCCGTTGAATCCCCAAAGGTTACCCAAAATTTGCATACTGTAGTTAACAGCAAGAAGGAGCGTACCAACGCCCACGCCAAACCAAGCGTTACCGAATACAAGCGTAATAAACGCCGAAGCGGTAATGGCAGTAATAATTGAGCCAAACCAAAAGTCACGCAGCGTTACGGCGTCACGAATTGCATAACCGGCGCTTCGTGATTCGTTGGCGAACTTCTCGAATCGTTGCTTTTCATGCCGTTCGCGACTAAAGCTTTTTACGGCCATAATATTCGTAATACTGTCGGCAATCTGTCCACTTACTTTGTTCTGCGCATCGGCTTCTTTAACGTTGAGGTCCCTAATCGAGCTAAAGCTAAACCACGCGACACCGAGGAACATAAGTGCAAACAGAGCGAGCGCGAAAGCAAACCAAGGCAGTACTGGTACAAGAATAACGAAGGTAAACAGGAAGGCGTAAATCAGCGGCGCAATATTAAATAGTAATAAATCAGAGAGTCGTGAAAAGGCGCCAGTAAACTTATTCGCCTGCGAAACGAGCGAACCGCCAAAACGACTGGTGTGAAATTCCATTGATTGTTCGGAAAGCGCATTAAAGACCCTGCGGTTAAGCTCGTAAACAATGCGATCGCTCATTGTCCACTGCAAGAACATAACAAGGCGCCATAGAATAATTTCGCTCACTGCCATTGAACCCACGAAAGCTAAGATATAGGGCCAGAAGGTTGGAAGGAGTTGATCGGCTGGAATTGTTTCACTCGTAAGGCGGTTCACGACCATCGAGATAATAAGCGTGCCTGCGTAGCCACCAAGAAAAATGGCCATTGGTTGCAAGATCATGACAGGAATAAAGAACCGTTTATAGTTACGGACTGTATCCCAGAAAATTTTTAATGTTTGATTGATTTGTGATTCGTTCTTTTGTTTCTTCTTCATGCTTCTCCTAGGCATTAGTAATAATAAGTAACTTACGTTGATAGAGTTTCGTGAGCGGTTCGGCACGTCCGAACGTCCGCGAGTAGAGGACTCAAAAGTGAGTCATAGTATAGCTAAGTATACCGATGAATAAATTCGCTGTAAAGAAGACTATTCGTCTTCGTCGAGTTTACTGGCTTGATAGGCGAGAATTTGGCGGATTGTTGCCATCGGAAATTTGTCGGTGTGTTTAAACTGAAGGGTCCCGCGACCGGTGCGGTACGGTTGCATTTTCTTATGCATCGGCGCATTGCTCTTTGGATCAAGAATCGCATACAGGCCAATATGGTCTTTTGAAACTGCGAAGTGGACAACGCCTCGTTTCTTAGTAGCCGGGCGGTAGGTCGGCATACCGTAGCTGACATCTTCAATAGTATGCGGAAATGTCGCCTGGATAGCTGAACGCAGTAAAGTGAGTCGCTCTTTAGTTTCGCCGCTAAATTGAGCGAGATAGTCATCAACCAGTGGACTCGATTGATACGTCATATTCATAGTATACACCCACTGGAAAATAGGGGTAAATAGTGATATAATAGTTTTTAATGCAAAAAATACTTTTATACTATAAATTCACTCCAATCAGTGACCCTGAGGCGGTTAAATTATGGCAAAAAACGTTGACCGACAGCCTGAATTTGCGCGGTCGTATTCTTGTTAGCAAGCACGGGCTTAACGGTACCGTTGGCGGTGAAGTGGAAGACCTTAAGGCCTACATTAAAGCTACAAAACAATACCCTGGCTTTAAAGATATCGTCTTTAAGTGGAGCGATGGTTCTCGTGAAGACTTTCCTCGTATGAGCGTAAAACATCGACGTGAACTTGTTGGTTTCAAAAACAGCGATGACGAATTTGAGGTTGATGAAAATGGTGTGGTTGGTGGAGGTGTTCATCTTAAGCCAAAGCAAGTTCATGAACTGATCGAAAAGTATGGTGATGACGTCGTGTTCTTTGATGGCCGTAACGAACACGAGGCAAAGATCGGCAAATTTAAGGATGCTATTGTACCAAACACCAATACTTCTCGTGACTTTATTGAAGAACTTGAAAGCGATAAATACGACGATATCAAGGACAAGAAAGTCATTACGTATTGTACCGGCGGTATCCGCTGTGAAGTTATTTCTGCCATGATGAAAAAGCGTGGCTTTAAAGATGTCTATCAAATTGATGGTGGAATCGTAAAATACGGCGAAGCGTACGGTGACGATGGACTATGGGAAGGTGCACTCCGCGTCTTTGACGACCGCATGACGGTAAACTTCTCAGACCATACGAAGACGATTGGTGAATGTACGCACTGTAAAGGTAAAACAAGTAACTTTGAAAACTGTGCATTTGCTAATTGCAATGACCTTGTACTTATTTGTGAAAACTGTAAGCAAGACCCAGAGCTTCTTTTTCACACTGCTGAATGTAAAGTTCGTCACGAAGCGTTAGCTCATAGAATTGGCGCCACAGCGTAGTTAAAAATACGATATTAACAAAAGGGACTGCCAGGACTATACTATAAGCACAAACCTTAAAGGGAGTGTAAAATGGCAAAGAATGAACTAAGTTTGCTTGAAAGGCAGCTGTGGGGGCTAGCAATCGGGCAAGGTGTACTTGCGATACTTTTTGGAGTCGTGGCGCTGTTCTGGCCAGGGCTTACCGTAGCACTATTGATCGTACTCTTTAGTGTATTCGTACTTGTGTGGGGTGTTGTCGGAATCATTGTCGGGTTGTCGACAATTGGTTCAAATAAGTTTTGGTGGCTTGAGTTGATCTTTAGCCTCCTAGCGGTGGGGCTCGCCGTGTACTTACTGCGAAACCCAGTTGCGGCAGCGGCAGCTTTCGTATTCTTTATCGGTATCACGTTTTTGGTGCGTGGTCTTGTCGACTTGCTTGAGGGTCTGTTTGATGCAGGACGAAAAGGTGATTCGCGTCTCTTTAATATCTTAGCGGGAGTTGTTGGTGTGCTTGCGGGTATAATTACCTTGCTTCACCCAGTTTCTGCAGGTATTGCGGTTGTATGGGTTGTCGGGCTTTACGCTGTACTGTACGGCGCACTGGTTATCGGCTTCGCTTTCCGTGGCCAAAAAGATCTTAAGTAAATATTACTTACATAAGAAATGCCGCTCTGTACGAAGGGCGGTATTTTATGGGGTGCGCATAGTATAATAAAACAGACATGAACGCAAAGCTTGAGGCAAAGTTAAAAACACTCCCACGATCGGCCGGGGTTTATTTTCATAAGTCGAAAACAGGTGAAATTATTTATGTTGGCAAAGCGGCGGTATTAAAAAACCGAGTGCGTCAGTATTTTCAAAGTACTCGCGATATGGACATTAAAACCCGAGCCTTGGTTGAAGAGATTGAAGACACGGACTGGGTAGAGACCGACAGTGAGCTCGACGCACTGTTCCTCGAATCTGAAATGGTGAAGCGCTATATGCCGCGCTACAATATTTTGCTGCGTGACGATAAGTCGCAAATGTTCGTGCGAATTGATATGAAAAGTCAGTGGCCAACAGTTACGTTTACGCGCAATCCAATTGACGACGGTGCTGATTATTTTGGCCCCTACTATAACGGATTTGCTATTAAAAAAGCGCTGCGTTATTTGCGTAAAGTTTTCCCTTATTTCACGAAGCCGCCAAAAGATGGTACTCGACCCGACCTTGATTCACACATTGGGTTAAGTCCGCGCCCAGGTGTATCATCTGAAGAATATAAGGCTACACTAAAGCAGCTTATTCGCTATTTCGAAGGTGGCCGAAAGGCAATTATTCGTGATATTGAAAAGCAGATGCAGCTGGCGGCTAAACTTCATGATTTTGAAAATGCAGCACTGTATCGCAATAAGTTAAACGACCTGCGCGCGCTGCAACAACGTATTATGTTTGGCGACCGCGAATTCCTTGATATTAGTAAAGATAAGGCGCTCGGCGATCTGGTGGAGTTATTTGGCCTTAAGAAGATTCCGGCACGCATTGAAGGATATGACATTAGTCATATGGGCGGCACGAACGTAGTTGCGAGTATGGTGGTATTTACGAATGGTGTGAGTGACCGAGCAAATTACCGAAAATTTAAAACCCGCATCGAACGTAACGACGATTACGCCAATATGCAGGAAGTGTTGACGCGTCGGTTAAGCGAAAAGAATATTAAAAGCTGGGGGATGCCCGATTTGCTTTTGATAGATGGAGGTAAGGGTCAACTGGAGGCTGGTATTAAGGCACTTGCAACATATGACTTAAAAATTCCTATCATTAGTATCGCTAAACGCGAAGAAGAGGTGATTGTTCACGCGACGAATTCTAACGTTTCGACTGAGCGAATCGAACAATACATGAAAGGCGAGCTTGAAGCGAACGGTGTGTTTGTCGAGCGAAAAGGTGAGTACTTTATTGTTAATCTTCATGCCGGCCAAACAAATGCATCAGGGCATTCAAAAAACCTGCGCGGTAGCAATACGGGCCTTGCAAAATACAACCACGTCACAAAACTTTTTCAGCGTATACGTGATGAGTCTCACCGTTTTGCTGTGAGCTACCATACAGTACTGAAACGCGCTAAACAAACGGCAAGTAGCCTCGAGGAAATTCCAGGTATCGGCCCAACAACCCGGCGGACGCTTATTCGAAAATTTGGCAGTGTACGCGGTGTAAAGGCCGCTTCAAAGGAAGATATTGCAGCTGTGATCGGGACTGCAAAAGCCGAACAACTTCTTCGTTATATCGATGCGATTTAGATAACTGTGGATGCTATGAAATTCTTAAGTTTGCAGTCATGGACTACGACACGATACTATAAGAGGAGCAGATAAGGAAGACGGTATGATAGAGTCGATTAAAATTTCAGGGTTCAAAAACTTTCGCGGTAAAACAATAGAATTAAAAGGTCTTAATCGGATTAATCTATTAGTTGGTATTAATGGGTCCGGAAAGAGCAGTGTACTCGAGTTGCTTATGGGTGTGTCGAAATTAAGCCAGCTTAATGATAGAGAAGAGCAAGATATTTTAGTAGGCAGTCTCGCGCCTCGGTTACATTCGCTTTTCGAACCCGAAACGAGTATTACGTTTAGGTATACGACATCCCCCGAACCATACTCGCTAAAAATTACTCCACAGCCAGGTGATAGATGGAGGGTGGAGAAGCGGGGAAGCCCCAAGGGTGGCACTGACGTTATAGCGCTTTTGAAGCCTGGCACGGTTCCATATAATGACCGAATGACTTCTTTAAACAGAAATGAACATCCTTTTGGGGGCATTGCTGCATTCAAAAGTGATGACGCCATTGTCTTACCGGATCTAAATAATGCAAATGAAATTCTGTCTAAGGTTAACCCTACACAAAGGACGTTACGTCCGCTCAATCTTTCAAGCGGGCAATTTACATTTGAGGGTGACAAAGAAATCCAAACTAAGTTTTTAGCGGGTGGTAGTCGATATATAGCAGGGCTAGTAGCTGCTGTAAGGCATCTACGAAACAGCACACCTATATTTGTTATTGATGATTTAGGGGATGAATTGTTTCCCGCTGTACGTAAAAGGCTCGTACCTGAATTAAATGCACTTATTGAAGATTCGCCGGAAAATCAATTTACCCAGGTATTTGCAACTACCCATAATGTTGAAATTGTAAAATCTGCACTTAATCATCCAGAGTACTGTAGTGTATATATGTTCAATTACGACGGGGGTCTTGTTGAGTTTGACGCTTCTGGGCAACGAATTGTAAACGCATCAACAGGAATAGAATCGTCTGAAGCAATACCGGCAATCTCTAAGATGCTAGGTATTGAAGATATAGACCTTGGGTATCCTGAAATGGTAATTCTAGTTGAAGAGGAGTCTAAGAAGACTTTTTTACAGGCTTTGTCTGAAAATGACCATATAAAGCAAGATATCCGTAAATTAGATGTGCTCGTTCCTTTTCAAGTAGGTGACGGAAATACATCAGAGGCAATTCATAACCTTCTTGATTTAAGCAAGTATTTTTTCTTTTCGGAAGTATGGTCAGATAGATACGCTATTTTTGTCGACTATACACCCGACGACTATGAATCGAATGGGCTCGCAAAGTCAAATCGTCACAGACAGAAGGCATTGGCTGTTGCACAATCAAAACTAGGGTTAGGTGATCGCTACCTTCTCACGAAAAAAGGAGACAATTACGTTCCTTCGCTAGAAGATACTTATCCTAAAAAAATGTGGGATTATTTTAAAGCAACGGAAAAAATCAATTTCTCAACTATAGCAGACTACTTAAATAGTGTGAGTTCTCCTTCGGCAAAAGGAAAACTCAAGCATACACTTGCACAATATGTAGGTAAGAATATTACAAAGGAAGACTTTAAACGATACTATCCCAATCTTTCGCGGTTAGTTTTGACTGATGAACCATTACTCTTTGATGAGCACGTGGTATTGCGTGAAAATTCTATTACTGATGTTAATACTGACACAGCGGATGTTGACATGTACCAAGACGCGAAACGGCTAGTTATTCTTCTCGGAAAGGCATCGGCAAGTTTATTGCAGCGGCGACTGAGTATTGGCTATGCACGGGCTGCAAGAATTATGGATAAACTCGAGGAAGAGGGTATTGTTAGTCCACAAGATGGTGCAAGGCCAAGGGATGTTCTGGTTAATTCAATAGAAGAGTTAGATGACTAATGACAACTACTTTTAAGATTAAAGAAATAGTTACTTTACTAAAGAAATTTCCAATTATTCTTACCGCACACGACGAACTGCAGCGCGTATCAGATATGGCGTATTTGTTTGCTCAGGAGAATTCATTTCTTTGGCTTACTAATATTAATGAAGCCGGATGGATGGCGGTTATTGTTGATGAGGCGCTAACATTGATTGCGCCTGAACGTGATGAGACAAAGGTTTTGTTTGAAGGCGGGCTTACGAAAGAACAGGCGATTGAACTCAGCGGTGCGCATACGGTACTGACTCAAAAAGAAGGCGATGAATTACTTAAGAAGCTGAGTGAACAGTACGATACGGTGTATACACTTGGTGCCGATCCGCATGCAAAGTACTATTCATTTAATGAAAATCCATCGCTCGAGCGATTACGTGATAAGCTGACAAAACTCTTTACTATTATTGAAGATTGTCGACCTACATTTGCTAAAGTCAGAGCAATAAAAGATGAGCAAGAAGTTTCATTATTGCAGAAGGCAGTCGATGTTTCGATAACCGCTTTTGAAAAGGCTAAAGCTGAGCTTACTGCACTTGAATATGAATACGAACTAGAAGCAATATTTAATGCTGAGTTTCGTCGAACAGGCGCGGGTGGTCATGCGTATGAGCCAATTGTGGCAGGTGGAAAGAACGCGTGCACACTCCACTATGGCCAGAATAATGATCCATTCGTAGAAGGCGGACTTGTACTTATCGATGCCGGTGCAAAGATTGAGGGGTACGCGGCAGACATTACCCGTACGTGGGCGGTTGGCGTGCCAACACAGCGACAAGCTGAAGTTCACGCGGCCGTTGAGGCTGCGCACCGGCAAATTATGCAGCTCATTAAGCCCGGTCTAACGTTTATTGACTATCAAAAATCAGTCGACGAGATTATGAAAGCGGCGCTCCAAAGCATAGGCTTGCTCACATCATTTGAAGATGATGTGACGTATCGTAAGTATTTCCCGCACGCCATTAGTCATGGTCTCGGGCTTGATGTTCATGAATCGCTTGGCGGCTTTGGTGAGTTTAAGCCGGGTATGGTATTTACGATTGAACCGGGTATTTATATACCTGAAGAGGCGATCGGGGTGCGTATTGAAGATGACGTTCTCGTGACGGAGGATGGGTATAAAAACTTAAGCGCGGATTTGCCAACTTCACTCTAAATACGTACTGCTCTATGCTATACTTAAACCAATAATGAAACGTCAATTCTTAGTGTTTGTCGTCCGATGGGCATTGAATGCGCTTGGCCTTTGGGTAGCGGTTCGCTTGCTTGGTACGGGGTATGATAATGTCGATGTTACGGCTGGATTCTGGGGATTCATCTTAGCTGGACTTATATTTTCAATAGCTAACAGTCTGTTTAAGCCGCTGCTTGTTATTGTGTCACTGCCAGCTATTTTGCTGACCCTCGGGCTGTTTACGATTATCGTTAACGGCATACTGGTTTACATTTCATTGGCGGTTTCGCCGGGTATTTCGATGTCATTTGGTAATTCAATTATTACGGGAATCATCTTAAGTCTGGTAAACTATATAGTAAGTATAGCGATTGAAGTTCGCACTGAAAGACGTAGGAGTTAATTACGATGTCATTAGATACCATTTTGCAGATTATCATGATTGGGTCGGGTATTTTGATGGTCCTTGCTATCCTTTTGCAACAACGTGGCGCAACGCTTGGTGCTGGGTTTGGAAGTTCAGGAGAACTTTACACGGCTCGCCGTGGTGTCGACAAGAATTTATTTGAAGTTACCATTGTCTTTGCTGTTATTTTCATTCTGTCGATTTTGGTTGGGCTTCTCATTCCTAGTTAAGGAAGGTAAGCGTGGCTAAAAATAACGAACCAACAAAATGGCGCCGCCTTCCGAAAAAGAGCTTTAGCTCTAAAGATTTAGCGCGTCGTATGAAAAAAGTCGAAGGGGCGAGCGTTAAGCACGCCCGTCGCTTTGTGTTTAAGCGTTGGGAAAATTTCCGCGAGGCTCGTCGCCACATCGCGCTTTGGGTGCTGGTTATTGGTGTTATTATCGGTGCCACCGGGCTTCAAATGTGGTGGTACCAGAACGAATATCGCGTTGAAGCAAATGCGACTGGTGGAACGTATGCCGAGGCGGTGCTAGGGCCGGTTGACACCTTAAACCCTATTTTTGCTAAATCAAGTGCCGAAGAATCAATTGGTGAGCTGCTTTTTTCAAGGCTTCTTACTTATGACGAAACTGGTCATTTGAATTACGACCTCGTCGATAGTATGAAGGTCAGCCAAGACCAAAAAACATATACCTTTACGATTCGCCCTGATGCTCGCTGGAGCGATGGTATGTACGTGCGGGCTCGTGATGTTGTCTTTACGGTTGGTCTGCTTCAAAATGCAGCAACACGCACCACACTTACTGGATGGAATGATGTTAAGGTAAAAGAGATCGATAGCCGAACAGTCGCTTTTGAACTACCGGCAGTATACGCAGCCTTTCCGCACGCGCTCCGCTTCCTGCCAATCCTTCCAGAACACATGCTTCGTGACGTCGAACCAAGCCAGCTTCGAGAAAATAGCTTCAGCGCAAAACCAATAGGGAGTGGTCCGCTCACGTTGCGGTTGTCACAAGATATCGATGCTGCGAACGGACGAAAAATTATTCACTTGGCCCGTAATGATAGTTACTACCGTGGAACATCAAAGTTAAGCCGTATTCAACTTCATGTTTATAAAAATGCTGAATCAATTCAACGCGCCCTGGCAACTTCTGAAGTAAATGCAGCTAGTGACCTTTCAGTGATGACGGCTAATAGTGTCAATACGACACGATACACCGTCGATAACTACCCAATTAACAGTGGTGTCTATGCTTTGTTTAATACGGTGAGCCCGATGCTTCAAGATCAAAAAGTCCGGCAAGCATTGCAGGTTGGAACCGATACCCAAGCAATTCGTAAATCCATTTCTACTAAACTGCCAGCTCTTGATCTTCCGATTCTAAAAAGCCAGGTAAGTGGTGAACTTCCAAAAGCTCCTGAATACAGTATTGAGCGTGCGCGCCAGCTGCTTGAAGAAGCGGGCTGGAAGCTCGAGGGTTCAACGCGAAAGAAAGATGGTGCGGAGTTATCACTCGCAGTAGTGACCACAAAGAACCCTGATTTTGAAAAGGCATTGAGTGTTCTGTCGGAGCAGTGGCGCAGGTTGGGCGTGACGGTTAAAACAAGTATTGTTGACCCGAGTGATCCATCGCAAAACGTTGCCCAAGATATCTTGCAGCCTCGTCGCTATGACGTGCTGTTATACCAACTCACTATTGGCGGTGACCCTGACGTCTATGCGTATTGGCATGGTTCACAGGCAAGCGGCGGTTTTAACCTGTCTAACTATAAGAGTGCGATTTCAGACGAAGCACTGCTCAGTTCCCGTTCTCGTGTTGAGCAAAATTTGCGTAGCGCTAAATATATAACGTTCGCACGGCAGTGGCTCAATGACGTTCCGGCTATTGGACTATACCAAGCAACCGCGCAGTATGTTCATACAGATGCCGTACACACAATTCCACACGATAGTTCGCTTGTTTCCGCGGCTGATAGGTATCGAAGTGTCTTGTATTGGTCGGTAGGTTCTCGTTCAGTTTACAAAACTCCATAACAGCAAGTGGGTGAGGGAAAATAAAAAAGAAGGCAATGTGAGTTGTCTTCTTTCAATAGTCGATTTGGTGGGCGCTGAGGGATTCGAACCCCCGACCCTCTCGGTGTAAACGAGATGCTCTAGCCAACTGAGCTAAGCGCCCGACTAAGGAGATATTATACACAAAGTGTGTACCCCTGACAAGAGGTTTTTGCTAAGGGGTTTATCAATCCATTAAAAGGTGCTATAATTATCGCTAATGCGCGCGTGCTGAAATTGGTAGACAGGCTAGCTTGAGGTGCTAGTGTTCGCAAGGACGTGGAGGTTCAAGTCCTCTCGCGCGCACCACATAAAGATGACGATCAAACGATCGTCTTTTTTTATTGACGCACCCTAGTCCACCAAGGTAGAATAGACTGAATGGAGCATAAGCTAAATGCGGCGATGAAATCGCTGAAAAGGAACCAACGAGTTTGGATAATTACGGGTTTATGTATTATTTTTATCAGCGCGGTGATCGCAACATTCTTAACCGCTCAAGGTGTCGCTAATTCTGCCGCTAAGGCATCTACGGGTGAAACCAATGCTTATCTTGATGATGTAACCGAAGCTGCGCAATCCTCTAAAGACCCTCAAGAAATTAAGACTGCAGTGACAGCTGTTGAGAAACCAGTGTTCCCCGAAGTGCCTCTCGGCAATATTAGCGAATCATACCGAATGGCGCGCACGTTTCATAACGAAATTATTGAAAAGGTCGACACATTCATTGAGCAAGTCGACACCTATGCTCAGCTTCGGGCATTTAATAAAAACTATCAGCAGCTTGATACGCAGTTAAACCAGCTTAATGCATCAAACAGCACTGCCCGATACGAGACGTTACAAGAGGTGAATGCGTTGATCGAGAAAACCAAAGCGCCTACCGATTTTGCCGATAAATTTACAGAGGTTGGGCGTATTTACACTTCAATGGAGCGCAACTGGGAAGGAATGATGACTGCTCAAAAAATGGGTAACGAGCAGGGGTATGCACTGCTAAGCCAGCAATATACGCAAGCAGCTGCACAGGTACCGAGAGTGCAGGGCGATGTAAGAAGCTACGTCGATCAAATAGACGAAAAAGTTGAGAGTTTAGTAAATGAATTAAAAAGGTATAAGGAGGGATTGTGAAACGACGCGGCTTTACCATTATCGAAATAGTTGTCGTCGTTACTGTTATCGCAATCCTCTCATCGATTGTTATTTTTAGTGTCGTGCGGTACCAACAGTATGCTCGGGATACACAGCGTCTTGCAAAAGTAACAGTTCTAGCGGAAGCGCTTGAAAAATATTATGACCGCACTGGTGAATATCCAAGTTGTTCGATGGTAAGTAATTCGGATGTTGGAGCAATCCTCAAGGATACCCTACCTGGAGTTGACCGAGCTGCCTTTCTTACTCCAAAGAGTGCACCTGATGTAACAAATTCAATTATTTGTCAGTCACTCACATCTGATACTGATGCCTTTGCTTATATTGGTGATGGAAGTATCGCTTGCTTGAGTGGCGCTGCTTGTTTGAACTGGCGGATTGAATATTTAGGAGAACAAAATAACGAGATCCTTTCCGTTTCCAGTCGTCGTAATACTGTTATTGCAACTTCAGGTAATGCAGTTCTTAGTGCGTTAGCAATGAGCTCAAGCGAGATTAACGCCTCGTGGACACCGGTCGATAACGCCATTGGATATACGCTTCAATACAGTACCGATGCCGGCTTTTTGACGAATCTTAAGGAGATCGATGCGTCTGGCACTTCAGCTGCTATAGATACGTTAAGCCCTGCAACCCAGTACTTCCTGAGGGTTCGTCCGCGTGCAAGTGAAAGTGTAGGTAATTGGTCTAATGTAGTATCGGCAACGACATTGAATAACTACGGTTCACTAGCGGTTGCATCATCTATTGAAGGCTATTGGACGACTGCACCGGAAGGCTTTCTGATAGAAAACGGTCAAGCTGTATCTCGTGAAACCTATGCTGATTTATTCGCCGTCATCGGTACGACGTACGGAGCGGGTGACGGCTCAACAACCTTTAACTTGCCCGACTCTCGCGGTCGCACAAGTGTGACACAAAATCCGTCAGATGTTGAGTTTGCAACAGTCGGGCAAAAGACCGGGTCAAAAACAGAAGCACTCACCGTAGCGCAACTGCCGTCGCACACGCATATTCAAAATCCGCATACTCATGGTATTTCGGATCCAGGCCATAATCACAGTCAAAACCCCCACTCGCATAGCCAGAATGTAGGTGCGGCATTAAATGGATATGGTGGTATTAGGCGAGACTGGAACGGTGATGGCACGAGCGCAAGTTATCAGCACGGTACACCAACTGATAACGCGTGGCCGACTAATAACCCGTCAACTACAGGTGTAAGTTTTAACGCAACAACCGCTGTAAACGTGAACGCCGGGAGTGGTAGTGGGCACAATAATATTCAGCCTTCGATTGTTAAAAATGCGGCAATAAAATACAGCTTACCCGATGAAGGAGCCGACAGTTATCCGGCTGGTACGACAATTCAAGGGTATTGGACAACTGCACCGGAGGGGTATGCACTAGAAAACGGTGCTGCAATTTCTCGTTCGGCGTACCCCGACTTATTTGCCGCACTTGGGACGAGGTATGGGGCCGGTAACGGTTCAACAACATTTAATCTGCCGGATTCGCGAGGTTTTGCTGCCGTTAACTTGAGTGATTCAGATACGGAGTTTAATGCAATGGGAAAAAAAGTTGGAGATAAGACAGAAATACTCACGATTGCCCAAATGCCATCGCATACCCATTTGCAAAACGCACATACACATGGCGTATCGGATCCGGGGCATAATCACAGCCAAAACCCCCACCTTCATGGTCAAGAAGTCTCCGCAAATAGTGGAGGTGGCTCGCTTAGGATTGACTGGAATAGTGACGGCCCGACTGCTCCGTATTCTCAGGGGGTGAGCGTCGGAGATGCAGTAGGTACAAATAACCCCTCAACGACTGGTGTCTCAGTCGTAACCACAACTGCCACTAATCAATACACGGGCAACGACATGCCCCATAATGAGATTCAGCCAAGTATTACAAAGCAATCGGCTATAAAGCTTGCTACCACAATGAACGCTGGTGAGACAAAGATAGCTCCGGGAACTTCTGTGAGTGGGTGGTGGTCATCGGCGCCGTCAGGCTACTTGGTTGAAAATGGAGCGGCAGTTTCACGTACTACTTATGCTGATCTTTTTGCTGTTATTGGAACGACCTATGGTATAGGTGACGGCTCAACCACATTTAACCTTCCGGATTCACGAGGTCGGGTAGGAGTAAATCGCAACTCCAGTGATATTGAATTTGATACGTTAGGTAAGAAATATGGCACGAAGGTTGAGATCTTGACGATTTCTCAAATGCCATCGCACACCCATATTCAAAATGCTCACACGCATGGCGTTTCTGATCCAGGTCACAACCACACCCAGAATGGACATACGCATCCGCAAATTGTAACAGCACCAACTGGTGGCGGAACTGGAATCCGGTATGACTACGATGCAGACGGTAATGGTCAATATTATAGCCAAGGTATTCAAACCGGTGTCACGACAGCAACGAACAATCCATCAACGACTGGAATAAGTGTCGTGAGTACAACTGCTGTAAATCAGAGTACTGGTAGTGGAGGGTCTCACGATAACCTTCAGCCGACCGTTACAAAGCTGTTTGTTATTAAATTTTAAAGCGATTGAGGCAATTCAAGTAAGCGGCGCTGGCTACTTGCTCGAATTGCACATTTCTGCTATAATTATAGATAAGGAAGCCCGTAATATCGGGCATTATTTTATGAAAGATCCAAACCAAATTCGCAACGTTGCTATCATCGCCCACGTCGACCACGGAAAGACGACCCTTGTTGATGGCCTTTTAAAGCAAAGTAACACCTTCCGTGCCAACCAAGCCGAGATGGAACAGTCACTCATTATGGACAGTGGTGACCAAGAACACGAGCGTGGAATTACCATCACTGCTAAGCAAACCTCTGTTTACTACGGTGATTATAAAATTAACATTATCGACACCCCGGGCCACGCCGACTTCTCTGGTGAAGTTGAGCGTACTCTTAATATGGCCGATGGCGTACTTCTTATTGTTGACGCTCAAGAAGGCCCTATGCCACAAACTAAGTTTGTGCTTTCTAAGGCACTCGAACTTGGCCTTAAGCCGGTTGTTGTGATCAATAAAATCGACAAGCCATCACGCCGTATCGATGAAGTAATCGACGAAGTTTCTGAGCTCTTCTTGGAACTTGCGATTAGTGATGACCAACTTCATTACCCTGTATACTACGCAATTGGTCGCGACGGTAAGGCGTGGACGGAATTGCCTGACAATCCCGCAGAGCACACCGACCTTACACCAATTTTCGAATCAATCATCAATGACATTCCGGCCCCAACTGTAGAGCTCGAAAAGCCATTCCAAATGCTTGTGACCTCTTTGTATCACGACTCATTCCTTGGTAAGTACGCAATTGGCCGTATTACTCGCGGTTCACTTAAAAGGGGACAAGGTATTGTTCTTATCAAGCGCGACGGTGCTGTGGTAAACGCTAAGGTTGATAAGCTCTTTGGTTACCGCGGTTTGAACCGTGAAGAAATCGACGAAGCTGGTGCTGGTGATATTGTTGCGATTACCGGTATTGCTGACGCCCACATTGGTGAAACACTTGCCGACAAAGACCAGCCAGAAGCGCTGCCTGTTATTGATATTGAAGCTCCAACAATTAGCATGTATCTTGGTCCAAACACCAGCCCATTAAAGGGTAAGGAAGCAAAGTACAACACGAGTCGCCAAATTGGTGACCGCCTGAAGCAAGAACTTGAAACCAACGTTTCACTTCGCGTACAAGAAGAGGGAATTGGGTTTGTTGTTTCTGGTCGTGGTGAACTTCACCTTTCAGTGCTGATTGAAACCCTTCGCCGTGAAGACTTCGAATTTGAAGTTGGACGTCCGCAAGTTGTGACAATCGAAGAAGATGGTGTGGTAAAAGAACCGGTCGAAGAACTTCTCATCGAAGTATCTGCTGAATTCCTCGGTGCAGTGAGTCAAGAACTCGGTGCTCGCCGCGCAGTAACGCTCAAGCAAGAGCAAACGAGTAGCGGTACGACTCGTGTGACGTATATTATTCCTACGCGTGCCATGATTGGACTTCGTAACCTTCTGCTTACTGCGACGAAGGGTACGGTGATTATGAACAGTTTGCCACACGGCTACCAACCGCTTGGTCCAAAGCTCCAACAACTTCGTAACGGTGCGTTGGTGGCTCACGAAGCTGGCCAAACAACGGCGTACGCACTTGATACCGCTGCCGCTCGTGGTGAACTCTTCGTAGGTCCTGGAGAAACCGTATACCAAGGTATGATCGTTGGTCTTTACAACCGTTCTGGTGACCTCGACATTAACGTATGTAGGGGCAAGCAATTGACGAACATGCGTAGCTCATCAAGCGATGGTACGATTCAGCTTACTCCCTTTACCGATCTAAGCCTCGAGCAATCAATCGACTTTATTGAAGACGACGAACTTTTGGAAGTTACGCCAAAGAGCCTTCGCCTTCGTAAACGTCACCTCGACCCAAACCAGCGCAAACGCGCAAACAAGTAATGAGTTTGTAATTTCAGTCACATAAAGCTTGCGGTTAGTGAGTTAACGCGACTATACTGTGTATATGGCTCTTCCGATTCCTAAAATAAACACTGATGCTGTTATCGACCCGGTGAAATCTTCACTGGTCTCTGCTTCTGCCTTTTTGTTGAAATCTCGAAAAGGTGGCTTCGACGAGCAACTTGGTGACTTACTGTCTGATGTCCAGCAAGGTCGGGTGTACGCTGATGGCAAAACATTTGTTGACCTTGTGCCGGCTCGTCGGCTTCACTCGATTCATGAGGAATATAAGCTCCTCAAAAAAGACCCTAATTTTGATTTGCGTGAATTTGTCACGCGCCACTTTTACGATGCCACCGAAGGGGTATATCAGCGTGCGTATGAAAGTAGCCCTGATCACACGCCACTCGAACACATTGATGAGCTTTGGAAATTCTTGGAACGCCGCAATCGTGTTAATCGCGGTTCATTGACTGCGCTTCCGTATATGTATATCGTGCCAGGCGGCCGCTTTAATGAGCAGTTCTACTGGGATTCGTATTTCATCATGCTTGGGCTCGCATCGGTAGGTAAGTGGAAGTTGATTGAAGGGATGATGAAAAATTATGCCTTTCAAATCCGTAAGTACGGCTATATTCCAACTGCTAACCGCTCGTACCTATTGAGCCGTTCGCAACCACCGTTCTTTTCACATATGGTACGCTTGCTTGCACAGAAAAAAGGTAAGTGGGTGCTTCGTGAAAACTTGCCATACTTGACTGCTGAGTATCGCTTTTGGATGCGTGGACGCACAAAACTGAGCGACACTGAACACCGTGCCTTTCGCCGTGTTGTTGAGATGCCGTCGAAAGCTCTATTGAACCGTTACTATGACAATAAAATGACCCCACGCCCGGAATCACTGCGTGAAGACGTTGAAACCGCGGAAGTATCGGGTCGAAAAGACGCCGACCGCATGTACTTACACCTTCGTGCGGCTGCTGAATCCGGGTGGGACTTCAGTTCGCGCTGGTTCTTAGATCCGCTTGATATTAAAACAATTCACACTGCCGATATTATTCCAGTCGATTTGAACTGTCTCATGTATCATCTTGAAGAAACAATTGCCGACGCCTATAAGGCTTCATACAATCTCATTCAAGCGCGCAAGTTCCGTAAAAAAGCCAAAGCCCGCGCTCACGCTATCCAGGAGTATATGTGGAATGAAGAAGAGAGCTTTTTCAAAGATTACAATTTTCATCTTGGCACACACACTTCAGTTACGAGCTTAGCAGGAGTATTTCCTTTGTACGTTGGGATAGCGACACAAGAGCAGGCTAAAAAAATGGCTGCAGTTCTTCGAAAAGATTTCCTACAACCAGGTGGTTTGGTAACAACACTGATTGAAAACGGCCAGCAATGGGATGCACCAAACGGGTGGGCGCCGCTTCAATGGGTAGCGATCGAAGGGTTGCGTCGGTATGGCTACGATGACTTGGCGAATGAAATTGCGAAGCGGTGGTGTGAACTCAACGATCGTGTCTACACGACGTCACGTAAATTTGTTGAGAAGTATAACGTCGAAAGCGTCGATGGGCTTGGCGGTGGCGGAGAATATGTACTCCAGGACGGCTTTGGCTGGACAAACGGCGTGTACGAAGCGCTTCGTCGAGACTTCCGTCCTCACTAAAATATCTTTTTGTTTTTCAACTCGTCGGGCAAGAAGCCTTTCCCGTGTTTGAAGTCAGCTTCCCATTTGTAGTCTTTCGCGTAGCCTAGATCTTTCATGAGCTTAGTTGGAGCGTTGCGAAGGTGAATAGGGACCGGCGCGTCATTAAATTGTTTCGCGAGCTCTTGGGCGCGGTGCATGGCATCGGTTGTTTGGCGCGACTTCTCGGATTTAGCGAGGGCTGTGGCAACGTGAAATAGAATGTAATTTGATTCTGGCATGCCGACACGCTCGACTGCTTGAAAAGCATTGAGTGCCAAACCGAGTGCACCATTTCCAGCAAGGCCAATGTCTTCGGATGCGAAAATGACCATGCGACGGGCAATGAACTTCGGGTCTTCCCCAGCATCGATCATACGAGCAAGGTAATAAAGCGTCGCGTCAACGTTGCTACCGCGCATGCTTTTAATAAACGCCGAAATGACGTTATAGTGCGTGTCGCCTTTTTTGTCATACCCCGGTACGCGTTTTTGAGCGGCTGTTTTGACCGTTTCGGCATCGACTTTCTTACTGAGCTGAAGGGCGAGCTCAAGGTTGCCAAGCGCAACACGGGCATCACCACCTGAAAGCTCGGCGATATAATCGAGGGCTTCTTTGGAGACGCGCTTGGTGGCATTTTCTGCTTCAACTGCGCGCTGCAAAATTGTGAGCATGTCTGGTTTAGTCAGCGGTTCTAGCACCAACACACGACTACGGCTTAAGAGCGGAGTGATCACTTCAAAGCTTGGGTTTTCAGTAGTAGCGCCAATGAGGGTGATAAGACCCGATTCAACATGTGGTAGGAAGGCATCTTGCTGAGCTTTATTGAAGCGGTGAATTTCATCAACAAAAAGAATAGTACGAAGTTGGAGGTTCCAGTTTTGACGGGCATGCTCGATCACTTTTTCAACGTCTTTTTTACCGCTTGTAACAGCAGAGATTTCAGTAAATTCAGCCTCAACTTCTTTAGCAATAACCCTGGCAAGTGTCGTTTTACCGCTGCCGGGAGGGCCCCATAAAATAAGGCTCACCGGCTCGCGGTTTTTTACAATTTGGCGAAGAATTTCACGATCACCTAAAAGATGGGTCTGTCCAATCACCTCATCAAGCGTTTGCGGGCGCATGCGCTCTGCAAGTGGAATTCGTCGTTCACCATCCATATACTCCTATTATACCTTGCCACCCCAATGCGGAGCTAGAGCTTATGATATACTGAAAACAGATAACTAAGGAGGAAGGCGCGATCGTGGAATTCTGGATTATAGCAATTGTCGTACTATTTGTTTTAAGTGGGTTAAAGGTTGTAAATCAATACCAACGAGGCGTTGTGTTGACACTTGGTAAACACACAGGCACTCGCCAACCAGGGCTTCGTATTGTCATTCCAATCTTTCAGCGAATGATTCGGGTTGATGTTCGTTCAACTCCAATTGATGTTCCGAAACAAGAAATCATCACCAAGGATAACGTGACCGCTGGTGTTGATGCAGTGGTATACTTCCGCGTACTCGATGCGCCAAAGGCGGTACTTGAAACCACTAACTATGTATATGCAACCAGCCAATTCGCTCAGGCTGCGCTTCGTGACATTACCGGTAACTTCGAGCTCGATGAACTGCTTTCAAAGCGTGAAGAAATCAGCGAGAAGATTAAAGAAATCGTTGACGCACAAACCTCACAATGGGGAATTGACGTTGAAGCGGTTAAGATTCAAAACATTGAACTGCCAACTGACATGAAACGCGCAATGGCGAAACAAGCTGAAGCTGAGCGTGAACGCCGCAGTAACATTATTAACGCCGAGGGTGAGAAGGCTGCTGCAGAGACATTGGCTGCTGCTGCAGCAATTATCTCTGGAACTCCAGGTGCCCTTAACCTTCGTACGCTCAATACGATCGAACGTATTAGTACCGAGCCAAGCCAGAAGACTACGATGTTGTTCCCAATTGAGCTGATTGATGCAGTTCGTAATATTGGCCAGGGCCTTAACAAGAAATAAAACATCCTTAAAAAGTGCGAATCCCTCGAGCCGTAATGGATCGAGGGATTGCACTTATCGAGTAGAGACGAGCTGGCGCCTTTGCTGTGCTCAGCGCCAGCCGGCGGCCCGACGGTTGTTGCGACGGACGACCCGGCGGCTGTGGCTGCGGCGGCCGAGGTGGCGCGACTGGTAGAGGCTGTAGCGGCCACGCTTCTGGAACGGCGACACGTAGAAGGGGAACGGGGTGATGTTGAACATCGGACCTACCTTTCAATCGACATCTCAATACTGGAAAGTGCAGGTATTAAATTATAGCACAAAATGCTTAAAAAGTCAATGTAGTCGCATTAAGACTTGAAAAACTACCTCTGTTCAGATAGAATAAGCAAGTACCAAAGACGAGGCTCTTTAGCTCAGTTGGTAGAGCAGCGGCCTGAAGAGCCGCGTGTCCCCAGTTCGAGTCTGGGAGGAGCCACCAAAATTATTGAATCATTCAGCCTGGCTGGGTGATTTTTTATTTTCAATAAGATAGGTCGCTAACAGAGGTTGCAAACAAGCGCCGAACCATATATAATACCTCAAGTATGCGGGTGTAGCTCAGCTGTTAGAGCGCATCCTTGCCAAGGATGAGGCCCAGGGTTAGAGTCCCTGTACCCGCACCAATAAAATAACCCTAGTATTAGCTAGGGTTATTTTATTGGTTGCCGTTTAGCTATACTCTAACCCTGGGCCGAATCAGAAAACAAGAGCTCAGTAGCCCGGCGAGCCACGGCGAGCTGGGGTTAGAGTCCCTGTACCCGCATGCGCACCACTATATCTATTAATCTCTCGATTAGATATTTTCATTAACTTATTTTTTATTAAAATCACCTATTAGCTTACAATATAAAGATATATGAAAGGCGAATATACCGAGCTCGGTAACTCAACCACAGAACAGTCGCTATTACGACCCATAGCACTCTGGGCTGTTGACTGTGCAGAAAAATCACTCTCCATTTTTGAGCAAAACTACCCAGATAACGACTTACCCCGTAAAGCAATCGAAGCGGGACGAGCATTTGGTAACGGTAAGGTGCGAGACCAAAAGCTTCGAATCATTGCAATGGACGCATTTAAGTTGGGCAAAGACGTTGATGAAATTTCTAAGTATGTCACTAAAGCTGCACAGTTAACGGCCGCCCTAGCCTATACGCATACCGACTTGCAAACAGGGATGCAGGGGATCCGGCAGGCGCAACATATTTTAGGCCCCGTCGTTTATGCGGCACTAGCTATTGAAGAAGCGGTAGGTGATAATAACGTCGCTGGTGAAGCTGTAATTCAGCATGCAATAGACACCGCGCCACAAGAAGCTAGAATTATAATAAAACATTTTCCGCCACAACCAGAAGGAACGAGCCGGGTTAGCAGGCTTTTTCATAAACTAGATTCAGCCCTCCGTTCTTAACGCATAGCCCGCAAGACGCGCATATGTAGAAGTAAAATAAACTTTACTTTTTATAAAAAATACTTTACCATAAAAAAGTAATATAATTTCAAAGGACTCGCTTACGAAAAAGCAATCATCAGGATCGATCGAGAATCGCGTGTATGAACACCGCGCTGTTCGGCGTATCACTCAGCAACAGCTCGCTGACGCCGTTGATGTTTCAAAGCAAACGATTTTAGCGATGGAAAAAGGGAATTATTCACCTTCTTTAATGCTTGCTTTCAAGATAGCGCAATTCTTTGAAGTAGATATAACCGATTTGTTTACGTATAACGAACAAGGAGATAAAAACAATGCTTAAAAACTCAATCGAAGCGATAGACACCTGGATGCAAACAAGTTCAACTAACTATGGGCTATATTTTGTAATTATAGCGATTATCTTAGGGCTAGGTTTTACCGCGTGGATACTATTTGAAAAGAAAATTGGGAAGTCTGACGAGCGTTCTGATTATATTAAATTACGTTCTGGCTTCATCACACTAGGAATCGGTTGGGTTGTAACACTCTTCTTTATGCCCCTCCTTATTAATAGCTCAATCGTATATACCTCACATCTCATGCTTATTCCATTAAGTCTGACGGTTATTGCAGGCGCGATTACGAGCGCGGTTTACTACAACAAAAACAAGTAGTACTATACAAGGATATATGTCATATCAATCCTATTTAGATAACATCGAACAAAAGACGGGTAAAACGCCAAACGAAATCATTGAGCTTTCAAAACAACAAGGTTTTACGAGCGAGACGAAAACAGGTGAGATTGTTACTTGGCTCAAAACTGAGTTAGGGCTTGGCCATGGTCACGCTATGGCTATGGCCGGTGTCATTAAGAACGGCCCTATGATTAGCGAAAAGCATGTCGGTAAGACCGGCTCCCATGGCGACGAGAGTAATATGCTGAGGCTCGACGGTATCGCTAACCGCTAACGCTTGCAATCCTCTCTTATAGGCCCATAATTCAAGTATGGAAAACGGCAAGTCGGAACATATTTCTTACGAAGCAGTACAGTCTATCGAATATCACGAAGACGATAGTACGGAGTATATTGTACGTACAGTTGCTGAGATGAAGGATGCAGCTATCATAGCTGATATCGTGCGTCAAAACCCAACTTATTTTCCCGGCTCAAGCTACTACGAACAAAACCTCACGAGTGGGAATAACCTTGAAGATTCACAGTCGATGCAACAATGGCTCGACAGTTTTAGTGGTAATTACTTTGCCGCGCTGAGCCTAGCATTGCAGCGGCCCTATGCCGAAGAGGTAGCTGTTGTCATTGCAACTAATCAAGAGCTATTCCAGGGCGCGGCACATATTATGGCCGCGTGGCACGACCGCGTTGTTTCTCGCAAAGCTCAACAAGATCCATCGTTTGATAAAGAGAGTGCCTTTGTGCATTATCGTGCTGCGTTCGTGGATGATTTCAGGGAAATGATTGCCCAGCAAGTCGAAGAAGCTCAATGGATAGTACTGGAGAGCCCTAACGATGCTCGATAAATTAAGGAAGTCACCAACGATTATTGCATTAGCCGTTACGGCCTTTGCATACCTACTGGGCTACACATACCAATCTGCATATTTAAAATACTACGAAGTCAGTGCATATGAAGTTGAAGTAAGTGTCAATAATCTCATCATTGCATCGATTGGTATTTTCTTTGTTTTATTTGCTATAGATCAAATCGCAGTACTTTACAGAGCATTTTTATGGGAACCTGACTCGAATAAGCCATCGAATCGGTATATCCGCATGGTACTAAAGGTTGGGGCTACATTGTTGGTTACACTTGCTTATCTTGAATCAATCAATATATCCGATCTCATGCCATTTGTAGTTGGATCTGCGGTTGTATTTGTATTGTTTGCTATTGAGCCATTATGGAGCTTAAAAAAGGGCAAGGGTATCACACAGGCATTGGAGGAAATGTATAAAAAGAAGGATACCGAAAGTAAAGACCCAGAAAAATATAACACCTACTTTGAGAAGTATGGCGTCTTCATAAGGTGGGGCTTGTTGCTTTATGCTCTCGCTAGTATAGGTGGCTACATACACGCTAGTTTATTGCCGCAACTTTATATATATTCTGAAAAAGATCAGGTTAAAGAGTTAATTGTTTTGAAAAATGGTGATACCTTTGTCACAAAGAGGTATAACGTCGATACGCATGAATTCGAACCAGGCTATACTGTGCAAAAAATCCAGGACAAATTAGTCCTGGATAAGATGCAACAAATTAAGTAAGTTATTTTAGCTTCTTATTGAGTTTTTCGCGTTGCTTTTCGTAGTAAGACTTTTCACCGCGAACGAGTTCATCGGCAAAAGCCGCCACGTCTGGGCCGGTAATATCCAAAACACGCCGGTTATTTGCAGCAGCCTCTTCAAGCAGGTCAACTAATGACTTGAGCGGATCCATTGTTTCGATGCCGGATGTATTAAAGATATAGTTTCTGATTTCCTTATATGCAGTGGCATACTCGTTCGGAAGCGCTTTAGCGCGGGCTTCGGTTTGTCGATATTCTTTTTTCTCGTTTAAATCTCCAACGATAGTATCAATAATTTTATTCATATTACTTACTCCTTAACTCATTAATTTTTGACGAGACAAATTCCCATTTAGTCCAAAAAGTATGCAATTCTTTATAGCCAAGGTCGGTGAGGGTATAAAACTTTCGAGGTGGACCAACCTCTGATGGCTTTTTCTCTGCGCTGATGAGCTTGTTTTTCTCTAGCCTTACTAAAATTGTGTACACAGTACCCTCAACGATATCAGTAAAGCCGAGCTTACGGAGTTGTTGAGTGATTTCGTACCCGTACGTCGCTTCACGACTAATAATCTCGAGTACACATCCTTCGAGTACGCCTTTTAGCATTTCCGTTGTATTATCCAAGGCAATTCCTTTGCTACTTAGTATTACTTATTACCACTATATAGTATCACTAGGTAGCAAAATGTGTCAAGTAGTTACTTACTTAGGAGTTCTAGCACCCATCGCTCATCATTCGACATGTATTTTCGAGGCCGCATACCAGCAACAGTTTTATAGACTTCATTAATGCCATCGGTTGAATCGTAGGCATCAAAAACACGCGGGTCAATATACGAAGCCTTAGTAATAGCCGGAGTGTTGCCGAGTTTTTTGGCGACACGTTTAATGCAGTCGGTCATGGCTTTTTTACGAGCGGTTTTCGTTTCGGGTCGAACTTCACGAGCGAGTTCAACGGCGGCGAGCATAGTGCCACCCCAGGTGCGGAAATCTTTGGCGCTAAATTCGTACCCCATAACATCTTTTATATAGGCATTAACATCGGTAGAGGTAAGATTATGGAGCTTACCTTCTTTGTCGTAATAGCGAAACAATTCATATCCCGGCATATCGTCGAGCTTACTGACGATGCGAGCAATTGTGCCATCGCGAATCACTTTATGATGGTGTTGGCCGCTTTTGCCCATAAAATCGAAAATTACTTTTTGACCTTTCACGGTGACATGTTTAGAACGAAGCGTTGTCAGGCCGTAGCTTTTATTAGTACGGGCATAAGCTTCGTTACCAACACGAAAATATCCTTCGTCCATTAAGCTAATCGCAGCGGCAATCACTTTGCGTTGATCGAAGCGCCATCGTTTAAGATCTTTTTGAACTTGTTTACGAAGCTTTGGAAGGTGAGAGGCGAAGTTAGTGATACGGTTAAACTTTGCAGCTTGCTGTTTTTCACTATGTGACTGGCTGTAAATGTATTGTTTTCTACCCTTAGTGTCGTACCCGGTCGCTTGAATCTTCGATTTTTGATTTACAGAAATTTGGACATTCGTCCAAGCTGGTGGGATGGCAAGGCTTGAAACTCGCTGGAGGGTGGCTTTGTCTACCTTGGTTCCCTCGAGTGTATAGCTAAAGCCTTTACCTTTTTTGGTGCGTTCAATGTAGCGTTTCATGGCATGATTCTCCTATCGAACTTTTTTCTGTATTAATTATATATCATTTATAAATCAATATATATTTATTGATTTACGATAAATAATGCAGTAGTATAACTATATAAACGAGGAAAAAACTATGAAACGAATCCCATCAATTTTTCTTAGAATCACTATTGTAGTGTTGGGTCTACTAGCCCTAGCTGTTTGTACGGTGGCCTTACCATTGCTTTGGGGTGATGTGACTAAAGAATTTCCTGAGTATGCGTATGCAGTATATGCAGTGTTTGTCGCATTCTATACTGCAGCGGTACCATTCTTGATTGGGCTCTATAACGCTTGGCGTTTGCTTGATTTTATCGACAAGGGTGGAGCATTTACCAAGCCGACAGTAAAAGCGCTGAGCGGTATCGCGATATGTGCGGCTGTAGCGAGCGGGGTATTTTTACTCAGCATGCCATTCTTCTATATATGGGGAGACTTGGATGACGCACCAGGACTCATCGTTATAGGTATGGTATTTGTCAGTGCGCCGCTTGTCGTGTCGCTATTTGCAGCTATTCTACAGCGCCTCATTTCCGAAGCAGTCGAACTTAAGTCAGAAAATGAACTGACGGTTTAGGGACGCTATGATTATTATCAATATCGATGTTATGCTCGCCAAGCGCAAAATGAGCGTGACGGAATTATCTGAAAAGGTGGGTATCACGATGGCTAACCTTTCTATTCTTAAAAATGGTAAGGCTAAGGCTATTCGATTATCGACGCTTGAGGCGATTTGTCAGGCGCTCGATTGCCAGCCTGGTGACATATTGGAATATAGGAACGATTAGCGCGCTGAAGGCCAGTGTGACGCCGGTGGAAGAGTTGAGGTGCTACAGGTTTGGAGGGTCACTTGTTTTGGATTTGAATTTAAATCATAAACGGTTATAGCACCATAAGGCGCTGACCAATCAGTAAGTGGTGTACCGGCACTATCTTCAATGCGACCTCTCATCCAAACAGCACCAACATTAGGATTTGATACATCATTGCCAATTCGCATACTTCCAACATTTAAATTATCAATATTCACGTTAGAGGCAAGCGCATAGCTACTGGCATCAGTACTTCGAGGCGGGATTAGCGGTGAGGAGCCCACGCAACCACTGTTTTCATAGACGATTTTTTCCCAACGGAACTTATAGTCTATATTGGTAAAACCAGAAGCACCTATATAGCGGGTAGGCACGGTGAGTTTGGCGCCATGGTAAACGAACGGGAAGATGGTAGTTGGACCGGCGGCGCTATTTACAACCCAGGCATTTGTAATAGCTACGCTCATTGGAGGCGGAGTCTGCCATGGGGATTGAGCTGCATTACAGGTATTCCAGGTACCTTGTTTTCCGACAACTCCTTTGGCATTTGACCAGTCTGCAAGTGGATTTCCATTTGTATCTATAGGGCGAACGCGTGCCCAAAGTGCAGCTGTTGTGCCATGATTTATACTGGCCGTACCCCACGATAGTGAGGATGATGCGCTACCGCTGCCAGTTACGATGCGGGGACTATTAGGCTGGGGAATGGCTATAATTCCAGGACCAGTACATGAATCATAAAGCCAATATTCTTGATATTGCAGTGCGCTAATTGTCGAGCTGTCCCATGTAAAGGCGTAGTTAATACTGCTCGAGGAAGTGCTCGTACTACCGGTCATAGTAAAGTCATACGTATAGACGATAGGCCCGTGGTGGCCGGCGCATGCACCTTCTGTTGGTTTGCCGTCTGTGCTTGAAATATGATAAACAAGTTTATTTGACTTACTTGAAGTTGCCGTGAGGCAGTAGTAAGGAGGGTTTTGTGCGTTATCAACAGTAAACTGATATGACGTATCAGGACTTTTCGGCAGGCTTGATTGATCTTCGGTGTAAGAGCTGTTCTCGGCTTTACCCATCTCAAGTTTTGTGGCAGCATTTTTTAAATCTGAAGAAATCGCTGCAATAACGGTTCGTTCAGTAATACCGTTATACGAAACAATCGTTATTGCCGCTAAGATGGCGATAACGACGATAACTACAAGAAGTTCAACGATTGTAAAGGCGCTGGAAGTACGGAATTTCATATTATTCTATTATAGCACTTATGCTTGTGTTATAGGGGGTTACTCAACGCGGCGAGCGAAGTATTCTTCGGTCTCTCGCATGATAATTTCTGCCGTTTTAGGGCCAACTCCGTACAGTTCTTGAAGGCGTTTTGAGAACTCATCTTCGTTTTCGCTCTGCTCGAGCATTAAGTAAAGCGACCCTTCATATCCACGAACGAGTTGCTCCATACAGGTCTTTAGCGCGCGCGCCATTACTTCTTGATAGCGGGTATATTTTCCCTCGTGGAGTACGCGTACAAGGTGACGATTATTGATTTCTATAATCGCCCACGGTGTATCGAGTTTATATTTAAGAAAAAGTTCCCAAGTTTGTAGGGCAACCGACGCTTGGATCGGTTTGCCCGACAAAAAGGAAAGTAAGAACCAGCGAAATAAATCGTCGTCACCCGACAACACGTCCAAGCCGAATTCATCGGCATGGCGAACGACTTTTTCGCGGCGTTTCTTTTGCACTATGAAATTGGCTTTCCACCCGTTACACCAATAATTTCACCAGTAATGTAGCTTGATTCTTGGGATGCCAAGAACACGTATACTGGTGCTAATTCAGCTGGTTGTCCGGCACGTCCAATTGGCGTATCTTTTCCAAACTCAGCGAGTTTTTCGCTTGGTTGGCCGTGGCTTGGTTGAAGTGGAGTCCAAATAGGACCTGGCGCTACCCCGTTAACCCGGATGCCTTTTTCAATGAGCATTTGTGAAAGGCCTTTGGTGAACGAGGTGATTGCACCTTTTGTGGACGCATAATCGAGCAGTCCAGGCGACGGTTGGTAGGATTGAATCGACGTCGTGTTAATGATGGTTGAACCAGCTGGCATATGGTCGATCGCAGCTTTTGATAGCCAGAACATTGCGAAGATATTCGTTTTAAAGGTATCTTCAAATTGTTTGGTGGTGAGGTCTTTGATGTCTTCGACAAAAATTTGTTTGCCAGCGTTATTGACGAGAATGTCGAGGCCACCTAACGTAGCTACCGTTTGTTTAACGGCGTTAATACAAAACTGCTCGTCTTTAATATCACCTTCAATCGCTAAGGCTTCGCGGCCGTAGCTTTGAATTGTTTCGATGACTTTCTGAGCGTCTTCACGTTCTTCTGGTAAGAAAACGATGGCGACATCGGCGCCTTCTTTGGCGTAAGCAATTGCAACGGCGCGCCCAATACCGGAATCGCCACCGGTAATGAGTGCCTTGCGGCCGCTTAGTTTTCCTGAGCCTACGTAGGTGTCTTCACCGTGCTCGGCTTGCGGTGTTAAGTCCGCGTCTTTGCCAGGCTCGGGTTGAGTCTGATCTTTTGGTATAGCAGGCTGGTCGTATTGATATCGTGGATCCTGCATAGTGTGCTGATCATTGGAATTCATTTCTCCTCCTTCTATATCGCTTGATACTGTACTTCTTATTATACCTTTGTATTGAAACGTATAGAAATTATCTCAACCATTTCTCAAGTCTTTCGCAGGGTATATAATAAATAAGAACGCATAAATAACTTGTAGGAGAATAGGGAGGTCTAAGCGTGACGAAGTTGCAAAAACTTGGTGAAGCTATGTTCAAAAATAAATGGTGGGTACTAGCCGGTTGGGCGGTAATTCTTGCTACGCTCGCGGTTGTCATGGTGCAAGTGGGGCCAAAGACTTCAAGTACACTTTCGATCCCTGGTACGCAGGCGCAAAAAACTCTCGATCGTTTTAATGAATTATTTCCAGAAACAGGTGCTTCATCTGCCAAAGTCGTCATTGCCGCACCTGATGGAAAAACGATCCAAGAATATCAACCCGAGATTACACAATTAGCGACCGATATTGCAAAAGTTGATGAAGTAACTACCGCAATCAGTCCGTTTGAATTAGCATCTTCAATTTCAGAAGATGGAAAGATCGGATTTATTACGGTTCAGCTCAACCCAAAGGGTGAAACAGTTGCCGAGGGGACAATCAATAAAGTAAATGAACTTGTCGACGCAGCTAATAAAGATAATCTGACGGTTGTTGCTGGCGGTGATTTGGTAAGTAAACAGCTTGGTGAAATCCTTGGTGTTGGCGAGGTTGCTGGTGTTGTGATTGCGCTTGTTGTGCTGCTCATTACTCTCGGCTCACTCATTGCGGCCGGTATGCCAATTGTTACTGCTATTGTTGCTGTTGGTGTAAGTATGGCAGGTCTCTTTTCGCTGAGCCATGTCGTAAGTCTCAATAGCACCGCACCTGTGCTCGCGGTGATGCTTGGACTTGCTGTTGGTATCGACTACTCACTCTTTATCGTGAACCGCTACCGTACCTATGTTAAAGAAGGGTATGGACTTAAGGAAGCGGCTGGTCGGGCAATTGGAACTGCCGGTAACGCAGTTATCTTCGCTGCTTCAACTGTGGTGATTGCGCTCGTATCACTTGCAGTAGTACAGATTCCATTTATGACCGTCATGGGTATTGCGGCTGCTGCGACCGTTGCAATTGCGGGACTCGTAGCAATTACGCTCATTCCAGCCTTGCTTGGTATTTTTGGCCTGTACGTATTTGGTAGGAAGACTCGAAAACTTATTCGTGAGCTCCAAGAAAAGCACGAAATCCATGAACTTGTCGTAAACCATTCAACTGGTTGGTACCGTTGGGGTGAATTCCTTCTGAAGTACCGAAAGACAGTTCTTGTTGCGGCGCTTGCTGTAGTAGCAGTCTTGGCCTGGCCAGTTACAAACTTGCAGCTTGGATTACCGACGGATGAAACAGCCGCGAAAGGTTCGTCTCAACGTCAGGCATATGACCTTTTGGCTGAAGGGTTTGGTGCCGGATACAACGGGCCGCTTCTTGTCGTCGCTGAAGGTCTTCCCGAAGTTACTGAAGAAGATAAGTCGGCTGTCCGCCAACAATTGCTTCAACAATTCCAACGGCAACAAGCCGCTCAGATGGGTGGTGACGCCGCTGCAACTACTGCAATGATGACGCCTGAAATGCAAGCTCAAATGCAGGCACGGATGCAAGCTGAATTAGAAAAGAATGTCGAGCAGTACGCTCAGTATGTACAGCTCCAAAAAGTAGCAGCGAAAATTGGTGAAGTTGACGGAGTTGCCCAAGCACAAGCTGCGCTTACAACCGATAACGGTACAAAAGGGCTTATTCAAGTCACCCCAGAAAGCGGTCCGTCAGACAATGCGACAAAAGAGTTAGTAGCGTATCTTCGTGATGAGGATAACCAAGAAAAACTTACCGACAACGCCAATGTTACACTTGGTGTAACCGGTTCAACTGCCGTTCAGATCGACATTAACGCTAAGCTCGCCGATGCGTTGCCGGTCTACCTTGCGGTTGTGGTTGGGCTTTCACTGCTTATCCTGATGCTCGCGTTCCGATCAATCCTGATTCCACTAAAGGCGACGCTTGGATTCCTGCTTTCTGTGTTTGCGATGTTCGGCGCGCTTGTAGCTGTTTTCCAGTGGGGATGGTTTGGTATCGCAGATGCACCCGGTCCAATCGTGAGCTTTATTCCTATTATTGCTATTGGTATCTTGTTCGGCTTGGCGATGGACTATGAGTTCTTCCTGGTATCGGGAATGCAAGAAGCGTACCACCAGACTAAACAACCAAAGCAAGCAGTACTCCAAGGTTTTGCAATTGGTAGTCGTGTGGTGGTTGCGGCGGGGCTTATTATGGTGGCGGTATTCGCCGGCTTCATTGGTAACCACGACTCAACGATTCAATCGATGGGGTTTGCGCTGGCGCTCGGTATCTTGGTTGACGCCTTTATCGTTCGCATGACCATCGTGCCTATCGTGATGTCATACCTCGACCGCTCGGCTTGGTGGATTCCAAAGTGGCTTGATAAAATCTTGCCACGTGTATCTATCGAAGGGTAGTATATCTAAATAAAATACCCGGTCGTAGAGGCCGGGTATTTTATTGGGAAAGATCTTAACTTCGGTAAGAACCGAGATTGACGGTTGCGGTTTGTTCTTTGCCATCACGTAAGTAGGTGATGGTAATTTTATCGCCTGGGCGATATTCACCAAGAATGCTTGAAAGGCTGCCCTCACTTCCAACTACCTTGCCATTAATTTTTGTAATGACATCACCCTCTTTAATGCCAGCTTTACCGGCAGGGCCGTTCGCTTCGACGGGGCTGGGGTCTGCACTTGTGTATACGTAAGCACCACTATTCACTGAAAGATTATGTTCGCGGGCGACGTCGGGTGTAATTGTGAGGTAGCTTACGCCAAGATATGAGCGACTGACTTTGCCGTTTTCGAGCACACCAGCGAGCACACCTTTCGTTGAATTAATTGGAATAGCGAACCCAATCCCATTGGCATCTTCTACGATCGCAGTATTAATTCCAATTACTTGTCCTGACATGTTCACGAGTGGTCCGCCGGAGTTTCCTGGGTTAATTGAGGCATCAGTTTGAATCAGGTCAGTCAATGACTCAGTGTTGCCGCTGCTTGTACTCGCGGTAATAGGGCGGCCGGTTCCAGAAATGATTCCGCTCGTAACGGTGTTGCTGTATTGGCCGAGTGCATTACCAATTGCTACGACTTGCTGTCCGGTGCGGATGGTTGAGCTATTTCCAAGCGAAGCGGCAGTAAAAGTTTTGTCTGACTTAATCTTTAGAAAGGCGATATCGTTTAATGGGTCACGACCGATTACACTGACGTCTTCATATGACTCACCATTGCTATCAACGACTGATACCTGGGTTGCACCATCGATAACATGGTTATTCGTCATAACATATCCGTCGGTGCTGACGATAATTCCTGTGCCGGCTGCTTCATTTGCAGTTGCACCATAGAATGAATTTGACCGCGTTTGTGTAACGATTGATACCACGCTAGGTCCAACTTTTTCGGCGACGGCAGCGATCGAACTTTCCTCGGCGGTAATAGTAGTATTGCCATCATTTGCAGTTGAAAGTGAAGGTGATGAATTTGGAGAAAGCTTATCTTCGATGTAAAGCGCACCAGCAGCACCGAGTCCAAGCAGTCCAAGGATAGCTAGAATTACTAAAATCGTTACAGCTTTTTTCTTGCGAGAGCGAGGCTTCTGAGTCGGTTGTACTGGTTGAGAAGGATGCGCTGGTGGGGGAGAAGCATGCGGCGCATCTTGTTTTGTCTCGATTGGTGATTCTGGAGTTGGTGCGTCAGAATCAAGTGTTTGCTTTGTTTCTGTAGGTTCTGTAGGCATAATTACCCTCAATTTTATTATGTTAATAACGCTATAGGTATATTCTTATCATGATTTAGCATAGAATTTGCTGAGAATTTGGTATGATTTTGTTCTAAAAGCTAAAATGGATGCGAGCAGTAAGATAAGACCTGAAATGACAAAGAGCAGTGCCATACCTCGGGCATCACCACTTCCAAGGAGCCAGCCGAATTGTTGTTGACCGTCGGCCGAGGCTATATATGGAATCACCAAGAACTGGGCAATAGGTCCGATCGCAAGCGCAGTGATAGGTGAAGCAGCAGATTCAATGCTCTGAGCAAACCCAAACACTCGTCCTTGACGCTTGAGCGGCACGACTCTTTGAATGATAGTTTGTTCCGTTGCTTCGACAATTGGGATAAGACACATATATACGAACATACCCGCAGCATACAGAAGCCAAAACTCACGGATCGCGAAAACAATTCCAACAATCGCCATAATGATATTGGCAAGGAGAAGTGTGCGGATAGGTTTCTTCCCGAGGCCGTACTTGGCGATTAGGCCTCCACCGACAATAAAGCCAGCACTGGTGACACCGAGGACGATACCCCATACCTGAACCGAGAAAAGCGTCAAGCCATACGGGTCCATTAAGGCCATGTAAACACCGCCTATGAAGTTATTAAAGGTCGTAAAGATAATAAGGCCAAAAAGCCCAGGCGCTTCTTTAATTGCTTGAATGCTGCCGTGTATATCAATTTTTTTATTAGCGATTTCTGGGTCGTGTTCGAGGTGATCTTCAGGAATATCTACAAAGAAGAAGAGGTGGAGTGCGGCGAGTGCAGTAAGAGAGACGGCTATGATAAGTGTCCAACCCATACCTAAATAGCCAATAGCGAGGCCACTAAATACGGAGGTGACAAGGAATCCAATGCCAGCAACCGTCCCCACAAGCCCATTTGCATTGGCGTGCTTTTCTTTTGGAACGAGGATACTGACCGTAGTGCCGAGTGCGATATTGCGCATATTTTCAACTACTGATCCGATAAGGATGACGATCATAAAAATCCAGAAGGCCGGTGATAGAAGGTTTGAGATTGAGTCTTCAGGGGTGGCAAAGTAGATAAGCGCGGCCGCAAAGTAAGTAATGAACGTAAAAATACCGGCTACAAACATGATAGTTTTTTTACGATACCGATCGACAAGGGTTCCGAAGAAGAGGCTTGAAATAGCAACCAATAACATGTAGCCGCCCCCGACTAATGCAGTAGCTAAAACGGATTGCGTTTCAAGGTAAGCCCAGAAGGTGAGGGCGAACCATAAGAAGCTCGTCGTGACATTAGCGACAAGCGTGTTTACTAACACTTGCATGAATTTCTTCATAGTTACCCTATTTTAGCACTTTCGTCTGATATAATAAGTCACCAGATGGCGCCTTGGCCGAGAAGTTAGGCAACGGTCTGCAAAACCGTGTAGACGGGAGCGTTACCCGTAGGTGCCTCCATCGTATGCGCGGATGGTGGAATTGGTAGACACGAGAGACTTAAAATCTCTTGGCTTCACGGCCGTGCGGGTTCAAGTCCCGCTCTGCGCACCAGAATTTATGAACCCTCGGTTTTTTACCGGGGGTTTGTTATACTAAGAACATAGAAATAAGGAGTTAAAGTACATGTTAGCAGTTTGGATCATTCTTGGTGTAGTAGTTGTAATCGGTATCTTCTTGTGGGCTACATATAACAGCCTTGTGACGCTTCGTATTCGGGTTGATGAAGCCTGGAGCGACATTAATGTACAACTTAAGCGTCGTCTCGACCTTATCCCAAACCTCGTTGAAACCGTTAAGGGATATGCGGCTCACGAAACTGGCGTGTTCCAGCAAGTAACCGAAGCACGCGCTAATGTTATTAATGCTAACGGTGTGAAAGAAACAGCTGCAGCTGAAAACCAATTCGAAGGCGCTTTGAAGAGCCTCTTTGCGGTTGCTGAAGCCTACCCAGATCTTAAGGCAAACCAAAACTTTGCCGAGTTGCAACGCGAACTCGTTGACACTGAAGATAAAATTCAAGGTGCACGTCGCTTCTATAACTCAGGTGTAACTGGTCTTAACACCAAAATCCAAACCTTCCCAGCTAACATCGTTGCAGGTATGTTCAAGTTCCAGAACCGTGAGTTCTTCGAGGTTGATGAACTCGAGCGCGAAGCAGCTAACAAGCCTGTTGACGTTAAGTTTTAAGTAAAGGCTCGTCGTATATATGTATAACGCAATTGCGGCTAACAAACGCAACACCGTCCTGATTATGGCGGTGTTTGTTGGCCTGATTACCGGTATTGGCTATGTTGTGAGTTATTTTTACGGAAATACCTCAATTACTTTGTGGGTGCTTGTCGGTGCGTTTATATACGCGCTTATTCAGTACTTTGCGGCAGGTAAGCTTGCTGTTGCTATGACCGGTGCACAGGAAATCGAAAAGCGTGATAACCCTCGGCTTTATCGCACCGTCGAAAACCTTTCTATTACGCTTGGTATTCCTATGCCAAAAGTCTACATTATCGAAGACGCTGCGCCGAACGCTTTTGCAACTGGTCGTAACCCGCAACATGCAATCGTAGCAGCTACAACTGGACTGCTTGATATTATGGACGACCGCGAACTTACTGCGGTGATGGCTCACGAAATGGGGCATGTTCAAAATTATGACATTAGAGTGAGTATGATTGCTTTTGGATTAGTAAGTGCGATCGGTATTTTGTCAGACATTGTATTGCGCATGTTTTTCTTCGGTGATCGCCGAGAAAACAATCTTAATCCAATCGTCCTAATAGCTGGCATCATTGTTATTGTGTTAGCACCAGTCATTGCTGCTATCGTGCAAATGGCGATTAGCCGTCAACGTGAATACCTAGCTGACGCTACGGGTGCGATGACAACGCGCGATTCTGCCGGTATGGCGAGTGCGCTTGGTAAGCTTCAGCAGTATGGGCGCCCTATGAAAAAGCAGAACTCAGCGACGGCACAATTATTCATCAGTAATCCGCTAAGGCCAGGTTTTTTTGCTAACCTTTTCAGCTCACACCCGCCCCTTGAAGATCGTATCAAAAGGTTGAACGAGAATGCCGACAAGTTTTAAGAAGACGCTGAAAGAAACGTTTGCTACTCAGAAAAAACGTTTTGATTCTTTTTTAAGTCGCCGGCCGCATCGTTCTTTTCGCCTCACTCGTCGTCGCGACTATGTGCGCCCCCTTGAATTACCGGATAATTTTTCTTTTACCGCCGAAGTAACTAAAACGGTATGGAAGTATAAAAATACTTTCTTGCTCCTAGTAGCTATTTATGTGGCGCTGTACGCAGTGCTGGTTGGGTTACAGTCTCAAGAGAGTTATGCGGCATTCGGTGACACAATTAGCGAACTTGGCGGCGATATGTTCGAGGGTGCACTGGGCGCGGTTGGTCAGGCAAGTATATTATTTGTGTCAGCGATTTCTGCTGGTGTGAGTAGTAATGCCACCGAAGCGCAGCAAATTTTTTCAGTGTTTATTTTCTTATTGACATGGCTGACGACGGTCTGGTTGCTCCGCAATCTGTTAGCTGGTCATAAAGTTAAATTACGCGACGGGCTCTACAACTCTGGATCGCCATTCTTCTCAACGCTATTGATTGCTTTTTTAATCGGCGTTCAGCTCATTCCGGTTGCGATTGCGATCATTGCGTATAGTGCGGCGCTTAGTAGTGGGCTATTAGAGGGTGGTGCCGCCTCGATGCTTTTTTGGATAGGTGCGGCGCTCCTTTGTGTGCTATCGCTCTATTGGATAACAAGTACGCTCTTCGCGCTCATTATCGTTACACTTCCAGGCATGTACCCATACCAAGCAATTAAAACTGCCGGTGATATTATGGTTGGTCGCCGTATTAAAATTTTGCTTCGATGGATATGGATGGCACTTGTTGTTGTGGTGACTGGGCTTGTTATTATGGTTCCGATTGTCCTGCTTGATATGTGGCTCAAAAGTATATGGCCAGCAATCTCAGGCGTTCCCATCGTACCTGTGGTGACCATTATATTTGTCGCCTGTGCTGTAGTATGGGTAACGACATACGTATACTTGCTGTATCGAAAGGTGGTTGACTATGTCCCAGAAAAATAATGCAAAGCGTGCTCAAGAACTTCGTTCACTTCTTTCTAAGTATAGTTACGAATATCACGTACTCGACGCGCCGACGGTGAGCGATGCGATTTACGATAGTTTAATGAGTGAGCTGAAGGCGGTTGAGGCCGAAGATCCGAGCTTGATTACACCCGACAGTCCAACCCAACGTGTTGGCAATGAACTGCTAGGCGGCTTCCAGAAAGTACAACATCGCAGCCGCATGTTGAGTCTCAACGATGTCTTTGATGTTTCTGAGGTTGAAGCGTGGGTGGTGCGAATGGATAAACTGCTACCTGGGGTGAAGCACGAATTTTTTGCAGATATTAAAATGGATGGTCTGGCGTGTGCACTGATTTATGAAGATGGGGTGTTGGTTCAGGCTGTCACGCGCGGCGATAGTTTTGTTGGTGAAGATGTAACGAATAATGTTCGTACTATTGCAAATGTGCCACTTCGTTTGCGTGAAGATGAAGCAACAAAACATCTTCTACAGGGCCGGACTGAAATACGCGGTGAGATTGTCATGTTAAAGAAAGACTTTACCGCTATTAATGAACGCCAACGTGAACTCGGTAAGCCGGTGTTTGCCAACCCACGCAACTTAGCCGCCGGTACGATCCGACAGCTTGATCCAAAGTTGGTTGCTGAACGTCCCCTTACGTTTATTGCCTATGATCTTATTCGCGATAATCCTGAAGAAGTCCCCACTAATATGCGGGCATATGAATTCTTAACCGCACTTGGGGTGCGACGAAACCAGCAGGCGAGTGTATTTGATTCACTCGACGGGGTGATGAAATTCGTGCACACCTGGGATACGAAGCGCCACGACCTGCCATTTAATACAGACGGGCTTGTTGTGAAGGTGAATGACCGAGCGCTCTTTGCGCAGCTGGGTGTTGTTGGTAAGCAGCCACGTGCGGCTGTCGCGTATAAATATGCTGCCGAGCAAGCGACGACAGTAGTGAAAGATATCGTCATCAGCATTGGCCGAACCGGTGCGGCAACTCCCGTCGCAGTATTTGACCCTGTCGTAGTAGCTGGTACGACCGTTCAACACGCAAGCCTTCATAATGCCGACGAAATTGCTCGAAAAGATATTCGGATTGGTGATACTGTGGTAATTTTTAAAGCCGGTGATATTATTCCTCAGGTTGAAAGCGTCGTGCTTGAACTCCGACCTAAAGATGCGAAGGCCTTTAACTACGAAGAAGCGCTCAAGGAGCAGTATCCTGAGCTTGAATTTGCTCGTCACGGCGATGATGTCGTGTACCGCGTGAAAGGTACTTCAGGGGATCTCATTCTGAAGCGTTCAATCGAATACTATGCCAGTAAAGGTGCGCTCGATATTGATACGTTGGGCGAAAAGAATGTCGTTGCTTTGGTGGATTCGGGTCTTGTAAAAGACATTGCTGACATCTATACGCTTACTGTAGAAGATCTTTTGAAGCTTGATAGGTTTGCCGAAATTTCTGCTAAGAAGCTTATTAATGCAATTCAAGAAAAGAAGACGCCGACGCTTGAAAAGTTTATTTTAGGGTTAGGAATTCGTCACGTTGGTAGCCAGACTGCCGTTGATTTAGCGGAGAAATTCGAGTCCATTGAAGCGCTCGCCGATGCTACTCCTGAGCAACTCGAAGAAGTTGAGGGGATTGGTAAGGTAGTAGCTGAGTCGATTTTAGGGTGGTTCACCGATGAGGATAACCGAGTATTGCTTGAGAAATTCCGTGAGCTTGGCGTTATGCCTATGTATAAGAAAAAAGCTGGCGGCGCGCTCAGTGGTAAACACTTTGTTGTGACCGGTACGCTCGAATCAATGTCGCGTGATGAAGCGGCTGAGCGAATTCGCGCGCTTGGGGGTGTCTTTCAGACTTCTGTTGCGAAAGATACTGATTACTTGGTGGCTGGCGGCAAGGTAGGCGCTAGTAAGCTTGCGAAGGCAAAGCAATACGGTACAGAGGTTGTCGACGAGGCTGCCTTTCTTAAATTACTCGGATAAGGCTATACTATAGGGGATGGCTAAGATTGTCGCCCAAAGCAAGAAAGTGCTCATCGGAATTGTGGGTGGCTTCGTGATGCTCATAGGTGTACTCCTTATTCCTTACCCCGGTCCTGGATGGTTGATTGTATTTGGGGGCCTCGCGATTTTAGCGACTGAATTTACCTTTGCCGAGCGAACGTTAAAGTATGCTCGAGATAAATATGATCGATGGGCTGCATGGCTGAAGCGTCAGCCATGGCCAGTTCAGCTTACTTCTTTAGCACTTACGGGGCTCGTTGTCCTAACGACGTTATGGATGTTTAACGCTTTTGGAGTTACGGCTGCTTTCGTTGGTATTGACGAACCGTGGCTCACCTCGCCATTATTACGATAATTGCTTTATACAAAAAAATGACCCCCGAGAAGGGGGTCATTTTAACTTGGTACAATTACCAGCTACGTTGGCGGAATGCACCACCACCGTTGTTGCCACCGCGGTCGTTATTGAAATCGCGGCGAGGACGGTCTTCTTTAGGGCGAGCAAGGCTCACGTTAATTGGACGTCCGTCAAGTTCTTTACCGTTAAGTTCGTCAACAGCTTTTTGGTTGTTTGCTTCATCAGCAAATTCAACGAAACCAAAGCCTTTTGAACGACCTGTGTCGCGGTCGGTTACAACGCGTGCGCTGTTTACTTCGCCGATAGTTTCAAAGAATGCTTTGAGACCTTCGTCGTTAGTAGCGTAAGCGAGGCTTCCGATAAACAAGTTTTGTGACATGTTATATACTCTCAGTTCTACTTATATAAAATTATAAGTCTTGTTGTCAGATCGACCTGCTGGCAATGGCTTGAGCGAACGTGAGAGTACCGTCTGGTGAGAGGATACACTATGCATGCTATGGGCTACGCGTGTGCTTCTGAACACGCTTATCTAACCATACTATGAGTAAAAATACTAGTGCGACATAGGATATAGTGTGATCCTTGTCAACATTTCTAAAACGCTTGCGTTTTTTAATGCATTATCGCATAATTTAATTATGCTGATGCGCATGGGGTGACCCGTGCTAAAAAACAAACACATCAGAAAGCAAGCCGCCCCGGGTGGGCGCGCAGCAGCAAAGAACCGCCTCTGTTAAGGAGGCGGTTTTCTGTTAGAGCGTATAATAAGAAAGTAATACAAGGAGGATATATGCCCTATAAATCTACAAGTGAATTACCAGAGAGTGTAAAGTCTGTTTTACCGGTACACGCTCAAGACATTTACAAAGAAGCATTTAACAGTGCTTATGATGAGTATAAGGATGCCTCTGATAGAAAAGACGATGCCTCTCGTGAAGAAACCGCCCATAAAGTTGCATGGTCTGCAGTAAAGCACTCATATCAAAAGGGCGATGACGAGAAGTGGCATAAGAAGTAATCAAAAACTAAGCTTGCGTATATACCCGGCTATGTCATTGCCGGAGGTAACTGTATCGACCACGTAAAGGGTAAGCCCGTCACTTGAAATAGCTAGATCGGTAGGGCAATTGAATTGTGCCGCTGTTCCTTCGCCGTCTTGAATGCCGGCAGTTCCAGAGCCGGCGATAGTGGTCACGGTGCCCATTGGAGAAATTCTGCGAACGCGGTGGTTGCCGCAGTCTGCAACGTATATATTTCCACTGCTATCAACATCGACTCCACGAGCATCATTAAAACGGGCTGAACCCCCCTTGGCGTCGGTATATCCTGTAGCCGTGCTACCGGCAACATCGTTTATTGATCCGGTTGTATCAAATCGTACAATTTTATTACCAACCGAGCCGTATACGCGATTTTGCGGGTCGATACCAAAGCGGGCAAGGTAACTGAAAGAGCCTGCGGGCGTGAGATTGGTTACTTCATCCCACCACTGGTCACTTGTATTAAAGGTCATTTTTCTTACTTTTAAACTGTCATACTCGCTCAAATAAACGGTATTATCACTTGCTACTACTACGCTATTTGCGTCTCGATACAAAGCAGCATATTGGGGTGTATTGCCGCTATTTGTTAAATATGGACATTCATAGTGACTATCGTGTGGGGCTAGAGAGCCATCGTTGACGTGGCTCACTGGATGGCTTGCTTGAGTGAGATTTACGAGTGAGAGACATTTCTCACTCACAAGCATCATTTCTTCATTTTGAAGGGTGAAAATAGAGATGTCGAACGGATAGTTAAATGAAGCGGCAAGTCCGTTGCTGTTTGCTATATTACCGTTGTCGCCATGAATCCCGACAAAAGTTGAAACTGTACCATCAGGGGTCACTTTCCGAATTGTATTATTTCCATGGTCGGCAACGTAGGCATTTCCTGCGCTATCGGTATCAATACCAACACCGTAATTGTCATCAAGGGCATTATAGAAATTAAATCGTACGGCTGCTCCTGAGCCGTTTTGATATCCTGGTGTCGACGAGCCCGCGATAGTAGCGACGGTCGCAGGCGCAGGCGGGCATTCGCCGCTTTGAATATTCCCACTTGTTGCAACACGATAAAAAGAGATGCCACCGAGTCGTGCGGTGCTCGCTTGAAGGCAATAGCTACTACCCGTGGGAGTAAAAGTAAGTTGATTTTCGAGACTTGGTTTGAGAAGTGCATTTGCGGCACTGTGCGTCGGATATGAGCCGTTTTCTACGTTACTCATTTCAATGGTTTTCGTGCCATTTTCAAGATCTGACTTTAAGCTCGCCTCGATCGCACTTCGTTGAATACCGTTGTAAGAGACGATAATAATTGAAGCGAGGATAGCAATAACAACAATAACAATGAGAAGCTCGACAATTGTGAAGCCGAGGGAATAGAGTTCTAAGATTGAGCGCTTCTGCGATACATGCCCAGTATCCATGAAATATCACCTTATTATTTAGTAAAACTATGAACCTTGGTGCAGTATTAGACAACAAAATAATGTTGTAGTTTATACAATTAAGCTCTATGCACTATAGTGGCGGTAAAAATAGATATGTCATAATGAAGACAATGTTTAAGAATTATATCCAGAAAAAACTCGAGCGATCAGTAAAGAAATACTTTAAAAAACATCCCGACGTCAAACTTGTTGTCGTGGCTGGTAGTGTTGGTAAGACGAGTACGAAAATTGCTATTGGTACGGTGTTAAGTCAAAAGTTGAAAGTACGATTGCACGAAGGAAATCATAATTCGGAATTAAGCGCTCCACTGGCAATTTTAGGTATTGAGTTTCCTGATAATATTCGAAGTATTACCGAATGGATGACGGTATTCAATGCGATTCGTCGCCGTATTAAACTGCCTGCTGATGTGAATGTCATTGTTCAAGAGATCGGAACGGATCGTATTGGCCAGATCCCTCATTTTGGCACGTATTTAACTCCTGATATCGCGGTCGTTACTTCGGTGGCACCTGAGCATATGGAGTACTTTAAGACGCTTGATGCGGTGGCTGCCGAAGAACTTTCAGTTGTTAACTTTAGTAAATCAGCGCTTATCAATCGGGATGATGTACCTGGTGTCTACGCAGAAGATATTACCAATCCGAATATTAATACCTATGGTACGACTGAGACCGCAGAATATCGCTTTGTGACTGGCGACTATACCTATAAAGATGGCTTTACTGGGTTATTTAGTGCAGCTGGGTTTGCCGAACCAGTACTAACGAATATCAAGGTGGTAGGTGAGCATAGCGTTCGTGCGGCTGTGGCGGCCGGGGCGGTCGCTACAAAGCTCGGCTTCGCACCTTCTGAGGTAGCGAGTGCGCTGCAACATGTCCGGCCAGTGAAAGGTCGTATGAATATTCTTCGCGGTATTAAGGGCTCAACGATTATTGATGATAGCTACAACTCAAGCCCGCTTGCGGTCGCTTCGGCACTTCGAGCGTTGTATCAAATGAATGTTCCGCAAAAGATCGCTGTATTAGGCAGTATGAATGAACTTGGCGATATGTCAGCAAAAGCTCATGAAGAGGTAGGTGCGTTATGTGACTCATCTCAGCTTTCACATGTTGTAACCGTAGGTGAAGAAGCGGCAAAGTACATTGCTCCAATTGCACAAGCGAATGGGTGTCAGGTTGAAAGTTTTAATTCAGCGCTCGAAGCTGGCGCTTTTGTACATAAATACCTAGAAAAGGACGCTGCGGTACTATTTAAAGGTTCGCAGGGCGGTATCTACCTAGAAGAAGCGATTAAGATCGTTCTTCACTCAACTGATGACGAAGAGCAGCTCGTTCGTCAAACACCCGAGTGGCTCACTAAGAAGCGCAAGTTTTTCGAATCTATTACCCCTATCGTTGAAACTAACGAATAACCCCTTAAGTATGCTATAATTACCTCAATATGAGGCGATACAATCCGGCAGAAATAGAGCCCAAGTGGCAACAAATTTGGCAAGAGCAGCAGGCGAGTGCTGCAATTAATAATGATCCGCGACCAAAAACGTACGTGTCAGCTATGTTCCCGTATCCAAGTGGCGCTGGTATGCACACGGGTCACGCGTTTGAGCACTCAATCGTTGATGTGATTGCTCGTTTTCACCGTCAACTCGGCCACAATGTCTTAAACCCAATGGGCTGGGATGCTTTTGGCCTTCCAACTGAAAACTATGCAATTAAAACCGGCACTTCACCGGTTGAAGCGACCGAAACGTTTATTGGTAACTTTAAAAACCAAATCAAGCGTATGGGTTCGAGCATCGACTGGGACCGCGAAATTAACACCAGTGACCCTGAATACTACAAATGGACACAATGGATTTTCGCCGAGTTCTTTAAGCGTGGTCTTGCCTACCAAAAGGAAGCATTGCAGTGGTGGTGCCCGGTAGATAAAACGGTACTTGCGAACGAGCAGGTTGAAGGCGGCCACTGTTGGCGCTGTGGTAGCTTGGTTGAAAAGAAATCGATGAAGCAGTGGTTCTTCAAAATTACCAAATATGCTGATTCACTGCTTGATGAAATCGACGACCTCGACTGGCCACAAAAGATTAAAACCGCTCAGACTAATTGGATTGGTCGTTCGGTTGGCGCCGAGATTCAATTTAACGTTGAAAACTCCGACGACGTTATAACCGTCTTCTCAACTCGCCCCGATACAATTTTTGGCGCGTCATTTGTTGTGCTCGCCCCAGAGCACGTGCTTGCTGCAAAGCTCGCTGTTGGTGATGCTAAAGAATCTACCGAAGCATACATTAAGAACGCAGTCAAGAAGTCTGAAATCGATCGTACAAATGACACTAAGGAAAAAACAGGTGTCTTTACGGGATCGTATGTCATCAACCCGGTTTCTGGTGAAAGGGTTCCTGTTTGGGTTGCTGATTACGTACTTGGTGGCTACGGTACCGGCGCGGTAATGGGTGTACCTGGGCACGACGAGCGCGATTTCGCATTCGCTGAAAAGTACTCGCTCCCTGTCGTTGAAGTAATTGAAAAACCACACGATACCGAAGAGCAAGTCTATCACGGTGAAGGTATGCTGATTAACTCAGGCGAGTTTGATGGTCAGGCTTCAAGTGATGCTCGCGAAGCGATCGTAGCATGGCTTGAGGATAAGCAACTTGGTGCTGCTAAGACTACCTACAAGATGCGCGACTGGCTTATTAGCCGTCAGCGGTACTGGGGTGTGCCAATTCCTATTATCCACTGTGAAGAACACGGAGCCGTGCCAGTACCTGCAGACCAATTGCCAGTTATCTTGCCTGAAGTAAAAGATTTTGCACCAAAGGGCGATGGCCAGTCTACGCTAGCTCACGCAACTGAATGGGTGAACACAACCTGTCCTGAATGTGGCAAGCCTGCAAAGCGTGAAACTGATACGATGGACGGCTTTGCTTGTTCGAGCTGGTACTTACTTCGTTATACCGATCCGCACAACACCGAGCGTGCATGGGATCCTGAAATTACTAACTACTGGACTCCGCTCGACTTTTACGTTGGCGGTGACCACGCGGTCGCTCACTTGCTGTATGTTCGTTTCTGGACTCACGTATTTAACGATATGGGGCTTTTGAAGGTTAAAGAGCCCGTTAAAAAACTTGTTTACCATGGGTATATTAACGCCGAAGATGGTACGAAGATGAGTAAGAGCAAGGGGAATGTGATTGACCCGCTTGAAGTTATTGACCAAGGGTATGGTGCTGACGCACTTCGTACGTACCTCTTGTTTATGGGTCCAATCGACCTGGATGCAAGTTGGGATACCAATGGAATTGGTGGAATTTACCGCTTCCTCAACCGTGTTTGGACAGTGGTGCAGCACTTCGATGCGTCTGCCAAGGATGTCACAAAAAATGATGAAGCACTTCGCGTTGCGCAGCACAAAACGATTCGTAAGGTAACTGACGATATCCGTCGCCTCAGCTTCAATACTGCAATCGCTGCATTGATGGAATTTGTTAACGATCTTTATAAGTTTAAGGTTGATGGGTACTCGGAAGAAGCGTGGCGTGAGGCTTTGAACGCACTCGTACAGATGATTGAACCATTTGCACCGCACATGGCGAATGAGCTATGGCAACAACTCGGCAACGAAGGTCTGGTTCAAAACGCACAGTGGCCAGTGTGGGACGAGGCGCTTACTGTTGAAAATGTCATTTCCATTGCCGTTCAGGTGAACGGTAAGCTTCGTGGTGAAATTAGCGTATCAAAAGACGCTGACCCAGAAGACATCAAGGCGCAGGCATTAGCCCATGAAAACGTCGCGCGTTTCGTAACGAGTGAGCCAAAGAAAGTAATTTACGTTCCTGGCCGACTCGTGAGCGTCGTGGTCTAAGAGCGCTTCTAAATAAAAAATAGTCCGTCTGTTTGGACTATTTTTTATTGAACAAAATTACTTATTTTCTTTGTAGCCTTCGACGCTGACTGGAATAACGAGTTGCTCTCCAGGTTGCAAACCGTCTTTTAAGACATCAATGTTTGCAGGGTCGGCTTGAATATGATCGATTGCATCGCGTACATCCTCAACGCCTTTTACCTCTTCAGCGGCATCGTACATTCCGTCACCTTGATCTACCGTATACGTTGTTGTTTCTTCTGAAAATTCGGGAGCCTTGGTGGCTTCGTGGGCTGCAACGCCCACTCCAACTGCACTTGCGACAAGTGTAGCCCCGACAACCGCCGTAACTCCGCGAGAAGGCCTTGTCTGAACCGGTGTCTCTTGTCGTGATGGTGTAGTTTCAGCTTTTTGAGGCGCAACTTGTCGTTCGGTAGGGAATAACTCTTGCGTAGGGGCTTCGCCCATAAGTCGCTCTGCAGCGCCCCTTGCTGCCCATTCATTAAATACGTCAACTTCTGCTTGTGAACCAGCTTCGCTGTTAGCTGGAAGGTCTAGGTTTTGTGTATATGTTTCTTTTTCTGCCATGTTATTCATACGATACCATAAAGCTTATGGAAATACTACTAGAGATACCCCTTGAGAAACTCAAGTAAAAATAGTATAATCAATTCCAAGAGTTTAATAACACCTAGGAAAAGGAGCACTTTGAATGGCACAACCAAAGAAACAAAGTAGCCCGCGTAAGACGGGTCTCCGTCGTAGCCACCTCCGCTTGGAACTCGCTCGCCGTGTAAACGGTAAGTCACCAGTGAAGGTAAAAACGACACGCCGCGAAACCGGCAAGGCGCTTGCTAAGTAATCGTTCGATTCTAGCAGGCGTTTTCGCATTTTTGCACATTTAATTAATCACAATAACAAAGAGAACTAACGCATTATGGCATCTAATCGTCATCTCGGCCGCATCGTCGCACTACAAACACTTTACGAATTTGAATTCCGTAAAGAGTCTGCTGACAGCTCTGCTGATGTTAAGGAAATCCTAACCCGTAACCTTGAACGGTATGAGACGGCTATTGAAGATACGAAGTTCGTGGAGACTCTCGTTGAGGGCGTTTTGCAAGAGCAAAAGGCTATTGACGAGAAGATTCAACCAATTGCGCCCGACTGGCCAATTGAACAGATTGCACGGGTTGATCGAAATATTCTTCGTCTCGGAGTATACGAATTGCTTCACCAAGCTGAAGTAGTACCCCCTAAAGTTGCAATTAATGAAGCCGTTGAACTTGCCAAAGCGTTTGGTTCTGATAACTCGAGCAAGTTTGTGAACGGGGTACTAGGTACCGCGTATCGCACTCTTGTAGAGGGAGCCGAAAATGGCGACACCACAGTTCGATAAGTTTAAAAAATACTTTTCGCGCAAAAAACCATCTATTCAAGAAATTGTCCGTGAACCGACCGCCGGTGGGATTGTTTTTCGTCATGGCGAAAAAGGCATTGAAATCTTGCTTATCCAAGATGCAAAAGACCGCTGGACGATCCCCAAGGGGCACATTGAAGAAGGTGAAACTGCGCAGCAAACCGCTCGCCGCGAAATTGGCGAGGAGGCTGGCCTAAAAGAAGTTGATATTCTTGGCTGGCTTGGAAAAATTCACTTCCGATACCGTCGTATCGACAAACTGGTTCTTATGACCACCCAAATCTATCTCGTACGCGCTAAGGGCGATACGAATGCTATTAAGAAAGAAGAATGGATGAACGGAATCAAGTGGTTCCCATTCCACGATGCTTTAGATGCAATTGAATACGAGGATATTGGAAAATTAATGCTGCTTGCGATGAAGCGCATTCGGCAGGAGAACTTGTAATGAGTGGGATGCAAACAGCTCCATATCAACAATTTGCGCGTGAAAAGCTTGGGTTTGAGTTCGAAAACATCGACCTATTAGTAACCGCCCTCACGCACCGTAGCTACGTCAACGAGCATCGTAAAAGTGTATCTGAGCATAATGAGCGACTCGAGTTCTTGGGTGATGCAGTGCTTGAATTGGTTGTTACCGATTTTTTGTTTAATAACTACTCAGAAGCCGAAGGTATTCTTACCAGCTGGCGCGCGTCTTTGGTTCGTACCGAAAGTATCGGTGCCGCCGGTCAATTACTTGGCTATGAGCCACTTGTTCGTATGAGCCGCGGTGAAAAGCAGGGGAGTGAACGGGCTCGTTTGCAAATTTTAGCAAACGCTTTTGAAGCGCTGATTGGTGCAATTTACCTTGAACGTGGCTATGGAGACGCAGAAGTATTTATTAAGAAACATATTACCTCGAAGCTCGACAATATCTTGAAAGAAGGTTCATGGCGCGACCCTAAATCACACCTTCAGGAAGTAATGCAGCGAATTGATGGTGTGACGCCACGATACGTTGTCCTTGAAGAAGTGGGTCCAGACCACGATAAGGTCTTTACACTCGGTGTCTATGCCGGTGACCGCCAAGTAAGCACTGGAACTGGGCCGAGCAAGCAAGCTGCGCAACAAGACGCGGCGCGAAAAGCCCTGACTTCATACACCCAGAAGTAACCTGACTTGTTTAACAGATTGACTATTGGGGTCAAGTAGTGTAAAATAAACAAGATTGAAACGATAAAGTTTAATTATTAATAAAGGAAGTAATTGTTTTTATGCTCGCAATTCGTTTGCAACGCGTAGGACGCGCTGGTTACCCAACCTACCGCCTCGCAGTACAAGAGTCTCAACGCCACCCTTCAAGCGGTCGTGTTGTTGCTTACGTAGGAAGCTACAACCCACACACTAAAGATGCTAACGTTCAAGTTGAAGTTGCACAAAAGTACCTCGATAACGGTGCGCAACCAACTCCACGTGTTGCTAAGCTCCTTAAAGAAGCTGGCGTAACGCTTCCTAAGTGGGTAAAAGAAGCTTCAAGCGACAAGCAAAAAGCTCTTCGCAACCCAGAAAAGCTTCGCAAGAACCAACCAAAAGAAGAAGTGGTTGAAGAAGCTCCAGCAGAAGAAGTTGCTGAAACTCCTGCAGAATAATCTCTTTATTCTAAAAAGTGAAAGACCCCGGTACAGTGTACTGGGGTCTCTTCGTTTCGCTTTTTAGGGCGAGACGGACGCGAGGGCTCGCGAATTGGTCCAGAAAGTCGTCTGAAGGCGATGTGAGTAGTACTAGACCGCCAGCGGCACACGGGCGGCGTTAACCGCCCTCGTCTTCACCTGGATGCCGGCCTGGGTCAGCGCCCGACGCGCGGCACGCGTGCCCTTGTCGATGTCGTCCTTGTTCAGCAGCTCATCGGGGGTGAGCTGGTCGCGCATGGCGTGGGCGGCGGCATCGATGAGGTTGAGGCAGTGCCGGTGACCTTCGAGCGTCGCCGTGGGGAACGCATCGATCACCATGTTGGCGACCTTGTGGGTCAGCTGAGAGCTGGAACCCAGGATTCCGGGCAGGATCCGCTTGGCCGTGCTGGCCTGGTTGATCCGGTACTGCTGGACGACGGTCTCGCGGCGCATGTCTGCCACGGGAACCGCGATGGAGTGCATCTCGGCCATGACAGGCTCCTCTTCGTTGAGTCGAGTGGGGCGGGGTCTAAAGAAAGTGCTACTTTACAGGTTTCCCATCGTTATAGCGCGATGTTGGATTTGACTATACCACAAAGTTATTAAAAAATCAATACGCTTACGCTTTTTTATGACTGAAACCAACCAGCATGCTACAATGAGACTACGATACTTTGATAGAGACCGGAGGAGGGCACATGTCGACCATTGACCAGCAGTTCATAGAATATATCGTAAAATCTGTCGTGGGAAACCCAGACGACGTCGTCGTTGAACGAATTATTGATGAAAAAGGGGTACTTCTTACTCTTACCGTTAACCCGGAAGATCTTGGCCGTGTGATTGGTAAGCGTGGTGTCACCGCTCAAAGCCTTCGTACGTTGCTTCGTGCACTCGGTACTAAAAATGATGCTCGTTACAACTTAAAAATTGTTAACAACGATGGCCAAACCGGCGCAACCTACTCAAGTGATGACGAGAATACTAGTTCATCATCTGATGAATCTGTCGAGACTGTGGATAGCTCTACAGATGAACCTGTGGACAATACCTCTGAGTACACAAAAAAGACCCGCAAGGAGCTTGCGGAACTCGACGACCTTGATATATAATCACTAGCAGTTCAACAAACACTTTTGAACTGCGAGAAGCTCGATTGCGAGCAACAAATACACCACATTTTGTTGAGAGCTTATGTGTATAAAAGACGCCCTAAAAATGGGCGTCTTTTTGATTGGTTGGGGTGTACGAACAAGAGTATCAATTATTTAATACGCTTGTTTGCTGCCCGAGGAGTCCTCGAACAGCAAACTGCTGCTTGAGGACTCGACTCAGGCGGAGCTCTTGGCGGGTTAGCGCTTGTGCAGGAGCTGTCGATACCGATCATCATTCAGCTCAAACAACAACCCGGTAGAGGCGTAAAGGAGCCCTGCGATAGCGAAAACGATCATCGGGACCAGGCGCACGCCCAGTGTCTCAGCGTGAGGGAGTGTCGCGACGGACACCAATGAAATCACGGCGACGAATCCGCTGATGAGGGCAACCCTCCTGTAGAGGAGTCCTCGCTTGCTGAGTTTCTTGAGCTCCTTCTCCCGGTCCTTTTGAGCTGATGGTGACATGAGATTCTCCAATCACAGAAGAAACACGTTAAAGAGCTATAGTTATATATAAAATATATTATTTAATAAGTCAAGCAAGGGCATTAATATTTAATACGCTTGTTTGCTGCCCGAGGAGTCCCCGGGCAACAAACTGTTACTGCGAGGACTCGACTCAGGCCGAGTTCTTGATGCCCTTGCGCTGGTCCTGGAGGGTGTGGAGCTCCTTCAGAGCCTCCTTCTTGGCCACCAGGGCACCGACCGTGAAGGAGCTCAGCGCCACCGCGACCACCATGAGGGCAATCGCGCCATTGCGATAGCCCTGCCACATGAGGCTGGCGCTGAACAGCCACAGGATGCCGGCGATGGCGCCGAGTCCGAACGAGTTCTGGCGGTACTTGTCGGCCTCGGCCGCGGTACTGCTGATCTTGCGGTAGTGCTCCTGCTCTTCGGGCGTTGCCATGATGGAACTCCGATCGCGAGAAGTGACTTCATGACTAGAGCCCAGATGAACCAAGCTCTAGGAGTTCGAACGGTCTTGCGAGTTGTTCTGCTTACGCAGCCTCCAAGCCTCCTGGATCAGGAAGACCATCAGCGCTGTTGCAGGGATCGCGCAGCCGGCCAGGATGAACGCGAGGCCGACGTGACCGGCGCTGAACGAGATGTACGCGCCGGTAACGAATGCCGCCGTGACAAGGCCTGTGATGACGGCGTGTTCGGTGAAGGTATTGTCAGAAGCCGGGGTTCGACGCTTCTTGGGCACGTGTGCTTCCAACGAAGTCTCCAATCATCCAGTGTGACAAGGGGAATAAGGGTGTTAAAGAACTGTTGTTCTATACTACAATATATTTTATAAAAGTCAATGGAGTGACAAACAAGGGTATGAAGCGAATTCATAAACTTGGTTGTTGCCCGAGGAGTCCCGGGCAACAGGCGTTGCTAGTGGGACTCGACTCGGGCGGAGCTCTTGGCGAGGCGCTGCTCGTGCGCGAGGAGCTGGTACTTCACGATCGACGCGATCATGTTCGTGAGGAACATGATGGAGTTGAAGATCATGAGCATCATCGAAACGAAGAAGATGGCCATGGTGTGCATGTCGGTGCTGCGGATAAGCGCGAAGGAGAAAAGCATGGCCGCGCTCACCAGCAGGCTGATGGCAACTCCATCAGCCTTGATGGACGTGTTGAGCTTCTTCAGCTCAGCGTCCTCCTTGGTCGAGGCGGAGTTGGCAGGCAAGGTCTCGCTGGAGGCAGTCATCGTTTTCGGGTCCTATCAAAGTCGAATCGAATATATCAAAGAGCTATTTATTATATTATCACATATTTACAAAAAAGTCAATATACCGTACACTGGTGAGAGTGAAAAAGATCCAAGTTGTAACGCTGTTTCCGGAAATGTTCGAAGGTGTGCTTAATACCTCGATGATGTGGAAGGCCCAAAAAGAGGGCGCTGCTGAATTTGGTCTCATTAACTTACGCGACTACGGTATTGGCCCGCGCCAGCAAGTCGACGATACGCCGTACGGTGGCGGTGACGGCATGCTCCTTAAGCCTGAGCCGTTATTTGCAGCTATTGAAGCCGCAAAAGCGAATGACCCGACTGCTAAGGTACTCTTAATGACCCCACGCGGGCAACGCTGGAAGCAAGCCACGGCACAGAGCTACGCCGATGCTGATCATGGCTATATTTTTATTTGTGGACGCTATGAAGGCTATGACGAGCGTATCGTAAGTCTCGTTGATGAGCAGATTAGTGTGGGTGATTATGTATTAACTGGTGGCGAACTGCCAGCGATGACAATTATAGACAGTATCGTGCGACTTATTCCTGGGGTACTTGGCGGCGCTGCTAGTGCAGAAATCGAAAGCTTTTCGGATGGCGAGACGCTCGAATTTCCTCAATATACAAAGCCGGCCGAATATAACGGTATGCGAGTACCTGACGTACTGCTTAGCGGTAATCACGCTGAAATAGCTAAGTGGCGTGAAGAACATTCATTTAAAGCAGAATAACGGCGCAACAGTCGTTATTTTTTTGCACAACGACTACAAAAGAAAAAACCCGCATAGGGCGGGTTCTCTCTCGTTGTGGTGGATATCGTAGAGCGCTAGCTACACAAAAGTAAAAATTTTTTTGAATTTTTATTGGAGTTTTTGTTTTTGTAACTTTCGCTTGTTCATACTTTATCGCATTAAAACTCAAAGCGCAAGCGTAATGTTAAAAATAACAACAGTTTGTTAAAAGTGTAAGCACGAGCGTATACTAACAGCATGAGTTTCTTCGTAAAAGCACAAGCTGCGACTAAGCCACGCGCCGATTCTGCTCAAAAAATAGCCCTGTTTTATGCAGGTATTTTGGTCGTATTTGCAGTCGCTCAGCTATTCACATTTGATACATTTATTGAATTAATCTTGTCATTTAACTTACCGTTCGGCGAAACCTTTTCGGCGGCGCTTGTACCTATCGTAGTTGCAAGTGAAGTGTTTGCCTTGCCCTTTTTGTTGCGAATGACGCTGAGCCCAGCGTTTCGGTGGGTGAGCATGATGTGCGGCTGGCTTGTTGCGCTTATTTGGCTTGTCATTAACGGTTCAGTCGTGAATACGTATCCAGTAGTTGAGACAGTTGGGTTCTTGGGGACGGCTATAAATCTGGCTCCGGGTTGGTGGGCGGTATTTGTTTCATTGCTTCTCGGCAGTATGGCTGGGTGGGCGAGCTGGGGTATGTGGCCTGCGAGTCGGCGTAAGAAATAGTTGAGAAATACCGGTGATACCGGTATTATGAAGAGAATTAAAAGGAGATTGTAGAGTATGGAGGCTTTAACGAAGCTCGAGCGTACGGTTCTGGGATGGTTTAAAGAGGCTCCGCACTTACCATCTGGTGTTCGGAAGTGGCTCGGTGATAACAGTTGGTGGATTGTCACGATTATCACGGTTGCCAACGCGATTTATGTTTTATGGCTGATCGTTTCTTTGTTTAGCAACTTATCGTTGCTCGCAAGCCCTTATGTATCGTATTACGTATCGGCCTCGATCGTAGCATGGGCGGTAGTGCAGACTTCGGTATCGTTGGTATTTAACGGGATTGAACTTTTCGTACTGGCTGCGGCAATCAAGCCGTTGCGAGCTAAGCAAAAGAAGGGTTGGGTACTATTGTTCGGCTCATGGCTTATTGGTGTTGTGTCGGTAGTGGCGAATGCAATTTTGACACTTAGTCCGTTCAATTTCATTACGAGTCTTATTTTCGGAGCACTCTGGCTCGCTGTCACTGCTTACTTCATCTTTGAGGTTCATGGGCAATTCGCCCACGCAGAACATTCAAAAGCTGCCCACGAATCTAAGTAGCACTTGAGAATTTACCCTATTTGCTGTATAATACATCGGGTTAATAGGGTGTCGCCAAGTGGTAAGGCACCAGGTTTTGGTCCTGGCATTCGGGGGTTCGAATCCCTCCACCCTAGCCATAGAGTTTATAAAAAACGAGTCATTACGGCTCGTTTTTATTTTTCTAAAAGATTCGAAACGTTTTGTTTGGGAACGGCTTTGTACCGGTCCGTCGCTTAAACTTGAACAAACGTGCAGGAATAAGCTGCTTTGATGCTTCGTTAACAAAAGTCTTGAAAACAGCTTCCCATTTTTCATCAGCTTGGTATAGCGATTCGGGGTGGCACTGAACCCCCATTACGAAAGAACGTTGAGGGTGTTCAACCGCCTCAATCAGCCCGTCTTCAGACCTTGCGACCGCGTTGAGCTCATGAGAAAGTTTTTTAATTCCCTGATGGTGGCGACTGTTTGCATTTAGTGTGTCTGAATGAATAATTAAAGCTAATCGCGAGTGTGGCGTAATAGTTAACGTGTGGGCAATAGGTTTGTAGTCTTTTTCATGTAAAGAAAATTCATGGTCGCTAGCATGAGGGAGTTCGGTTGCAATATCCTGATATAAACTACCGCCAAGGTGAACGTTAAGCATTTGGAAACCGCGGCAAATAGCGAAGATGGGTTTATTGTCCGCTATAGCCCACTTCATCAGAAGCATCTCAACACGATCGCGCTCGGGTGAGATATCCCTTGTTAATGGGCTGGTTTGCTCGCCGTAAAGTTGCGGACTAATATCGTTGCCACCGGCGAAAAAGAGGCCATCCAAACGATCATAGAGGCTTCGTAACTGCGCTTCTGGCATAAAGGGGATCAACAGCGGGATCCCGCCAGCGGCAATAATCGCATCACTATAGGTGTGTTTTTGACCATAAACAATTGGTGCCCACGGCTCTTTAAGGTTCACATTTTCACCAGTAGTGATGCCTATGATCGGTTTCATTGCTTCTATAGTAGCAAGAAAAGCATAAATGGTATGAATTTCGTGATATTTTCCAGATTATGGTTCTATATTTGTTTATGCCTTGTGATGCATAGCACATTGATTGGGCTTATGCTAAACTACCACCAATGAGAAAAGGCTTTACGATCGTTGAATTGCTCATTGTTGTCGTAGTGATTGCTATTCTTGCTGCCGTCACAATTGTTGCATACAACGGTATTACTCGACGTGCGAGCGAAACGGGCATTAAGTCGGACCTTCGCAATACGGCAACTAAGCTAAACATGGTGAAATCTGAACAGGGAACGTATCCGACTAGTCTTAACGATTCGGAAAAATCTGAAAGCTCAACGAATATTTTATCCTACACAAGCGACGGATCAACCTTTTGCTTAAGCGGCACCACGAAAGCTGCTAATGGACCTGTTTTTTATGTTACTCATGGCGGAATAATTCAGGCTGGCGGGTGCCCATCGACGAACATTGTATGGAGTCAAATTGCTGCCGGTGATAGCCATAGTGTGGGGTTATCACAGGACGGGAAAGTATATACTTGGGGAAGCGATAGTAATAATCAGTTGGGTAATGGAGCAACAACGGGTGATGTTACGCGACCGGCTGATATTTCTTCCAGTGGAGCACTAGCTGGAAAAACGATTACTCAAGTTGCCGCTGGGAGTAGTAGTTCGTATGCGGTAACGAGCACAGGATCACTGCTTGCGTGGGGACTCAATAGTAAAGGGCAGCTGGGTGATGGTACGTCAACTCCCCGCTCAAGCCCTGTTACCGTTGGAGGTGCGCTGACTGGAAAAGTAGTGACCCAAGTAAGTGCGAGTGGAATTCACGTGTCGGCGCTTACATCTGATGGGAGAGTGTATAGCTGGGGAGATAATCCAAGCGGTCAATTAGGTGATGGTACCTATGGTAATAACCGGACGACGCCATCTGCAACAGCAGGGGCAATTGCAACGAAAACGATTACAAAAATAGCTGTCGGCGATAATAATGGATATGCAATTGCATCGGATAATACACTATATGGGTGGGGATTGAATGACCTCGGACAGGTAGGCGATCAGGCTACGACGCGGAGAAGTACACCTGTTAGTCTCAATCTAGCTTTTATGAGTAAAATAATCACCCAGTTTAGTGGCGGTAATAATTATGGAATGGCTCTCGCGTCGGACGGAACTATCTTCGGATTTGGAGATAATGCAGATGGCCAATTGGATGGAGGTGGTAATACTTTTTGGTCTCCCGAGGACATTACGGGCTATGGCGGTGGCGCCCTCATCGGCAAGACCCCCACTCAATTACTTGCGGCTGGTTCAGCCTCTCATGCACTGACTTCAACTGGTTTGGTAATTGGCTGGGGTAAGAATGCTTCAGGTCAAATAGGAAACAATCAGACGATTAATGCAGATATACCGGTAGTTATTACAGGTGCTTTGAGCGGAAAAACAATCGTGAAAATTGGCGGCGGTCCAGATCATCGTTTTGCAATTGATTCTGATGGCCGGGCGTATAGCTGGGGGAATAATGCATCTGGGCAATTAGGCGTCGGCTCTACAGCTCAGCAGCGAATTCCAACACTTGTTCTCGAACCATAAGGTCCTGTAAACGGCAAAGCCCGCCACCCACAAGGGAGTCGAGCTCGACCTTGTGGGTGGCGGGGTCAGTGGGGAGGGTAGCGCGTTTCCGCGATCACCTCGTAGGTTGCGTAACCGTCTTCGCGGACGGTCACGCGGATGATGCGCAGTTTGCGCATGTAGCGACGCGCATCGGGCATTGCGGTGCCTTGGAAGGTCACGGCCTTGCTTGGCGTGTTCCGATCGCCTGACTCGATCTGGATCCTGAACAGGTCCATCGGAACCAGCTTTACTTCCTGAAGCGCACTGTAGCGCTGTTGGATGATCAAGCCGGAAGCGGTAGTCTGCTGGGGCCGTACCACCTCTTGGTCTTGTGGTATGGCGGCGCTCGCGATGAGCATCCGAACAGGCAGTCGCCCGTAGGTGTCGAGCCCGATCAGGTCATCGTCCATGGTCTGGTCGGACAGCGTGTAGAGCGCCTGTTTGCTGGGCACTCTCCAGATGCGGTCATTGGAACCGAGGGTGTCGGCAATGATCTCCTCATCCGGCACTTCTGGGGCCGCATTGTCTTCGCTCATGATCACACTCCTCGGTAGGTCGGTATCAACTGCGGGACAGTACGCACGTCAACTCTTCTTCATAAAGAGTGTTCATAGTATGAACCCGGCTGGGCGATAAAGTCAAACGAAAGCTTGTTACAGCGGCTCTATTGAAAAACTATCATCATTCGCGTCAATGAATTGCAGAAGCAGTGACGCTTGTTCGTACAACGCCTGATTAATCGGATCAGTAGGTGAATAGTCGTTAAGGTCATACACATATGGTTGAACATCTTGCCACGCGGCAAAGCGTCGGCTAGTGGTTTCGGTAGTTTCAATAATTTCACGATGAGGTACAAATGTAGGATGGCCATCGATATCCTCCCAACGATCAGCAGGAAGCCATAATTGACGTTTGTAAGCCGAACCTGGAACAGACGATTCAATAAAATAGTGCGGATCGCTCTGTATAACTAAGCGCTTTGTTTTTGCAAAAGCTCCGATGGTGATGCCGTTTTCACTGAACTGCCGCACCGCCATTGTGCCCATCCCTGTTTTAACTTTTTTAGTGGGAATATAGAGGTCATCAAGACGATGGTCAATTCTAATGCGTAGTAGTTCATCGCGGTCAAGCATATATGCTAGTGTTGCGCTTTTTCATTTCTTATACAAGACCAATAAGGGGTTTGGTATAGTAAAGATATGTCACTTCGAAGTTATATCTCGACGGTCACGCACCGTTACCTAAAAATTCCGTACACGCTCAATACCTACGAATTTCAATCGCCAAAAAAACCTCGCGCGACCTATGTATTGATTCATGGAATAGGAAATACGCTTCATGCCTGGACAGAGCTTGCCGCATTGTTGCCAAACGACATACGTATCATTGGTATTGACCTGCTTGGATTTGGCGATTCACCACGACCTGATTGGGCGGTCTACGACGCGAAGACGCAGGCGCGTTCGGTAGGAGTTACACTACTTGGATTAGGGTTGCGACAGCAGCCAATTATTGTTGGGCATTCGCTTGGCGCGCTCGTGGCGGTCGCGGTGGCAAAGCGCTACCCATTATTACCAAAGAAATTAATCCTCTGCAGCCCACCGTTTTATAAACCACTTGAGAATAAGAAGTTCGTCACCTCACCTGATGATTTATTGCGCACTATTTACGGCATTGCTAAAAAACACCCCGAGCAGCTAGAACAGCTTTCGCCATTGGCGGTAAAACTTGGGCTCGCTAACAAGGCACTTAACATTACCCGCGATAACGTACCGTCATATATTGCAGCGCTTGAATCAAGTATCATTAACCAGACTGCACTGCAAGACGTATCGCAGCTTCGTTTGCCAATTGATATATATTACGGAGCTTTTGACCCGGTCGTGATTAAGAAACATATTACGACGCTTGCTAAGACCCATGAGAATGTGACCGTGACGCGATTAAATGCTGGGCATGAGATTTTGGGGAATTATGTTAAGGTCTTGTCGAGTAAACTCACTTAAATATTACAGCCTTAATCGTTAAGTACCTGCATTTTTAAGAAACTTCTTCTCAAAATTATTTCGATTAATTGCTTGTTCTGCTGAAGTATAAATGGGTAAAAGATAATATTCGACAAATTTAGAATCCTTTTCCAGAATATGCCCCTCAAGAAGATTAATGGCTTTTTGGATATCCGCTTGTATTCGTTTTGAAAGTATTGGTAAGACTTCTTCCCAAAAAGATGTCTTTAATAAATCTAAAATTTTAGTGTAGTTGTATTCTCCTGGTGGTAAATTAACTTTTGTTAATAACTCATCGATCACATAGGTCATTTGGCCGTTTGAAAAATCTTCTTGCCAGTCATGAACATCGTCATTTAGTTGCCTAGCAGAACAATACAGTTTCATTGCTGATTCTAAATCATTTAAGTATTTTGTATTAATCTTTCCTAAAATTGAGATTGGTCCAAGTGTATGAGCAATTGATTTCTTCCACATTAGCGAGTTAGTTTTATTGGGACTAATTTTGCTAAAAGAAATTGTTTTACCGTCCTGCTTAAAACTTAAATGTTGACGAAGCTTTAATTCTAAATTGTTTGCTTTGTCTACTGTATTGAATATGGATTGTATGAGTCGCATATCCACACCTGCTTCCAGGTAGTGATAAGTAATGTCTCTTTGAAGAATCAAAACAGACGGCAATGCCTCTACACTAAAATTAGTGTCTAGAAGATTATCTATGATTGTATACGTAAGCCAAGTGTAGATATTCGCAAATGAATAATGCTCTCTAATTTTTTCTGTAAAATCAAATTTATCGCGGTAATCTTTTTTTAAGGATTCGTAAAAAATTGTACTTAACTGACTAATCTCTCCGGAACAATCAGCTTTTTTAATTTTCTTTGCTACAGAGTCTATTAGTTCACAGTCGTTAGTTTCAAACTTATATTTAAATTCTTCTTTTATCTTTTCATGCAACGAGTCTATATTTTTTATGTAAGAATCGGATAAACTAATTTGCTTTTCGGTCTGCTTATAGCCTTTATTACTTTTCATTTCAGGATTTAACTTTTTTCCTTTTGCCAGGAAAAGATGATAGATATGATTATTAATTTTTTTGTGGTTTATAACTGAGTTATTAAATTTGTAGGGACCACCGGGTTTAAGTTCGCTTCTGATTAATAGATGTATAAAATCACTCAATTCGATAGCAGATAGCTCATCAAGAGATTTTATGGATATAACTTTATCTAAAATTTTACTCATAACTATTCCGCGTCTTAAAAAGACTCTGTTGATTGCTAAGAACTTTTGCTCTGTATTTATTCAACAGAGTCTCAATTCAACCTTATTCAGGTATTTCTGCTACAAGCCAAGGTAAACCACTAGCTGCATTGCTTACGAGGTGCTGCTTTAATGCATCCTCTGAACGCAGATCAGTTTCCGTCAGCACATCAAAAAGATTGTTGCTCATACGATTATCCTTTCTGTTGTTTAGCTATCCAGACATCGACTATTGTCTAGACCGGCAAATTTACACTGGATAAGATATGTACAAAGCAGTCGTTACGGAATCGTATGACACAAGTACGGTATTAATATAATTGTAACCTTTAATATAAAAAATACGAATAAACTTAAGCGTTTTTTTGCACGCTTAAGAAAAGTAAGTATACTAATCTCATATGACACTCGAATTCCTCATTCGCCTCATAGCCGACGCCGCTGTCATTCCGGTAGTTCTTATAGGAGCGTGGGCGCTTCTTTTTAAAATTCCAAAAGACCATCGCTTCGAAGCCTATAGTCGCGTTCTTATGGCCGGTCTCACGGCGTATATGCTTGCAAAGTTTATAGGAACTATCTATCAGCCGGCCGAACTTCGACCGTTCGAGCTACTCGGTGTTGACCCAGGTGCGGCCTATCTCAATAACCCCGGCTTCCCGTCAGACCACGCGCTTTTTGTGACAGCTATCGCTTGTGCAGTCTGGTTTGAGACGCGTATGAAAAAGGTGAGTGTCGCGTTGGCGCTTCTGGTTCTCCTAATTTGTGTTGGTCGGGTACTTGCACTGGTACATACACCACTCGATGTAATAGGGGGTGTCGCGATTGCCCTTGTTGGTGCTCTATGGTATAGTAATGTACCAAGAAAACAGGAGGAGCACGGTAATGGCAAAGGTCATCCAAGACGAGCGTAGTGTAGTCGTCGAACCGTGGTGGGTTAAAGGAAGAATTGTATATATTGGCCTTGCTATGGGGCTTTTGTGGTGGGTGCTAACAGCACTGCTTCGCCACTATATTGTAGAGCCGCTTGCGTGTCGTGATTTATCGACGGCGAGCGCGTGTGTGAACTCACTTGGGTTAAGTGGTAACATTGCTGCTATTCTTGTTGCAGCCGCTGGTACGTTCTTATTAATTCGTTACTTGCAACCACGCCCAATTATCATTGCACTTTCAACTGCCGTGTTGCTATGGGGTCTTGGTGGCCTCGTTAATGGGCTTGCGTGGTACGTTGTGATCTTATGGGCGCTTGTGCTTTATGGACTAAGCTACGGCCTCTTCTCGTTAGTTGCGCGCATTCAATGGCTATGGCTATCGCTGCTCGTCGCTGCTGTTATTGTTGTCGGCGTTCGTCTTTTAGTGATGGTATAGGGTATACTGAAGCTATGGAAATGGTGGTAATAATTCTTCTTGTTGCAGTGGTGGGCTTTATGGGCGCGGCGTTGTTTGTAATTTCTCAGCGTCTAAAAGATACAAAACAAACCGGAGGAGTCGAGCTTCTCAAGGCCGACGTAACCGAACTGAACCGTACGATTGCGGCGTTGCAAACAAACCTTGGCGACAAGCTCGAGCGCAACGCAACGAACATGCAAAGTTCAATGCAAAAGCAGCTGACGGAAAGTATGAAGCTTGTGGGTGATGTATCGCAGCGTCTTACTAAACTGGATGAGACGAACCGTCGGGTGGTTGATGTTGCCGACGAACTAAAAACACTGCAAAACGTGCTGCAAAACCCAAAGCAGCGTGGCGTGTTTGGCGAGTATTACCTGGAATCGGTGCTCTCTAATATACTTCCTACGAAAAACTTTAAAATGCAGTACGGTTTTAAAGATGGCGTGATTGCCGATGCGGTGGTGTTTTTAGACAGAGGTCAAATTCTCCCTGTCGACAGTAAGTTTAGTTTGGAAAACTACAACCGCATGGTCTCGGCTGCAACGAAGCCCGAGCGCGAAGAGTGGCTTAAGCGTGTCCGTAATGACCTCAAGGGTCGTATTGATGAAACGAGTAAGTATATTCGCCCGGCTGAAAACACGATGGACTTTGCCTTCATGTTTATTCCAAGCGAATCGTTGTATTACGACCTACTTATTGGTGATGTAGGTACTGGCTCAAGTGCTCGTGACCTGATTGAGTATGCATTCCGTGAAAAGAAAGTTATTATTGTGAGTCCAACTAGCTTTATGGCATACCTTCAAACCGTGTTGCAAGGCCTTCGTAGCTTGCAAATTGAAGAACAAGCTAAAGACATTCAGCTTCAGGTAGGAAAGCTTGGCCGTCATATTGCTTCATTTGATAGTTATATGGAGCGGCTTGGAAAGTCGCTGGGCACGACGGTAAACCACTACAATAACGCCCATAAAGAGCTTGCTAAGGTTGATACTGACGTGACGAAGATTGCTGGTGGAAATAAGAGTATTGAACCGCTGTTAGTCGATAAGCCACAGGACGAGTAGTGCGAGATCTTTCTGTAGACCCTTTTTACGGAGTATTAAAAGAATATGAGCATTGGGTGGTGTTGTTTCGTGATAAACAGGTGACAATTGGTAGCGTTATTATTATGTCTAAGCACCTAGAAGAAGCTAGCCTTGGCAACCTTTCGTCAGAGGCTTGGGCACAATTTGGAGAAGTGTGTCGTGAAACCGAAGCATTGATTACTATTGCGTTTGGTGCAGAAAAGTTTAACTACCTCGCGCTTATGATGGACGACCCGGAAGTACATTTTCATGTGATTCCTCGTTACTCAAAGCCGGTGCAGTTTGCTGGCCAAGAATTTATTGATGTGGATTGGCCAAAGGCAACAGAACGAATTGCGTTGGAAATTTCTGACAATATAAAACAAGCCATTGAGCAGCGATTGCTTGAACTTGCATCTATTTAAAAAATCCCGCCTCGTACAGCGGGATTTTTTTAAGTAGTGCGTTAGTCGTAAAACTAAGCGCGGTCCTTGCCACGAATAACATCGTGAAGTAGGAAACCAAGCACACCACCAACTACTGGTGCAAGTAGGTATACAAGGTATGACCATGGGTTTGCAACGTAAGCTTGGAGTGCGAGTGCAACTGCAGGGTTGAGTACTGCGCTTGCTGAAACGTAGCCACTTACAGTAATGGCAACCATCAAAGCGATGAAGATACCGAAACCAGCAGTGAAGGCTGCGTTGATTGTTTCCTTAGCACGTGATGCTGAGGCGATCGCAAAACCAAGGATGGTTGTACCAAGAAGTTCAGCGAAGAATACATACCATTCCTTACCGGTAAGACCGCTTACGTCAACAGCCTGGAAGAGGCTAGCTGCAGTTTGGCCGTACATTTGCTGTTCAGCGGTTGGCTGAGTAGCACCACCGATGAAGGCGCTGAGTGCGAAGAAGGCAGCAGCGGCACCGAGGAATTGTACGAGCAAGTAACCGAGAGCACGGAGCCAGCCAATGCGGCGGGTTGCCCATGCAGCAATGGTAATTGCTGGGTTAACATGTGCGCCTGAAACAGAACCGAAGAGTAGTACGATACCCGCAAGTCCGAATAGAACAAAGATTGGTTGACCTTGACCTGCAATCACAACGGCTGCAAGTAGGAATGTACCGATAAACTCAGCACCGAGTGAACGCCAAAGCGAACCAGCGAGCATTGAAGTTTCTAGGTGTTGGCCAAGAGTCTGCTTCTTTACGGTCGCAGGGACGGTCTTGACGGTCGTTTTAGTCTCTGCAGTTGAAACTACTTTTGTGGTAGCTTTCTTTGCAGGAGCTTTCTTTTTTGTAACAACGGCTTTCTTAGTGGCCATATGTTTCCCTCCTTATAGTAAACATGGTTTCAGTATACCATAAACGTGAAGCGTCAATCCTGAAGTGCTATAGTATAAGTATGAGTTTATATTTAAAGCAGAACGAAACCCGATCGCAACTCCAAGACAAGCTTGCGAAAGAACTTCAAGACCGAGCGAAAGAAAAAGCGAAGACCTTTGACCAGCCTGACGGTGTGACGGATTCTGCTTATATAAAAGACACGAAGCAGACTACCAGCCTAGCGTGGGTATGGGTACTGATTGTCCTTGCGATTATTGGTATCGCAATCTGGCTTATCGTCTCGACGATGTAGTGATTTTTGCACTCGCCACTACGCTACTTCTAGCGTATACTAGATATAATTATGTCCACATATGATATTGAGGGAGTAAAGCAGTCTCTGCTTGAGAAAGTCGTCTCGAGTGCTGCTCCGCGTGACGTATTGAAGTCACCGGAACTCCGCGAACTATACGGTAAAATTGGCACGCTTCCGGCTGAAGAACGTGGTGCTTTTGGTAAGCAAATTAATGAAATTAAAGTTGCGGTTGAGGCGGCAATTGAAGCGCGTGAAGCTGAACTCGAATCAGCCGACGTTACGCCAATCGACGTTACTGCGCCGTGGGATGTGAACGCAAAACCTTCACAACTTCTTCCAACCGAATATGGCACGCAACACCCGCTCACTAAAGAGCTTGAAAACATCGTCGATATTTTTACTCGTATGGGCTTTGATGCGATCGAATCTCGTCAAATCGATGACGACCATCATATGTTCGGCGCGCTCAACTTCCCAGAAGACCATCCGGCGCGCGATGGTTATGATACGTTCCGCACCGAAGAAGGCTTTATTCCACCTGCGCACACTTCAACGATGCAACATCGTATTCTAAAAGAGGGTAAGGCGAAGCTTGAAGCTGGCGGTCACATTGCAGCGGTGAGTTATGGTCGCGTATTCCGTAACGAAGATGTCGATGCAACACACGAGCATACATTTTATCAATGCGAAGGTGTGTTTGTAAGTAAGAGCGCTACGCTTGGTGAAATGCTTGGTACGCTTCGTAGCTTCTTCGAAACGTATTATGGGCAAGCACTTCGCATTAAAACCCAACCGGCATACTTCCCATTCGTCGAGCCAGGGCTTGAGTTTGCAATTGAAAAACCCGCTTCAATTGGCGGTAAGCCAGGAGAGTGGCTTGAAATGCTTGGCTGTGGCATGATTCACCCGAACGTATTAAAAGAAGCTGGTATCGACCCAACTCAGTACCGTGGTTTTGCCTGGGGCGGTGGAGTCGAGCGCCTCGTGATGTTGAAATACGCCATCGAAGATCTTCGTCACTTCGAATCAGCAAAACTAGCATTCTTAAGGAAATTTAACTCATGATTATCTCTGTAAACTGGTTGAAAAAGTTCACCGATATTACTGGTTCGGTTGATGAACTCGCGACACTGATTGGTGCTCGTTTAGTTGAGATTGAAAGCGTTGAAAACATTGGTGAAAAATACGAAGGTGTGGTGGTCGCGAAGGTTGTCGAATGTGCGCCACTTGAAGGTTCTGATCACCTCAACGTCACAAAAATCGATGACGGTGGCGTTGTACAAGATATCGAGCGCGATGAAAATGGCTACGTACAAGTTGTTTGTGGCGCGCCAAATGTTCGTACCGGGCTTTTGGTCGCTTGGCTGCCGCCTCACAGTACTGTTCCAGAAACATTTAACGACGCCGAACCTTTCGTGCTTGGTGCGCGTGCACTTCGTGGTGTTATGAGTAATGGAATGCTTGCTAGTGCTCGTGAACTTGATCTCTACGACGATCACCATGGCATTCTTGAAATCGATAAAGACTGTGCGCCAGGTAGTTCTTTCGCTGAAGTTTACGAACTTAACGATTACTTGCTTGATATTGAAAACAAGTCATTAACGCACCGCCCAGATGCCTTTGGTGTTATTGGGTTTGCTCGTGAAGTCGCTGGTATTCAAGGGCTGCCATTTAAAACGCCGGACTGGCTTGAAGTGCTTGATGCAGCGGTTGAAAATGACGGCTCAGTTACGGCACCAGCTCTTAAAATTGAAGACTCATCACTTTCTGATCGTTTCCAAGCAATTGTACTCAGTGGTGTTGATGAAAAAGCTACTTCACCAATCCAATTGCAAACGTACCTTGCTCGTAGTGGTGTGCGCCCAATCAACGCGTCGGTTGACGTATCTAACTACCTCATGCTTCTTACTGGTCAGCCTTCACATACCTACGATTATGACAAGCTGAAAGCTGTTGCTGGTGACGACTTTACGGTCCGTGTACGCCTTGCTCGAGAAGGTGAAAAACTCACACTGCTCGATGGCAAAGAAATTGACCTCGACACTTCTGATATTGTTATTTCTGCCGGTGAAACCGCGGTTGGCCTTGCTGGTATTATGGGTGGTCAAAGCACAATGGTGGATGATTCAACTAAGAACGTCTTGCTTGAAGTTGCGACGTTTGACCTTTACCACATGCGTTCAAGCCAAATGCGCCATGGCATTTTCTCTGACGCAGTGACGCGATTTACAAAGGGTATTCCTGCCTTGCTCAGCACCCCCGTGCTGGTTCAAGCCGTACAAATGCTGCAAGAATACACTGGCGCACGTGCAACCAGCCCTGTTGTTCAAGACTATCCAGTAACACGCGAGCCAATCATCGTTCGTGTGAGCGAGCAGCAACTTAATGCAACGCTTGGTACGCAATTTACGGCTGATGATATCGACCAATTGATGCGAAATGTTGGCTTTGGTGTCGAATTCAACGAACTAGAAGCTACCGTAACCGTACCGTACTGGCGTCAAGATATTCACATTGCTGAAGATATCATTGAAGAGGTTGGTCGCCTTGCTGGCTATGACACGATTAACGTAACGCTTCCACGCCGTGACTTTATTGCGGTACAACCTGCTGCGTTCGATACACTCCGTAGCACGCTTCGTAAATCGTTGGTGCGCGCTGGTGCAAATGAAGTTCTAACTTACAGCTTTATCCACGGTGATGTTATGAAAAAGGCCGGACAGTCAGCCGATAACGCCTACCGAGTCGTTAACAGTATTAGCCCAGACCTTCAGTACTATCGTCAAAGCCTTACACCGAGCCTTTTGTCGAATGTATTCGCTAATGTAAAAGCTGGATACGGTTCATTTGCGCTATTTGAGCTCAATAAGGTGCATCAAAAATCAGATGGTTTGACCGATGAAAACGTTCCAGTTGAGCAAGATAGCATCGCACTTGTGTTGACCGATTCAAAGAAAAAAGGCGCTGCTTACTACGACGCAAAGCGCATAGTAACTTACACACTTGATGTGTTAGGTATACAGGTTGCATTTACGCCACTTTCAGAACAGGCCGAGCCTGCGTATGCGCCATTTGAGCCAAAGCGAAGCGCGCTTGTTATTGATGCCAAGACAGAGCAGGTTTTGGGTATTGTTGGTGAATACAAAAAAGCAGTTCAAAAAGCCTTCAAATTGCCAGAGTATACTGCTGGGTTTGAGCTAAACCCGCGTAAAATCTATGAAAGCTTCGAGGCTGTTGGGGTTAATTATCAACCACTCAGCCGCTATCCTGGCACGGAGCGCGACATTTGTTTCCAGGTAAGTAACGAAACGACGTACGCGCAAATCGCACAAACGGCGCAAGACGCATTACGCGAATCAGGCCTCATTACATCGCTTGAACCACTCGACATTTATCAACCAGAAGATGGTACAACGAAAAATATCACGGTTCGGATCAAACTTGCTTCTTACGACAAGACACTGACAAACGAAGAAGTAACGGCGGTTGTTGAGAGGGTAATTAATACAGTCACTGATGTAACAGACGGAAAGGTAATTTAGGGGAAATGGCAGCAACGAAAGCACAACGAATTGGAATTTGGGTCATCGCCGCATTTATGGCGGTTGGTACGATCGGATCATTCGCGATTATCGTACTCGCAAACTCAAACCAACAAAAAGACCAAGCGCGCGTAAAAGAACTGACGGCACAATATCAAAAAGATATCGCGGCACAATCAGAAAAATATTACCCAACTTTGAGTCAATATTCTTCACGAGCGACTGCTTTCGATGCAGCTTCGGTGACGGAACTCAAAACTGAAGACCTCGTAATTGGCGATGGCGATCCTATTACGAAAGATTCAAGTTTCTCAGCATATTACATTGGCTGGAACCCAAGTGGCACGGTTTTTGACAGTTCAATTGACGGCCAAAAGCTAAAAGACCCTCTCACTGTTCAACCTGGAAGTGTCATTGAAGGTTGGACAAAGGGTGTTGATGGTATGAAAGTCGGTGGTGTTCGTGAATTAACAATCCCATCTGACCTTGCATATGGAGAAACGGGTAGTGGCGACTCTATCCCGCCAAACACTCCGCTAAAATTCATCGTTATGATTGTTCCAACTATTGAAGTTCCTCAAGAGCTTATGAACTACTACCAAACAGGGAGGCTACAATAATGAACTCTGACGTTCGTGACGTTGTCATGATTGGCGCTGGCCCAAGTGCCTTGACGGCAGCTATTTACACCACCCGTGAAGATATTGACACGGTACTTTATGAGAAAGCAACTATCGGTGGCCTAGCAGCTATTACCGATATGGTTGATAACTACCCAGGATTCCCTGAGGGTATCGAAGGCATGAAGTTAGCTGGTCAGCTTGAAAAGCAAGCTGAAAGGTTTGGTGCACATATCGAGTTTGGTGAGGCTTCATCGATCCGTACAGAGGGTAAGTATAAAGTTATCACCATTGATGGCGAAGACGTGAAAGCCAAGACGGTCCTTATTGCAACGGGAAGCGATTACAAAAAAATTGGCGTTCCAGGCGAAAAGGAATTTTATGGCCGTGGAGTTCACTACTGTGCAACTTGCGACGGTGCGTTTTATCGTGAAAAGACGTTAGCGGTTGTGGGTGGTGGTAACTCAGCGCTGCAAGAAACTATCTTCTTGACTCGGTACGCGACTCACATCGACCTTTTAGTACGAAGTACTGTTAAAGCGAGCGAAGTGCTCCAGCGGGACCTGCAAAAATACATTGATGAAGGTAAGGTGACACTTCACCTCAACACGACTACCGACGAAATCGTTTCAACTGATGGACGTGTTTCAAGTGTGAAGGTTACTGAAAACGGTGTTGCGAAGGAACTTGAAGTGAACGGATTATTTGTATTCGTTGGCTTGAAGCCAAATACCGAATTCCTCGAAGGGACTGGTATCGAGCTTGATGAAGTTGGTTTGATTAAGACTAACAAGCACCTCGAAACAACCATGCCGGGTGTCTATGCCAGTGGCGACGTGCGAAGTGGTGCAACCATGCAAATTGCCAGTGCAACGGGTGAAGGTGCGGCAGCTGCGCTCTCTATCCGTGAATATCTACAAGATTTTGATCGCGTAGAAGCCTAAGCGATTTCCTTATCAATAAAGGCCTCGAGTTGTGCAATCACCTCGGGGTCTTTTGTTTCCAGTGCAATTTCGCGGGTACCAAGCAAAACGCCAGTGTAAGCAAAGTTATGTGAACCAGTAATGGCCGTTTTAGTACCATCTTTCATGGTAAAAATCATAAATTTTGCATGCAAATAACGAGGTCGAGTGTAGAGTGTTTTAAGGCCAGTGAAAAATTGGTTGAAACGAATTGCAAAGCGATTAAGGCCATCGGCTTGAAGTGGGCGATTAAAGTAGATGGTGGTATTTTTCTCTCGTAAAAAGGCTGCGAGCTTTCCGCTCGGGCAATACTGTGACACAAAGGTGATATGCTCTGCTTTATCGGCGAGGTCGAGTACACGGTTGTAGATAATTGATTGTCCAACAATACCGCCGTCAAAGAGCGCCTTTATGTCGCCATGCTCGTACGTACTACTGTAATAATTGAACGATTGGCGCTCTGCTTTTTGAATACGTATTTGTTCTTCGACGATTCGATCAGCAAGCTTACTATCGACAAGATAAAACATGTAATCGGCATTATGAACACCTTCTTCGTAAAGATTAACGCCACCGAAAGTATAAACTTTATCATCAACAATGGCCCATTTGCTATGAGTGCGTCCATGAAAAAGAGTAATGCGGCCACGGCCCAACCAGTGAAAGTGCACACCGGCTTTTTTAAGATTTTTCACCATCTTGTTGGTGGCTCGAGTACCGTGACTGTAGTAACGAAATGGTAGGAACCCACCGGCAACTTCACCGTAGGTAAAGATATCGGCTGCAACGACCACTTCAACGCCTCGTTCAGCTGCGCGTATGAGCGCCTCAACGAGTGGGCGAGTGGCATCGTGCTCGGCGATAACCATCGAAGTTAAGTAGACACGAGTCTGCGCGTCGTCGACTGCCTTGGCTGCTTCGCGCACGTATTGAGTTGAAGTAATAAGTTTCACTAGGGTTATTATATACGTGATTCTGAAAAACTGCTAAAATTGAACAAGTAGAAACAAAGGAGAACTTATGGCATACGCTGAAGTAACACCTGGCGATATTGAAGATGGCGCAGTAAATGTCATCATTGAAATCCGAAAAGGTGAACGTAATAAATACGAATTTGATAAAGAAACCGGTCGTCTTTTCCTTGACCGTGTAAACGGTACTTTCCTGGGCTACCCAGCAGACTATGGATATATTCCTGGTACGCTTTGTGAAGACGGTGACCCACTCGACGCATTGCTAATTATCGATGAGTCAGTTCCGCACGGAACCGTTGTACCATCACGTCCAGTTGGTGTGCTTTACTTCGAAGACGATGGTGAAATGGATGAAAAGCTTATTGTTGTTCCGGTTGATGACATCAGCAAAGACCACATCAAAGAGCTCGACGACCTCGGTGCTGCGTTTAAGAAGAATGTTGAACACTTCTACAATCACTACAAGGATTGGAAGAAGGACTGGAATGGTGTTGATGGCAAGCTCCACGGCTGGGGTGACGCTGCCGCCGCTATGCAAGTTGTTCACGACTCAATCGCGCGGGCTGCAAAGTAAGTACTATAGCCTGCGGAAAACGCCTCGTTATGAGGCGTTTTCATTTTCTGCGGGTTGTTTTTTCTTCTTGCGCGTCTTTTCTCGTATGATGCCGGCTGCGTGACTGATACTTTCAATCGCGCCATTTTTACGCAGCTGGGCACGAAGCTTGGCGCGGGCGTGGGTTGTGCTGACGAGTTCGAGCCAGGTTTGTTTTGGCACGGCAGATTTACGTGTCATAACTTCCACGACGTCACCGTTTTGTAGCGGCTTGTCGAACGCATGGATCGCACCATTTACACGGAATCCATAGGCGTGCTTACCGATGTCGCTGTGGACTAAATAAGCAAAGTCGAGCGGAAAGGCGCCTTCAGGGAGATTATAGATGTCACCTTTAGGTGAATACACGAAGATACGATTACCGAATAGGTCGATAGATAGTTGTGATTCTGGAATATCTTCACCGCTTCGGAGTTTTGTGGCAATCTCTTGGAGTTGAGTAATCCATTGCATGTGGCTTGGAAGGACTGAACTTTTCCGGCCCTTCATATAGTCTTTCGAACTCTTTTGTTCGTGATAATGGAAGCTAGCGGCAAGACCACGTTCGGCGTATTCATGCATTTCGTAAGTGCGAATTTGGAACTCGACGATTTGCTTAGCCGGGGTAATCACGGTCGTGTGAAGGCTTTGGTATCCGTTCGGTTTTGGTACGGCAATGTAATCCTTAATACGGGTAATCATCGGTTGATACATAGAGTGCAAGATACCGAGCACGCGATAACAATCTTCTTTCGATTCAACGATGACACGGAGCGCCATAAGGTCGTAAATGTCATCGATAGTGCGAGTACCCTTGCTAAGTTTTTTGTGCAAACTGTAAATACTTTTGACGCGGCCGTTAATTTCGTGGGGTATATGTTGCTTTGTGAGCTCACGATTCACTTCTTCACGAACAATACCAAGCTTACGGGTACTTTTTCCGAGTCGCTTTTTCATTTGATTCTTCAGATGTTTGAATTCGTCTGGGTCGAGGTAACTAAAAGCAATTTCTTCGATTTGCATACGAATACGACCCATACCGAGTCGATCGGCCATTGGTGCGAATACCTCAAGGCTTTCACGGGCAATTTTCTTTTGCTTCTCGCGGGTCATGTGCTGCAAGGTTTCAAGGTTGTGAAGGCGGTCAGCAAGTTTAATAATAATGACGCGTACGTCTTGGCCAATAGCAATCAAAAGTTTTGAGAGATTGTCTTTTGTTTGGGGCAAATATTCAGTCAGGTCCTGCATTCCGGCGCGGGCTTGAGAGACTTTAGTGACTCCATCAACTAGGAAGGCGACATCTTTACCGAAAGTGGCCTCAATTGTTTCAAGGGTCATCTCGGTGTCTTCGACGGTATCGTGAAGAATACCAGCAAGAACGGTGTCGATATCCATGCCCCATTCCACGAGCGTGGTAGCGACGGCTAACGGGTGAATAATGTAGGGTTCGCCACTTTTTCGCTTTTGACCCTTATGGGATTCGGTTGCAACATTGATGGCATGCTCGAGTTCAAGGAGTTCATTTTCCTCGTAATAGAGCTTGGCTTGCTTTAGTAATTCGCCTTTTGTCATTTCTATAGTATACAAAGATTGCTAAGGATGGGGTAGATGGTTATAATGACGCGTAGATAAGCAGAAGCTTTATTTATAAGGAGGGTAGGGGTTCCTATGTCAAAAACGAAAATTGGTATTAACGGATTTGGCCGTATTGGCCGTAATGCGTTTAAGTTAGCATTCGACCGCGACGATCTTGAGGTTGTTGCTGTGAACGACTTAACAGATACCAAGACACTCGCATACTTGCTCAAGCACGACAGTAACTACGGTACATACAAGCACGAAGTTTCATACGACGACACCGGTATTATTGTTAATGGACAGCACATCCAAGTGACTGCCGAAAAAGACCCGGCAGCACTGCCATGGGGAAGTCTTGGTGTTGAGCTCGTTATCGAATCAACCGGTCGCTTTACAGATAAAGAATCTGCTGAACTTCACATTGCGGCCGGTGCAAAGCGCGTCATCATCAGTGGTCCATCAAAGAGTGACGGTGTCGACACAATCGTACTTGGCGCTAATGAAGACAAGATCGAAAGCGCGAGCCACGTTATTAGCAACGCAAGCTGTACTACAAACTCACTCGGTGTTGTTATGGCGGTACTTGACGCTGAATTTGGTGTTGAGAAGTCACTTCTTACAACTGTTCACAGCTACACTGCAAGCCAAGTGGTACAAGATGCTCCAGCTAAAGACCTTCGCGAAGGTCGTAATGCGGCTGAAAACATCGTTCCTACGACAACTGGAGCTGCAATTGCAGTTACAAAGACGTTGCCACAACTTGAAGGCAAGTTCGACGGTCTGAGTATCCGTGTTCCAACCCCAGTAGTTTCAATCAGTGACGTTACGGTACTGCTCGAACGCGATGTTACAGTTGAGGAAATTAACGCCGCATTTAAGAAAGCTGCTTCAGAGCCATACTACCAAGGTATTCTTGGAGTCAGTGAAGAGCCGCTTGTAAGCCGTGACTACATTGGTAACAGTCACTCAGGCGTAGTTGACCTTCTTCTTACAAAAGTCGTTGGCGGTAATCTTGCGAAGGTTATGGTTTGGTACGACAACGAATGGGGTTACTCAAACCGTCTCGTTGAGCTGGTAGCTGACGTTGCAAAGACCTTGCGTTAATAGGGGTAAAGTGCTTATACTTGGAGTAATATGAAGATATATTTGGGTGCGGATCATCAGGGGTTTCATTTAAAAGAAGAGATATTTGCGTATCTTGCTAAGCACGGCTACGAGGTTGAAGATGTAGGCGGAAAGGTACTAGATCCCTCTGATGATTTCCCAATCTTCGCTCAGGCGGTCGCCTTAAAGGTGCTTGGTAGTACCGAAAAAGATCCGCGCGGCATTCTTGTGTGTGGGGGCGGTCAAGGGGTAGCTATGGCTGCTAATCGCTTCCGCGGTATCCGCGCCAGCGTTATCTGGGATGCTTATGAAGCAAAGATGACCCGATACGATAACGACAGTAACGTACTTTGTTTGCCAGCTCGAGTTGTTGGTGACAACGATGCTGAGTGGAAGGGTATTCTTGAAACCTGGCTTAATACTGAGTTTGCTAATGCAGTTCGCTTCAAAAGGCGAAATGCAGAACTTGATGAGCTTGCGTCATGAGCCAAATCGTTCCAACCATGATGGCGGAAACGCCCGAACAACTCCAAGAAGCTACGGTGAAAATTCAACCGTTCGCCCGTCGTGTCCATATCGATATCAGTGACGGTGAATTTGCGCCAACATTTTTGCTAAATGAATCGCAACTTACTTGGCCACAGGGCTGGGAGGTTGATATTCACGCGATGGTATCGCGCCCTTCAGAACATATCGCTCAACTCGTGCAGCTCAAGCCGAATCTTGTCATCTTGCACGCCGAAGCCCAAGAAGATATCGTCCCTCATTTGCAGGCATTGAAACAAGCCGGTATTAGGGCTGGGGTGGCGCTCCTGAAAACGACAGTGCCAGCTACGGTTGCGGGGGCGATTCAAGAGGCAGATCACGTCATGATCTTCTCGGGTGATCTCGGGAAGTTCGGTGGCACAGCGAGTATGATGCAGCTCGAGAAGATTCGTCTCATCAAAAAGATTAAGCCAGATGTAGAAATTGGCTGGGATGGCGGCGTGAATATTGAAAATGCCTACACCCTTACTCAGGGTAATGTCGACGTTCTCAATGTTGGGGGAGCGATTTCAAACTCTGAAAATCCAGCTGAAACGTATAACGAACTTGTTAAAGAAATTAATAAACACGGAGTAATTTAGGTGGGTACATTAACGATTCCGCAAATCGAGCAAAAGGCGAATGCGATTCGTCAAGATATTATTACGATGCTTGAAGCGGCGAAGAGCGGTCACAGTGCAGGGCCATTAGGGCTCGCAGATATTTTTGCGGCGCTCTATTTTGAAATTCTTAACATTCGCCCTGAAGAGCCGGAGTGGCCTGAGCGTGATGTCTTTTTCCTCAGTAACGGGCACTGTGTGCCAGTTCAATACGCTGCGATGGCTGAAGCTGGATACTTCAGCAAAACCGAACTCACCACGCTTCGTAAGCTAGGCACCCGTTTACAGGGGCATCCTGAACGTGAAAAGCTCCCGGGCCTTGAAAATACAAGCGGTCCTTTAGGAAGTGGTTTATCTCAAGCTGCTGGATATGCGTACAGCCTTCAATACATCGATGAAAACCCGCACCGCTTTGTCTATGTAATGATGGGTGACGGCGAGCTTAATGAAGGAAATATCTGGGAAGCGGCCATGTTCGCCGGCAAGAATAAACTTTCTCAGCTCGTGGCCTTTATTGACCGCAACAATATTCAAATCGACGGCACTACCGAGAATGTTATGCCACTTGAAGATCTTCGCGGGAAATGGGAGTCATTTGGCTGGCATGTGCTTGAAATCGATGGACACAATGTTCAAAGTGTTATCGACGCTGCAAGTGAAGCCCGTGCAATCACTAATAAGCCAACAGTGATTATTGCACACACAATTCCCGGTAAGGGCGTCGATTTCATGGAATATAACTACAAGTGGCACGGTATTCCACCAAACGCCGACCAAGCAAAAGAGGCGCTGGAAGACCTCCGAACATTGGGTGGAAAAATTACGCACGAAGGAGCAGGTGTATGACATATCCTCTAAATCCATTGGTTTACAACAAAGAGGTTGAAGTCGAACCAATCCGAGCTGGCTTCGGCCGCGGTTTGAAAGCGGCCGGTGAGGCGAATGAAAACATTGTTGCGCTCTGTGCCGACTTAACTGAAAGTACCCAAATGCACTTATTCCGTGACGCCTTTCCAAAGCGCTTCATAGAAATTGGTATCGCCGAGCAAAACCTCGTTACAGTTGCTAGTGGTCTGGCGCGAGCAGGAAAGATTCCCTTTACCAGCAGTTACGCTGCCTTTAGCCCTGGACGAAACTGGGAACAAATTAAAACTACCGCTGCGTTGAATAATCAACCCGTGAAGATCGTAGGATCTCATGCTGGAGTCAGCGTAGGCCCTGACGGTGCGACTCACCAAATGCTTGAAGATATTGCCCTTATGCGCGTGATGCCAAATATGGTTGTCGTAGCGCCTGGTGATAGCATTGAAGCTGAAAAGGCTACCCTTGCAATTGCGACTAACGGTAAACCAACCTATCTTCGCTTAGCTCGAGAAAAGACGCCTATTTTTAGTACTGCTGAGGCACCGTTTGAACTTGGTAAAGCCTATGTACTCAAAGAAGGTACCGACGTATCACTCTTCGGTACGGGGAGTATGACGTATCACTTATTGATTGCTGCAAAAATCCTCGAGACTAAGGGTGTGAACGCAGAAGTGGTCCACGTTCCAACGATTAAGCCGCTTGATCACGAAACTTTGCTCGCTAGCGCTCGTAAAACCGGTCGCGTTGTGACCGCTGAAGAAGCGCAAGCAGCCGGCGGTTTTGGTAGTGCGGTCGTCGAATTCCTAAGTGGTGTCTTACCAATGCCAGTAAAACGAATTGGCATGGAAGACCGCTACGGAGAATCAGGTGAACCAAATGAACTCATGGAGTTCTTTGGACTTTCCGGTGAAAAGGTAGCCGAAAAGGTCGAAGCATTCATTAATGAAATGCCTCGATATCACCAATAATTAAGCATTACAACAGTATTGCCATAAGTGGTATACTAGTCGATAAGAACAAACTATCTAGGGGGCATTTATTCCATGAGTCTAACCATAGCTCAAATACGCGATAACACGCTTCGTGCGCGTCATCTTATGCAACGAAGTCGTCAACAACACTTTGCGGTTGGCGCATTCAATATCGATAACCAAGAAACATTGATTGCAATTGCACGAGCTGCCCAAAAGTTAAACGCACCTGTTCTTGTCGAAGTCAGCCAGGGTGAAGTTGAAGCTATGGGTATCGAAAATGTCCGCGACCTCGTTGATAACTACAAAGAAGAATACGGCATTGAAATGTACCTTAACCTCGACCACAGCCCAAGTGTCGAGGCGTGTAAAAAGGCGATTGATGTTGGATACGAGTTTATTCACATCGATATCTCACAAGCAAATCACGATGCCTCTGAAGAAGAAATTATCGCTAAAACCAAAGAAGTGGTTGAGTACGCTAAATTTACTGGAGCCTTGGTAGAAAGTGAACCACACTACTTTGGTGGAAGCAGTAACGTCCACACCGAAGCAATTGATTATGAAGAAATTAAGAAAACATTCTCGACCCCTGAGGGTGCCAAATCCTTCATTGATGCTACCGGTATCGATACGTTCGCTGCAGCCGTAGGAAACCTCCATGGTAAATACCCAGTACCAAAAGAACTCGACCTCGAACTCCTGGGCCGTATTCGTGATGCGATTGATTGTCAAATTAGCCTGCACGGCGGTTCGGGTACGCCACTTCACTTCTTTGAAGAAGCTGCAAAAATCGGTGTTAGTAAGATTAATATCAACAGCGACATGCGTTACGCCTTCCGCACCGCGCTTGAGCAAGAACTGAAAGCCCACCCAGATGAATTTGCTGTCGTTAAATTACTCGATAAAGTAAAAGACGCCGTACAAGCAGTTGTTGAGGAAAAGATTCAAGCCTTCGGAAGTGCTGGAAAGGCAGTCATCTAAGGAAATGTCGCACGCTCCTACAATTGTAACTATCGGTAAGGCTACCCAGGACGTCTTCCTAAAAAGTACGAAAGCCTTTGCTCAACTTGAACACAAAGGTGTGAAGTACGAACAGCTCCCTGTTGGTCAAAAACTCGATCTCGATGAAGTAATTTTCTCAACCGGTGGTAATGTCACCAACGCCGCAGTTACATTTGCGCGCCAAGGTCTGCACAGTAAATATTCTTGGTGTATTGGGGACGATGCGCCGAGCGAGACGATTTTACAAAGCCTTGATAAAGAAGGGGTAGATACTTCGCATGTGTATCAAAGCGAGCACTTCAAAGCGAGTTACTCGGTTATTTTGATGCTTGCCGGTGGTGAACGAACCATCCTTAATTACAAAGGGACAATGCCGACTGCACATGACCGTCAGCTTGATCTATCGGTGATTGACGAAGGTGATTGGCTTTATATTTCATCACTTGGTGACATGGATTTGTTGGAGCGTATTATTTCGAGAGCCGCTAAACATGGCGTCAAGGTGATGCTTAACCCAGCTGGTGTTGAACTGCAAAATACTGAAAAGCTAAAAGGTCTTTTAGAAGATGTCGAAGTTTTGACAGTAAATAAAGAAGAAGCACAAATGATTGTGCATGGCGAGACAATCGAAGAACTTGCTCGACACGCTCATCATTATTGTCCGGTCGTCATCGTATCTGATGGCCCAAACGGAGCGGTTGCTACTGACGGCAAGACCGTTATTGCTGCCGGTATGTACGAAGATGTTCCTGTTGTTGACCGTACCGGTGGAGGCGACGCTTTTGGTTCAGGCTTCCTGAGTCAATATGCACAGGGTAAGTCGCTGCGTGAATCAGTTATTTTCGCGAGCGCCAATTCAACATCAGTTGTTCAGTATATTGGAGCGAAAGAAGGAATTTTACATAAAGGCGTGATATTGCACGATATGCCGCTGACAGAGAAGGAGTATTAATATGGCGAAATTTTTAAGCGACTTACTTGATGCCGAAGAGCCAATTTTTACTCAGGCGATTCGTCAACTTGAAGAGGTAAGCGGACGTCACGGTGCTGATGTTAAGCTTATTGGTGATATTACGGCGATGGCGCACGAAAACTTACGCGAGCTCGGGTTGAACCCAGCTGCTTCAACTGGTGAAGAGGTGTACTACGCACTGCTTGGCCGAGTCGAAAGCGATATTAAGCGACTTGTTCGAATTATTGGTGCCGATGAATCTCGTTCAGAAGAGGTGCAGTATCTTGTACCATTCATGATCGATGCCGCAAATAAGGTTAAATTCAACCGTAAAGTTTTCGTACTGAAGCGCGATAAGGCGAAGGACCTCCTTCGTCAGATGCCGCCTGTCCAGCTTATGAAGAAGCTTGGATACGACGACGTCGAAGCTATGTTTGCCGGTGAAGATTTCGATGAAGTGTATACCGCACTCCGTTTCTCTGAAGGTCCAGAATGGCTCACAAAATACGACGAACTCTTCAAGCAAATTACCCCAGATGATTACGAAGAGCGTGATCTGCGTATTATTCAGATGGATCACGATAAGTATGTCGACCTTGCCGCTCACTTCGTCCAGAAGAAGCTTCACAATGTGACACACACGAAAGAAATGGGTACGATCGTTGTTGTCCCGATGCACGTACGTAAAATGCGTGGGCTTGCACTTAAGACGTTGCCGCTGCTGCTGCACTACATGAATGAGGTAAAGCTTTACTCGACATTCTTCAAGCTAAAAAGCAAACAGCCTCACTTCGGTAAAACGGTGGTTGAAACCCTTATTGCTGACCCAGGTACTGGTAGTCAGCTGGTAGGAAAGCGCGTTCATTGGCGTGTTATTCAACGATATCTCGGTAAGCACAAGGAAGACTCGATTGATAAAGTTGCCTTTGAGCCACACGTACAGCCAGAAGACCTTCACTGGCGCCGTGCGGAAGACCTCTTGTTTGAAATTGACCCAGAACTTAAATTCTGGAAAGACCGTGATTATGTTGGGCTCAATTACGATGGCTTCCCAGTCGCCTTCAACTTGTTTGATGTTAGTTTTGCTTACTCAAATAAAGAGCCGTATGCTGGTCGTTATGCTTACCATTTCCGTGAAAGCCTTTGGAACGAAATCTTCGTCCGTTACATGGGATTCAAGAATCTAGCAGATCAAGTATTAGCTCAGCTCGATAACGATATGATTGCACCAGAAAAACTTCCTGTCGTAAAGACGCAGAAAAAAATTTCTAAAATACGTAAAGACCATACCAATAAAAACCTTCAAGTTCGTGAGCGATTGATTGCTGCGGCCGAAGGGCGTCTTGATACGGTTGTTGACGAATTTGAACAAGTGTTCGACATTCTTTCTCAACATGAAAAGACAGTGACGATTTTTGGTTCAGCGCGTAAGCCTCAAGACGACTCTATTACTGAAGGCGCCTATACCTTAGCGGCTCGTTTAGCTAATGAGGGTTATGCGGTCGTTACTGGCGGTGGTCATGGGGTAATGGAAGCGGCAAACCGCGGTGCATACGATGCTGGTGGTGCTTCAATTGGACTAAATATCTTGTTGCCACGAGAGCAGTCACTCAATAACTACACGACCCAGAACTTTCAGTTCAACCACTTCTTTGGCCGTAAGGTAGCGATGACGCTCGATTCAAGCGCATTCATTTACTACCCAGGTGGATTTGGTACGTTCGATGAACTATTCGAAATTTTGGCACTTATGCAGACCGGTAAGATTGAACATGCACCAGTGATTTTGGTTGGAAGTGACTTCTGGCGACCATGGGATGCGGCAATTCGCGAGACAATGCTTGATAAATATCACACCATTACATACGAAGAAACTGAGCTGTATCGAATTTACGACGATTATGACGAGATTGTTGAATATATCAACGAAGAGTATCGAAAATCTAATCGTTAAACAAAACTTTACAACCCGTTCCTTGGGGATTATGCTTGAAAGTAACTAACTCAGTGAGGTTGAGATGGCACGAAAGATAAGCAGACGAACAATAGTAATAGTATCAGCTGTATTACTCGTGCTGGTTGCCCTAATTGGTACCATCGCCGTCATCCGGGCAACACAACCTAACGAAAAAGACCCTTACAAGACAACGGAAACGAGCTCAAAACAAGAAACTTCCGTAGAAGCAGCAGACGAAAAGGAAACGGTTTCAGAAAATTCGACTAAAAAGCCAACGAGTGATCAGCCGTCAGCCGAGTCGGCACTCGATCCTGCGACCGTTGGAACAATAGAAGTAGCGCCACTTTCTCTTACAGTGTCGTATGTAAAGGGCGTCGGTGGATTTGAATACGAAGTGCTTCGTACACCAGGCGGTACTCAGTACGTTGAGTTCAGTAGTGCCGAACTGGCTGGAACGAAATGTACCGACGATACCGGTGTGTTTGTTTCAATTCTAGTTGGCCCAAAAGAGAGTGAAGCGTCAACACTTGCAAAAACCGTTACAGTAGACGGCACGAAATACGGTCTCTCTCTCGCAGGCACGAACTGTACCAGCGATGCCAGTAAGTTGCAAAGCTATCAAAAATCGTTTAGTGATGCTTTTGGTCTGCTAAAGAAAACAAACTAGAGTATACTAATAAGGATGAAGCAACGTTTTGTCCTCTCTTCGGCATATAAACCAACGGGCGATCAACCGACCGCCATTGCTCAACTTGTTGAAGGGCTTGAGAGGGGCGAGCGTGAACAAACCCTGCTCGGTGTAACTGGTTCTGGTAAGACCTTCACAATGGCGAATATTATTGAGAAGCGCCAAGCACCGACCCTTATTTTGGCGCACAACAAAACCCTCGCCGCTCAGCTCTATAGTGAGTTTAAGGCGTTTTTCCCGGACAATGAGGTGCACTATTTCGTTAGTTACTTCGATTACTATCAGCCTGAAGCCTATATTGCCAGTAGCGATACCTACATCGAAAAAGACAGTAAGATTAATGATGAAATCGATAGGCTGCGTCACGCCGCAACAACTGCGCTCTTAACACGCCGCGACACTATTATTGTTGCGAGTGTGAGCTGTATCTACGGTATTGGCTCCCCTGATGACTACTCTGAAATGTCGATTACGGTAAAAAAAGGTGAGCGACGCCAGCAAGATAAATTTGTTCGCTTGCTGACTGATATCCAGTATCAACGAAATGACATCGACTTCCACCGTGGTACTTTCCGTGTGAAGGGTGATATTGTCGATGTTTTCCCAGCCGGAAGCGACGTTGCATATCGTATTGAATTCTTTGGTGATGAAATTGAGCGCATTACGCGAATTGACCCACTGACAGGTGAGATTTTAGGCGAGCCTGCTGAAGTAAGCATTTTCCCAAGCAGTCACTACGTAACTCCAAAGCAAAAACTCGAGCGAGCTATCGAAGGTATTAAGCAAGAGTTTGAAGAACGAATGGATTACTTCGAGAAACACGAGCAGCTCCTTGAGGCGCAGCGCCTAGCGCAGCGTACGAAGTACGATATTGAAATGCTGGAAGAAACCGGCTTCGTAAAAGGTATTGAGAACTATAGCCGATACCTTACTAACCGCGAGCCAGGTGAGCAGCCTGCAACCTTGCTCGACTATTTCCCAGATGACTTCCTTTTATTCGTCGATGAAAGCCACATGACACTGCCGCAGGTGCGCGGTATGTATAACGGTGACCGCGCACGAAAAGAAGTGCTTGTTGAGCACGGTTTCCGTTTGCCAAGTGCGCTCGACAACCGTCCGCTTACATTCGATGAGTTTAACCGACACCTCCATCAGGCCGTCTATGTTTCAGCAACGCCAGCTGAATACGAACTTTCACACAGTCCCGAGCCGGCACAGCAAATTATTCGCCCAACTGGTCTTATCGACCCCGAACTCATCATCCGCCCAACAGAAGGACAGATCGACGACCTTATTGCTGAAATTCGTGACCGAGTCGCGAAGCAGCAGCGTGTGCTCGTAACCACTTTGACAAAGCGTATGGCAGAAGATCTCTCGACGTATTTGCAGGAGCTTGACATTAAAACGGCATATATTCACAGCGAGGTCGATACGCTCGAGCGCAGTGATATTCTGCGTGACCTTCGTTCTGGAGTTTACGATGTACTTGTTGGTATTAACCTTCTTCGTGAAGGGCTTGACCTTCCGGAGGTAAGTTTGGTGGCAATTATTGATGCCGATAAAGAAGGCTTCCTTCGTAGTGCCAGTGCACTCATTCAGATTATTGGTCGTGCAGCTCGGCACGTTGAAGGTAAGGTGCTTATGTATGCCGATTCAATTACTCGATCAATGCAACAAGCAATCGACGAAACAGACCGACGCCGTACGATTCAGCGAGCGTATAACGAAGAGCATGGCATTACTCCAACGAGCGTAGCAAAAGCCATTGACGAGGGCCTGCGTGCGATTATTCCGAAAAAGGATGACGAAAAACCGAAGCTTGATCTTAAAAAGATTCCAAAAGATGAGTATGCCGCTCTTATTAAAGATCTGTCTGCACAAATGGATCTGGCGAGCGCGAACCTTGAATTTGAAAAAGCTGCCGAGCTTCGCGATGTTATTGCCGATATTCGCGCCAAAATGTAGCACGTGTATTTAAGCGAAGCTCTCTCTTATCATCGCAACGTCTTTGCGGTATAATCAAGAAAGTATGACGACAATCTCAATTAATGATGTGCACCATCTTGCACAGCTAAGTAGTTTACAGCTTGATGATAACGAAGCGGAATCGCTTCGCAGTGACCTTGAAGGCATCCTTGGATATATTGAACAACTTTCAGAGCTCGATACCACTGGCGTGGAGCCAACCTATCAGGTGACCGACCTGCAAAACGTCTGGCGTGAAGACCAAGTCGATGATTACGGCTTGGGTCGCGAAGCATTGTTGGCGCTTGCTCCAGCGGCAGATGATAATCAAATTAAAGTTCCAAAGGTATTGTAAGTATGAGTCGAATTGATGATTTTCGTGGTGTATCGGCTCGCGAGAATGTTGAAAACGCCCTTAAAAAAGCTCGTGAAAACGAAGCATTTCATGCCCTTCTTTCGCTGAGCGAAGCACGTGCACTTGATCGTGCAGCTAAAGTTGACGCCGGTGAAATTACCGGTCGCCTTGCTGGTATTCCGTTTATCGCAAAAGACAACTTTTTAACACTTGGTAGCACAACGACTGCAGCCAGTAAAATGCTTGAAAATTTTGAAGCACCGCTTCAAGCTACAGCAATTGAAAAGCTCGAAGCCGAAGGTGCAATTTGTATTGGTAAAGCTAACCTTGACGCGTTTGCTCATGGTGGTAGTACAGAAAACTCGGCGTTTGGTTCGACTAAAAATGCTCACGACCAAGAGCGTGTAGCTGGTGGTAGTAGTGGCGGTTCGGCTGTCGCAGTAGCACTTGATATAGTACCTTTTGCGCTTGGTACAGATACCGGTGGCTCAATTCGTCAGCCGGCTAGCTTTAATGGCGTTGTTGGAGTTAAACCAACTTATGGAACGGTGAGCCGTTACGGTGTCGTGGCTATGGCGAGCAGTACCGACACAATCGGCGTATTAAGTGCGACGGTTGAAGATGCTGAACTTGTTATGGATATTTTAAGCGGTCAAGACCGTAAAGATATGACCACACTCCCGGACTTCTTTGCACCAAGTGAAGTAACCGAACCAAAACGTATCGGTGTTATTAAAGAATTCATGACTGAAGATGTTGACCCAGAAGTTCGTGCCCGTGTGAGTGAATATATTGAATCAATGAAGGCAAAGGGTCACACGATTGAAGAGGTTAGCCTGCCAACTGTGAAGTATGCACTTGCCGTGTATTACATCGTTGTGCCTGCTGAAGTGAGTAGTAACCTTGGTCGTTACGACGGTGTTCGGTATGGAGCTCGCGCGGATGAGGCAAAAACGCTTGGTGAAGTATACGGTCTTTCTCGTGACCAAGGATTCGTACCAGAAAACAAGCGTCGCATCATGATCGGAAGTTACGTACTTTCAAGCGGTTTCTTTGATGCATATTATCTACAGGCGCAAAAAGCCCGCACGCTACTCATTAATGATTTCAACAAAGTGTTTGAATCATATGATGCTATCGTTGGGCCGGTCGTGCCAACTCCAGCCTTTAAACTAGGTGAGAACACCGCAGATCCAGTAAAGATGTACCTCGCCGACATTATGACGGTTCCAGCCAGTCTTGCGGGACTTCCAGCACTTTCCGTTCCGGCCGGCACTACAGAAGCTGGTTTGCCGGTTGGCGTGCAGCTCATTGGTCCTCGTAAATCCGACGCATTACTGCTTGGACTTGCTAAGCAAGGAGAGGCGGCATAATGGATAATTCACTCGGTATCATCTTCTTCTTTTCTGCGATCCTGATTTTCGGTGGATTATTGTTCGTTATCATTTCAATGACCAAAAACAGTCCTAAAGCACTCGATCAAACCAAGTACCGTAGCCGTTGGCTCGCGATTGAAACGCGTTTGAAGCGAGACGACGAGAACACATACACCGTTTGTATTTTTGATGCCGACAAGCTGCTTGATCAAGCTCTTCGCGATCGTGGTTTCTCAGGAAAAACGATGGGTGAGCGTATGAAACAATGCCAAGGCAAATGGACGAATGGCAATGGAGTGTGGGCTGCTCACAAGTTGCGCAATAAGCTCGCCCACGAGACCGACGCGAAAGTTGATTACACACGTACAAAACAGGCCCTTGTTTCATATAAGCAAGGTTTGAAAGATTTGGGAGCAATCTAATGGCAACAGCTGAAGTATTAGACCAGTATGAAATGACAATCGGTATCGAATGTCACGTCCAGCTTGCAACGACAAGCAAACTTTTTAGTGGTGCCGACAACGATGCTCGCGATAAAGACCCTAACAGTGCTATTAACCCAATCGACTTTGGACTCCCAGGCATGCTTCCGGTTCTCAACCGTCGCGCCGTTGAACTTGCCGTTAAAGCAGGTAAGGCGCTTAATGCTGAAATTGCCGAAGTGAGCCGATTCGATCGAAAACACTACTTCTACCCAGACCTTCCAAAGGGCTATCAGATTAGTCAGATGTATCAGCCAATCATCCTTGCAGGGTTTGTTGACGCCCCATTAGAAAATGGCGAAACTGTACGGGTTCGTATTCACCATGCTCACATCGAAGAGGATGCAGGTAAATTGACGCACCACGGTACTTACAGTCTCGTCGACCTTAACCGTGCCGGTACTCCGCTTATTGAAATTGTTTCCGAACCGGACATTCACTCAGCGGCTGGCGCTAAAGCCTATGCGACTGAATTGCATCGCCTCATGACTTATGCAGGTGTGACGCTCGGTAATTTGTATCACGGAAACATGCGCTTCGACGTAAACATTTCAGTTGCAAAAAAAGGTGCGACCGAACTTGGTACCCGTGCTGAAGTAAAGAACCTTAACTCATTTAAGAGTGTTGAGCGTGCAGCGCAGTATGAATTTGAGCGGCAAATCGATCTTATTGAAAAGGGAGAAAAGGTTGTTCAAGAAACCAGAGGCTGGGACGACACTTCAGGCAAAACCAGTTCGCAGCGTAGTAAAGAAGATGCACAGGATTATCGCTACATGCCAGACCCTGACATTCCACCTATCGTGCTGACAAAAGCTGAAATTGATGCGCTCCAAGCTGATGTACCAGCCCTTCCGGCTACCTATCGTACAGCATGGGCATCAATGGGACTCGATCGTTCGGTGGTCGAGGCGCTTATCGCCACGCAAAGCTATGCAGTGCTAATTTCTCAAATACAAGAAGAGGCAGGCGATGAAGCGGCGCGTCGCGTGGCGCACTGGTTCGCAAGCGCTGTGAATAGCGGCAATGAAGAAGAGGCGATTATTGCAAGTAACTTCGCGCCTGAAGGGTATATTGAGCTTTCAGAAATGGTAAGTAAAAATGAACTTTCGAGCACTGCTGCAAAGGAAGTGTTCCAAGAACTCCTGACGAGCGAGAAAACTCCTCGTGAAATCGCTGAGTCAAAGAACCTGCTACAGGTAAGCGACGAAGGTGCAATGCAAGCAATTGTCGATGAAGTACTTGCTGACCCTGCGAGCGCTAAGTCTGTCGAAGACATTAAAGCGGGCCAGGAAAAAGCGATTGGCTTCTTGGTTGGCCAGGTAATGAAAAAGTCACAGGGCAAAGCTAACCCAGCCATGGCGCAACAACTCATTCGTTCTAAACTTGGTTTGTAAAAAGCAACTTCACACCGAACTTGCTTATCGCGCAAGCTTAAGCGTATAATACAGTTAAATACAAAAATAATACTTAGTAATTAGGAGTCCAATATGGATCAAGCTGCTGAAATTTTGGTGATCATCGTATCCAGTGTTCTGTTTATTTTCCTGGTTGTCGGTATCGTACTTGGTATCTATCTTATTAAACTAACTGCCGAAATTCGTCGCTTAGCAAAATCTGCTCAAGACACTGTATCTCAAATTGAGAGCGCAGTAGTTGGAGTGAGCCGCGTGACGTCACCACTGTTCGTTGCGCAAATGGTGAATCGGTATATTAAAAAATTTACGAAAGGTAAAAAGTAATGTCAAAGAGTAAGTTCGCACTTGGTGCCGTTGTTGTTGCAGTGACCGGATTTGTTGCAGGTATTTTAACCGCTCCAAAGAGTGGTAAGGATACGCGTGACGAACTCAAAAATAAAGCCCTTAAGGCAAAAGATGATGTTACTGAAGAAGCCGAGAAGGCTAAAGAGTTGGTGACCGAGAAGGCAGAAGAAGTAAAGCAAAAAGCCGAAAAGACGGTCAAAGAAGTCCGAGCGAAAGCTGAAGACGTTGTTGAAGATGTGATCGACCAAGCTAATGACCTTAAGTCTCGCGCCGAGCAAGCTGTTGCTGGTGCGAAAAACGGTGCTGCTAAAAAACCAGCTGCTAAGTCTACTGCTAAGAAGCCTGCTGCTAAAACTGCGAAAAAATAGTTCATGGTCAAGAAGCTTGTTCATAAAGTAAAAAAAGATAACGAAGCGGGCGCTCGCCGAGCTATTTTAGAAGATTTATTCTACGATTTTCATAGCTCACGTCGCCAAGTGTATCTTATGAATTTCTTCCGAGGCATGTTCTTTGGTTTTGGAAGCGTGATTGGCGGTACGCTCGTTATTGCGCTCGTTGTATGGATACTATCGTGGCTTGCCGACATCCCTGGTGGAGTCGGTGACTTCATCCAATACGTCGTTGATATTGTCGAAAACACCCAAAACCAATAATAAAATTAACATTAATTACTACAGACGTAGCAGCTCTTTTTCGCTATACTAGAGAAAGCAATGGGGGTTGAAGTTTCATCTACACCAGTAACGGGGACTGCCTTAAAGACATCCCAGTACGTCCACTTACACAACCATACTCACCACAGTCTTCTCGATGGTCTCTCTAAGATTCCGAAGCTCATCGAAAAGGTTCAAGAAATGGGTATGGAAGCTGTGGCGATTACCGACCATGGTACGATGTCGGGCGTTCTTGATTTTTATAAAGCGGCAAATTCCGCTGGCGTGAAGCCAATCTTAGGTATGGAAGCATATGTCGCTGCTCGTAGTCGCCACGACCGTGACCCACAAAAAGACAAAGCCCGATATCACTTAATCATCCTGGCGATGAATAACACAGGGTACCAAAACCTGATGAAGTTGAGTACAACCGCAAATCTTGAGGGTATGTACTATAAGCCGCGCATCGACCGTGAGCTCCTCGAAAAGTATAACGAAGGGCTGATCATTCTTTCTGGTTGTGCAAGTAGTGAACTGGGCGAGAATCTTCGTGTTGATAATTATGAAGAGGCTAAAAACGTTGCGAAATGGTACAAAAGGGTCTTTGGTGATCGTTATTATCTTGAGCTTCAAGACCATGGTCACCCTGAATCAAAAACAGCGTGGGATGTTCAAATTAAAATCAACGGCTATCTCGAAAAGCTCTCTGAAGATCTCAATATCCCGGTGGTTGTAACGAGCGATGGTCACTATCTTTCACACGACGACCAAGATACTCATGAAATTCTTCTTTGTGTTGGAACGGGTTCATACCTAAGCGATGAAAAACGTATGTCGCTTAAAGACTTCGAACTGCACGTGACTGACCCGGAAGAGATTATTGAGCGATGGGGTAAAACCCGACCTGACGCGGTTGCAAATACTAAAATAATTGCTGATCGCTGTAATGTTGAGATTGAACTTGGGAAGATCTTGATTCCAACCTTCCCAACTCCAGAAGGTCACAACGAAAAGACGTATCTCGACGAACTGGTCTTTCAAGGGCTTGCCTGGCGCTATGCTGGAGTTGAGTTTGAAAAAGCAGAGAAAATGACGATTGAAGAAGCTCGAAAGATTTTGCCTCAAGATGTTCTCGATCGTACTGATTATGAGCTTGGTGTCATTGACCGTATGGGCTTCAATGGGTACTTCTTGATTGTCCAAGATTTTATTAACTGGGGTAAAAACCAGGGGATTATTTTCGGACCCGGTCGTGGTAGTGCGGCCGGTTCAATCGTCTCCTATGCGATTCGTATTACCGAGCTCGATCCGCTTAAGTACGACCTGCTCTTTGAGCGTTTCTTGAACCCAGATCGTATTAGCATGCCTGACGTTGATATTGACATCCAAGATACTCGCCGTAATGAGGTGATTCAGTACTGTACTGATAAATACGGAGCTGAACGTGTAGCGAATATCGTAACATTCGGTACGATGGCTGCCCGTGCGGCGGTGCGTGACGTTGCTCGTGTGCTTCAAGTGCCATATGGTGAAAGCGACCGCCTTGCGAAGCTTGTACCGCAACCGGTGCAGGGTCGTCACATTCCACTTGTTAAAAGCGTAGTTGAAGATGCTGATCTAAAACATGAGTATGAGACCAACCAGACCGCTAAAACCGTCTTTGACTTTGCGATGCGTCTTGAAGGTACAATCCGAAGCCACGGTGTGCACGCCGCTGGTGTCGTGATTGCGCCGGATGAAATTGTGAAGTTTGTACCAATTGAAATGTCTCAAAAAGGTGTGCCGGCAACACAATTCCCAATGGGTCAAGTTGAAGAGCTCGGCCTCCTTAAAATGGACTTCTTGGGGCTCTCTAACCTCACGATTATTAATAATGCACTTCGTATTATTAAGAAAGTTCATAACAACGATATTGATCTCGCTAAGATTCCGCTCGACGACGAAGAGACATTTGCGCTCTTCCAACGCGGTGATACCACTGGTGTGTTCCAGCTTGAATCTGCTGGTATGAAACGGTACCTTCGTGAACTGAAACCAACGGTGTTTGAAGATATTGTCGCGATGGTGGCTTTGTATCGTCCTGGTCCGATGCAGTTTATCGACGACTTCATTAAGCGCAAACATGGTGAAAAAGAAATTACCTACATGCACCCGAAGATGGAAAACTCTCTAGAGAATACGTACGGAGTGCTCGTCTACCAGGAGCAGGTCATGCAGATTTCGCGTGAACTTTCCGGGTTTACCGGTGGTGAGGCCGATACCCTTCGTAAGGCGATCGGTAAGAAGAATATTGAAATGATGGGTAAGATGAAGACGAAGTTCGTTGATGGTGCAGTGGAGCTTTCTGGTGCCAAACGCAGCGATATGGAAGTGTTCTGGAAGCAGCTTGAAGACTTTGCCGCGTACTGTTTCAACAAGTCCCACGCCGCTTGTTACGGTTTGATCGCTTACTGGACGGCATATCTTAAAGCACACTACCCAGAAGCGTTTATGGCGGCACTGATGACGAGTGACGCCGATGACACCGAGCGGCTTGCAATTGAAATTACTGAGTGTAAGCACATGGGTATTAAGGTGCTGTCTCCCGATGTGAACGAGTCATTCGTTGAGTTCGCGGTCGTACCTGGCAAGAAAGAGATTCGTTTTGGTATGGCGGCGGTGAAGGGTGTTGGTGTGGGCGTAGTTGAAGAGATCCTTCGCGCTCGTAAAGATGGGAAATTTGCTGGAATTGAAGATTTTGCTAAGCGTGTATCAACTCAAAAGGTAAACAAAAAGGCCTGGGATTCACTTATTAAAACCGGTGCCTTCGATAAAATGGCCGATCGTTCTGACTTGCTCTTCAATCTGGAAACAATCCAAGGCTTTGCATCGAAGATTCAAAAAGAAGCCTTAAGTGGCCAGACTGACTTGTTTGGCGGTATGTCGAATATGGCGACGATTCAGCCAACGATTGCACTGGCACCGTCACCGGTTAAGCATACTGATAAAGAACGCCTTACCTGGGAGCGTGAACTGCTGGGGCTTTATATTAGTGCCCATCCACTCGATAATTACGACGCTTACTTTAGCGAGCAAACCGTTCCAGTAGCTGAGATGACTCAAGATATCGATGGAAAATCATTAACAATTGGTGGGTTGGTGTCGGCGGTTCGAAGTATCGTGACGAAAAGTGGCACAAAAATGGCCTTTGTAAAACTTGAGGATAAGACAGGTGAAGCTGAGGTAATTGTATTTCCTAATTTGTATGAGCAGGTAGGTGCAAAACTCGTGCAAGATGCCGTTATTCGAGCAACTGGTAAGGTATCAGCGCGTGATCGTGACGGCAACCTTACGAGCGATGTAAAGCTGATTGCTGATGAGATTCAAGTCGTTGATGACGATGAACTCCGTACGTACGAATCAAACGGCCGAAAAATGGTGAAACCAAAAGGTGGACCACTCAAAGCGGTTCGAACGCCTCGTAAGTCAACCGGCAATTGGTCGGGAGGCAATGGCGGGGGTGCAAAAAGTGCCTCAGCAGCGACCTCGGTACCTCGTGAAATGGGTCCACCTCCTGTGGCCGAGGTACTTAAAAAAGTATTTGTACACGTTAAGAATCCCGACGATCAAGATGCACTGATGAAGATCCGTAATGAATGTAGTGCGTTCCCTGGACTTAGCGACATGGTGCTCGTATTAGGCCCTGAAAAGCAATCGGCTATTAAAATGCCGTTTCGTGTTGATGGAAGTGATGAACTTGTTGGCCGGCTCGTTAAGATCTTAGGCGAAGACGCTGTTGCTCTAAAGTAAACTCAGTTGATAGAGCGCGATTCCAGTCGCAACTGAAACGTTAAACGACTCTTTTTTACCAACCATTGGGATCTCAATTATATCTTCGCATTGGATAAGCAGCTCTTCTGGGATGCCGTGGACTTCTTCGCCCAGTATAAGGGCGATCTTTTCGGGGGAGTGGTAGTCGGGGAGTTGTACGCTGGTTGCGGCTTGCTCAAGCCCAACAATGCGGAATCCATCACGTTTTAAGCCCGATACATCAGGAGTTTCTTGATATTCGAATGGAACAATTCCCTCCGCCCCGAGCGCCGTCTTATGAATTTGCGAGGTTAACTTCTGCGCAATATGAGGAAGGCGAGTGTCGGGTGTAGTAACGGGGTAAGGAGTGTAGCCGCTCAGTATAATTTTCTTTATTCCGAACCCTTCGGCGGTTCGAAAAATAGCCCCTACGTTATGAGTTGAACGAATGTTGTGGGCGATTACGATAATTTCGGGCATATGGGTAAGTATACCACTATAAAATGCTAACGTTTTTTGGTACGATAAGGCGTATGAATGAAGACAGAGTCCAGCAGCAAGCTCGCGTAGCCGATGAAGAGAGTACTCAGCGCCGAGCTGCCATCTTAGGACTCCCATATCTTGACCTACGCCCTCTTGAAAAAGAGCTGCCACTCGTAGACGATATTCTGACGATCGATATGATGCATAAAAATCGTATTGTGCCACTTATGGGTGGAAGCGATTCGACGCCGTGGCAATTTGGTATTACCACTCAAACACCTCAATCGCTTTTAAAAGAATTAAGCGACCAATACACTGCTCGCGCCCAAAACACCACATTCTATCTTATTAGTCAGGGCGGCTACAGGGCGCTTATGGAGCGTTACGACCCACCGGTAAAGCCAATCTATGACGATATCCGCATCGCCCACGAAGGTGATAGTGATACGATTAACCAGGTAAGTGAAACGCTTAATAGTGTAGGTAGTGACGAGGTCTTCAATTACATCATTACTCAGGCCGACAAGCTTGGCGCGAGCGACATCCACATTGAGAATCAGCGTAATGATATTAGAGTGCGTATGAGGATCGATGGTGCGCTCCACCCGGTTGCCACACTCGACCAAGATCGTTACCGTGTGATTTTAAGTACGGTCGCTTCAAGGGCTAACCTTTCGACCGCTTCGAATGAGCCGCAATCTGGACATATGCAGCAGGAAATTGGTCAGGGTGATGATCGCCACATCCTGAATATGCGTATTGAGATGGTGCCAACCATGTATGGTCAAGATTCTGTAATTCGTTTGTTTAATTACGATGAATCAATGCTTAACCTCGACAGGCTTCATATTGGTGATGCCGAGCGTCAAGAGATTAACGAGGTCGTCAGCCACCCTCGCGGGATGGTACTTATGGTGGGTCCAACCGGATCAGGTAAATCGACAACGCTCTATAGTATGATCAATGCACTTAATACGCCCGATCGTAAAATTATCACCCTTGAAGACCCAATCGAATTTAGTGTTCCGGGTATTTCCCAGGTCCCAGTCGATACGACGGGCGGACAAAGTTTTGCTGATCACCTTCGTTCAGTCCTTCGTCTTGACCCTGATGTTGTGATGGTGGGTGAGGTGCGTGATGCTGATACTGCTAAGACGGCAATCCAGGCCTCTATTACAGGTCACCTCGTGCTTTCAACCTTCCACGCCACAGATACGGCAGCTGCATTTAGCCGTATGATCGACCTTATTGGTGTAAACCCAATTTTCAGTAGTGCAATTCGCCTGGTTATCGCACAGCGTCTGGTGCGTCGTCTCGATGACAATACCAAGCAAGCGTACGAACCAGATGAAGCGACAAAGCGCTGGATTCGTGATGTTCTTAAAGATTTGCCTGAACACGTTGAAAAACCGGACCTAGAAAACATTACGCTTTATCGGCCGGTTGTAAGCGAAAGCTCACCATTTGGTTATAGTGGCCGTACGGTTATTATGGAACAACTGGTGGTAACTGAAGAAATTCAGAAGTTCTTACGTGGCGAAGTGGCCGACGTGCACGCCGAAGTGATTGCAAAAACCGCCCGACAGAATGGCATGGTTACACTACTCGAACGCGGTGTGCTAGCTGCTTTGAACGGCGAAACTACTATTGAAGAGGTAAACAGGGTAATATAAAAGAATGAAGACACGCATTGGTATCTTATTCGGTGGGAAGTCGGCTGAACATGAGGTGTCGATTCAGTCTGCGGCGAACGTCGTCAATGCGCTCGATAAAGAGCAGTTTGAGCCGGTCCTTATCTTTATTGATCAAAGCGGGGTGTGGCACTACGTTCCAAGCATTGAATCTGTGCTCGCCTCTGAACACGAGACGTCGAGTGAAGCGGATGATCGTTTGATTATTTCACTTGGAAGCACTTCCGAGCCAGCCGATAGCAACAACGACATCTTGCAACGTGTTGACGTTATTTTTCCAGTCTTGCACGGACCAATGGGTGAAGACGGTAGCATTCAAGGTATGTTTGAGCTTCTCGGCGTACCGTATGTTGGATCGGGTATTCTGGGCTCGGCGGTCGGTATGGATAAAGAGGTGATGAAGCGACTCCTTAGGGATGCGAATATCTCTATTGCTCAATTTAAAGTAGTAACAAAGGATGATCTAGATACGCTGAATGAAGATGAAATTGTTGGTGAGCTTGGTTTACCGCTTTTTGTAAAGCCTGCCAATATGGGGTCATCAGTTGGGGTGAGTAAAGTCGATGAAGGTACCGGACTTACTGCGGCGGTACATGAGGCGCTTAAGTTTGATACGAAAGTTCTTATCGAAGAGGCAATAACCGGTAGTGAGATTGAGTGTGCCGTGCTTGGCAACACCCATCCAGAGGCCTCGGCGATTGGCCGGATCGCACCACGCCCAGGTGATTTTTATAGCTACGAGGCAAAATACATTGATGAAGACGGTGCGGTACTTGAAATCCCGGCTCAAATCTCTGAAGAAGCTCAAAGGAACGCTCAAGCTGTTGCACTAAAGACGTACAAGACACTTGGATGCGAGGGGATGACACGTGTTGATATGTTCCTTAGAGACGACGACTCTATCGTGGTCAATGAAGTAAATACTATTCCTGGGTTTACTAAAATTAGTATGTATCCAAAGTTGTGGGATGTTTCAGGTTTGGGCTATACGGAGCTTATTACGCGTCTGATTGAACTTGCAATCGAGCGGTTCGAGACTCGTCGACAGTTGCAAACTTCACGAAAAAGTTGACATCTTATAAAAACATCCCTTTACCACTTCCAAAAACAGCCAAGAACTGTTATAATTAACGACTGATTGTACATAGTAATAACCGAGGTCCGATAGTTGGAGCCGCAGTCGTACACCTGCGTGGCTAACTCTCTAAAGACATTTCGGTAAAACATGAGGTTTAATAAAATGAGTTTTGCACTAATTCAAAAAGTGAACGACGAACAGCGTAAGGCTGCTGTTGTTGATGTGAAGAGTGGTGACACGGTTCGTGTTCACCAGAAAATTAAAGAAGGTAACAAAGAGCGTATTCAGGTATTCGAAGGTGTGGTAATCCGCGTTGACCGTGCTAAGTCACACACTGCTCGTATTACTGTTCGTAAGATTGCTAGTGGTGTTGGTGTTGAGAAGAGTTTCCTTCTTCATAGCCCACTTGTAGAAAAGATCGAGATTACTCGTCGTTCTAAGGTTCGTCGTAACTACCTCTCATTCCTTCGTAACCGAAGCGGTAAGAGCGCTCGTCTTAAGGGTGTTAACTTCGACCGTGAAGGTGTGAATAACGTTCACGATGCACACGCAGAAGCTGAAGAAGCTCGTCTTAAAGAAGAGGCTAAGGCTGCTGCCGAGGCTAAGGCTGCTGAAAAGGCTGCCGAAGAAGCTGACCTTGCTGCTAAGCAAGCTGAAGTTGAAGCTCGTCACTCAGAAGACAAGTAGTATTCTGCTTTATTCTCTTGAACCTCGCACACGTTGCGAGGTTTTCGTTTGTTAAATTAATCGTCTGTTTATAATTACCCTTTATACTGATATATATGATTTTGGGAATTGATGAAGTCGGGCGTGGTCCATGGGCAGGGCCGTTGGTCGTTGGGGCGGTGGTACTGCCTGAACAACACACCTTAGAAGGCCTGACTGATAGTAAGAAACTTTCAGCCAAGAAGCGTGCCGAACTCGATATGGCTATCCGCGAACAGGCTGTTGGGTGGGGGTTAGGGTGGGTGCATGCTGAAGAACTCGATACTCTAGGGTTATCAGCGGCTTTGAGGCTCGCCACGATTCGTGCGGTCGAAGCAGTCAATGTGCCATATCATGAAATTATTATTGACGGTACGATCAATTTCTTAAAGGAAACAACGAAAGGTCGGTACGTTAAAACTATGCCAAAGGCAGACTTATTAGTTCCGGCGGTGTCGGCGGCTTCCATCATAGCTAAGGTTGCTCGAGACACATACATGCAAAAACAAGACGAGCTGTTTCCTGGGTATGGGTTTGGGGCTCATGTTGGCTATGGCACTGCTAAGCATCAGCAAGCTTTACTTGAGAAGGGTGTTACACGTCTTCATCGTAAATCGTTTGCGCCAATCGCTAAATTATTAAATCAGTCTCAAACTGTTCCCAAGGTGCTAACTCGGCAGGGCGCCACAAAAGAGATGGGTGATAACGCAGAGACACTTGTTGCGAATTGGTTGGTAAGTCGGGGGTATGAAATTCTTGAAAGAAACTGGAAAACGAAATGGTGCGAAATAGATATAATCGCTATTAAACAGGCAGTGCGTTATTACGTAGAAGTAAAGTACCGCTCATCTTCAAGTCATGGCGGTGGAGTTGCGGCAATCACAGCTAAAAAACTTCAACAAATGAAGTTTGCAGCTGAACTGTATGAAGGTCGGTATCCATCAACGGGTGATATTATAATCGCCGCCGTGACAGTTGATGCTAAACAAAATATTGAACTAATCGAGGTTACGTAGCGCTTCTCGAACCGCTGGACCGTCGGTCTCAAGAAGACTAACAATGCCTTCAAGCTCTGTGTAGCCGATCTTAATATTACGAGCTAATGCAACTTCCGCTTCAAGTGGGGTAAAGAATGTTTTGAATTCATCTTTCTGCTTACTGGTCACAAGTGAGCTTGCGATGTAGCGAGGAAGCATATCGTAGTGCGAATCGCCCTTAAAGGTTTTAGCAATCCAGTCCCAATTGTCACGGGTCCATTGCCATGTCATTTCGCGACCGTAGCGGTTACGAAGTAGCCAGACAAACCAGTGAATGAAATCTTGAGCCCTGATGAATGAAGTATCTTTAAGCAATCCGATTAATTTCTCAATAACAGCAGGGTTCTTCGTTGAAGTCAGAGCGGATGCAATATCGTCACGAAGCTCACTGTTGATTTCTTTTGGATAGGCGGCAAGAAGCGTCTCGACAACATTCTCTGCTGTTTCGTGGCGAACGGTGTAGGCCATGATGGTTGTACGAAGCTCAGGGTCGAGCGTATCGAGTGAGCCGGCTGCGTAGCGACGTTTCGCTTCTTCAATTGAAGCGGGGAGCTCAGAGTAGAGTGACAAGCTAATAATCGTGCTTCGTAGCTTCGTATCATTTTCATCTTCACCCGCTTGTGAGTCCCAACCGAGACGGTTGTACTGCATAGTGATCACTTCGCCAACAAGTGCTTTAAGCTTCTTTTCGGCAATTTCATCGTCTTCAATAAACCGCTTCAATTCATTAATAGCAAGCGCGACAATACTCCACACCGATTCGTTTGTTTCATTTTTGAAGTAGTGAAGTAATGGAATGATTGCGGCTGTTGATTGCAAACCGGCTTTTGCTAAGAGAACCTGTTCATGAAGGAAGTTGAGCTTATCGACGGATGACAACGTGTCGATATTTTGAATAATATCCGCCAACAACGCATCACTATAATGAGTAATATAGTGTGCAGTGCCACCATTATTCAGTCTAAACGGCTGACTATCGTTATATTCAAAGGAAAGTTCTTTGCCTTGGAGGGTTTCTGGGATTTGAGCCGAAACGCCATGGAGCGGCACAGGCCATGATCGGTTTTGGTCTTTATGTGGGCCAATAAAGAACTGCTTTTGAGAAAGCGTAATGGTTGAACCATTTTTATCGGCGGAAATTACTGGAAAACCAGGTTGGGTCATCCAGGCGCTCATGAACCCTGAAATATCCTTACCAGAAGTGGCGGCAAGCTCTTGCCACAGGTCGTCAGCCCCAGTATTGGTGTATTTGTGCTTCTCAAAATAACGCTTAAGGCCTTGCTTCATTGCCTCGTCGCCAACGTAAGCTTGAAGCATCCGTAGAAGCCGTCCACCTTTCGCGTATACAATCGATGGGTCGAAAATAGTGCTAATTTCATCGGGGTGATTTACGTCGACTTGAATTGATTGTACGCCATCAAGGCTGTCGCGACGCAGCGCACTAATAACGTCGGCGGTGGCGAAGTCGAGCCATACACTCCAAGACGGTTCGAGAGTATCGATAGCAACGTATTCCATCATGTCAGCAAAACTTTCGTTCAGCCAAAGATCGTTCCACCACTTCATTGTTACAAGGTTGCCAAACCATTGGTGGCTTAATTCATGGGCAATCACCGTTGCAACGTAATGCTTAGTTGAAAGGGTTGTGGTTTTTGGATCAACTAACAAGGCGATTTCACGGTAGGTAATAAGTCCCCAGTTTTCCATCGCGCCGGCTGAAAAGTCCGGAAGTGCAACGTGGTCCGACTTTGGAAGCGGGTAAGGAACGCCAAAATAGTCGTTAAAGAAGTCGATTGTACGCGTTGCAATACCAAGCGCAAAATCGAGGTTAGATGCATCGTGGGCTTTGGTTGACCAAATAGAAACTTCGACGCCACTCTTTGATTGTGCGGTTTTCTTTTGCAAATCACCGGCCACCCATGCTACTAAGTAGCTACTCATGCGTGGAGTTGTTTCAAAACGAGTAATGAGTTGATCGTTTTCTTCCGTTTGCGAAGCGACCGGCATGTTACCGAGGACGGTAATGTCTTTTTCGGTAGTTAGTGTGACATCAAACGTAGCCTTTGCTTCTGGTTCATCAATACACGGGAACGCACGACGAGCGTAGTGGCTTTCAAATTGAGTGGCTAAAAGTTCTTCTTTTGTACCGTCAACCTCAAAGTAGCAGGGGTATATGCCGTTCATGTCATCGGTAATAGTGCCCGTGAAGCCAACAACGACAACATGCTTACCCTCGACAATATCAGAGTGGCTAATCACGAGCTCGTCATTTGGTCCATCGGCAAAGGTAGCTTCCTTGCCGTCGAAAGTGACAGAAGAGATTATTAGGTCTTTGCTATGAAGACGAATTTCTTTAGTAGCCTCAGTAACTGCTCCGTGAATTGTTACAGTCCCTTCAAAGGTTCGCTCGGTTCGGTGAAGCGTAATAGATAGATCATAATGTTCTGGTACAAATAAAGTGACGAGTCGAGATACAGATTCCATATCTATATTGTAGCAAAGTTAAGGATTGGCTGGCATAGTAGAGCTATGAGAAGAAGACGCGCAGTCGTGGTTTTTATCCTCAGTACAATCGGACTGATTCTTTTAGGTGGTGCATTCCCCTCAATGATACGAGAGAGTTTACCGGTTCATGAGCAGCAATGGAATCAAAATGCGCCTAACGAGCAGGTGGCCGGGCTTTCCGATGCACTCGAAGGCTTAAATAGGCTAGAAATAAAAGGGCGAGCACCAAAGACTGGTTATGAACGATCGCAGTTTGGCGATGGCTGGGCGAAGGTAAACGGCTGTACGACCCGCGAAATTATTCTCTATCGTGACTTGACTAATACGGTGCTCGACGGTGCATGTAAAATTATCTCCGGGACCCTGCTCGACCCTTATACTGGTGAAAAGATTGAGTTTTCAAAAGAAAGAAGTAGCGAAGTGCAAATTGATCATGTTATTGCATTGTCCGATGCGTGGCAAAAAGGCGCTCAGCTTCTTTCTGATGAGCGCAGAGTACAGCTAGCGAACGACCCGCTCGAGCTCATTGCAGTTTCAGGGGCAGAGAATCAGGCGAAAAGCGATGGTGATGCGGCAACATGGCTCCCTAAAAATAAGTCCTTTCGATGCGAGTACATAGCACGACAAATTGCTGTTAAATTGAAGTACTCGTTATGGGTGACTCAAGCAGAGTATGATGCGATGAAAAGTGTCCTAAATAATTGTCCTGGTCAAACACTTGTGCAATAAGAAGAATAAAAGTAGTGCATTAATAGTGGTTATGTTAAAATTTAAACACTATGAAGCGCATCGAACGTTCTTATCATGTGCACTCTGGCTTTACTATTGTTGAGCTACTCGTAATAATCGTGATTATTGCCATCTTGGCAACCCTGTCTATTGTTGGATATAACAACGTGCGTACCTCTGCGATACGTGAAACACTTCGGTCTGACGTACAAGAAGCGGCTTCGCAACTCGAAAAAGAACGGCAAAAGATCGGTTCGTATCCAGCGAATTCTGCCACGGTCAATTCAGGAAAAGGCCTTATAGCCAGTGCGGGCAACAATATCGAGTACATTAAAATTTCAGACAAAGCTTACTGTGTCATGGTATCTTCAGACGATAATGCTATCGAACCTGTCTATCAGGTGAGCGGCAATACTAAAGTACAAAATGGTCCGTGCCCCGTGACGGTAGCTAATACGGGTAACGTCAAGAACTTTGTTGGCAGCACGTCGGCTGGGTTTGCAAATGGTACGGGAACTGCCGCTCAGTTTAATACAGAACTCGGCAGTATTGCAGTCGACGATACGGGTACGATTTACGTAGCCGATAAACTAAACAATCGAATTCGTAGCGTCACAAAAGAGGGCGTTGTGAGTACCTTTGCTGGTTCTGGCGTGGCGGGAAACGCAGATGGTACAGGTACGGCTGCGCAGTTTAATGGCCCTTGTGGCATAGCGGTTGATGGTAAGGGATTTGTTTATGTAAGCGACACGAACTCAAGTCGTATTCGTAAGATTACTCCAAAGGGTGTAGTAACGACATTAGCGGGTGGAACATCTTCGGGGTATGCTGAAGGACAGGGTACGACGGCTCGATTCTCCTCTCCGTGCGGATTAGTGGCCGAAAGTAGCGGCGTTCTCTATGTCGCCGACTCTAACAATAACCGTATTCGTAAAATTACTACCTCGGGTATTGTAAGTACTATTGCTGGATCAAGCACTTCTGGGACGACAGATGCTACCGGCGCTTCTGCACAGTTCAATTATCCATTTGGTATAGCCCGTGATAATAGCGGCGTTCTGTATGTGACCGATAGAAATAGTAATCGCATTCGCAAAATATCGACTTCAGTGGCGGTAACAACAATTGCGAGCACCGGATTTAATAGCCCACGGGGTATTGCCGTTAATGCACTCGGTGTAGTGTACGTCGCAGATGCTGGTAATAATCAGGTAAAAACCATCTCGTCGACAGGTACGGTAACTGTGTTGGCTGGCTCAGGGTCGGCTGGTGCGGCAGAAGGTGTGGGTACAGCGGCTCAGTTTAATACTCCAAGCGGCGTTACAGTTGATCGTAATGGCGTCGTCTACGCGACGAGCTCTAGTATGATTCGCAAGGTTGAATAAACGCTAAATATTGTGTGCGTCTTTACTGCGTGGTATAATAACGACAGTACATTCCGGCCAGCAGGTCGGATTTTTTACTAGAAAAGCCCAATTAATGATGAAAGGATTATAAAAATGGATGAACTAAATCTCAAGCAACTCACTCTTGCCGTTCGTACTATTGCCGATGAGAAGAACCTCCCCGAAGAGGCGGTACTTTCTGTCATTGAGCAAGCTATCGCTGCTGCTTGGCGCCGCGACAATGGGGAGCGCGACCAAGAAGTTCGTGCAGAACTTAATACCGCTGACGGAACAGCAACAGTCTATGTTGCGCGTGAAGTTGTTGAAGTAGTAGGAAGCGATGCACACGAAATCAGCCTCGAAGATGCTCGCAAAGTGAAAGCAGACGCTGAACTCGGTGATCTTATCGAAGAAAAGCACGAAGTAAGTAGCTTTGGCCGCGTGGCCGCACAAACTGCTAAACAGGTTGTGCTACAACGCCTCCGTGAAGCAGAGCGTGAGGTTGTCCTAGCTGAATACGAAGACAAGATTGGTACAGTTGTTACTGGTACGGTACAGCGTGTCGAGCCACGTGTCGTTCGTGTTGAAATCGGTAAGGCTGCCGGAATTATCCCTCAAAGCGAACAAATTCAAGGTGAGTTCTATAACGTCGGAAGCCGTATCAAGGTATTTATTAAGGATATCGAACGCGAAAACCGTGGCCCACAGCTTATCTTGAGTCGTGGTAACGAAGCCTTTGTGGAATATCTCTTCCGCCAAGAGGTACCAGAGCTTGAAACCGGTGCTGTAGAGATTAAGGCAATTGCTCGTGAAGCTGGTCGCCGTACAAAGCTTGCAGTTCTCAGCGCTGTTCCGGGTGTTGATCCAGTTGGTACGTTTGTTGGTGGTCATGGTACTCGTGTCCAGGCTGTGATGAACGAAATTGGTGATCAAGAAAAAATCGACATCGTTACCTACGATACGGATGTTGAGCAATTTATAAAGAACGCGCTCAGCCCAGCAGAAGTTGTAAAGGTAGAGATTAACGAAGCGGACAAGCGTGCGAAGGTATTCGTAAGCGAAGATCAACAATCGATCGCAATTGGCCGTGGTGGTCAAAACGTTCGTTTGGCGAGCCGCCTTACTGGGTACGAGCTCGATATCGAGCAAGCAACCGCTGAAACTGCTCCTAAGCCAGCCGAAAAGCCTAAGAAGAACATTGAAGATAGTCTTCTTAACGCAGTTGAAGAAGCAACCGAAGAAACTTCAAACTAGTTTCTAAGAAAAAATATAAATTAGCACTCTATTGCATGGAGTGCTAATTTTGCTATACTAGGTATATGGATAGGTAAGAGAAATTGTCTCTTGCGCTTCACCCGTTGGAGGATAGATAATAGATATATGTCTGATGATTTTGCTGAATTCATTTCACACTTGACCGACAACGCTCGGACAAGTCTTCATCACGCAACACTTATTGCTCAAGGCTACGGCAGTTCATACGTAGGTACAGAGCACCTACTCTTAGGTGTTATGGCACAAGGTGCTTCTGTAGGGGCAAAAATACTTGCTGATGCTGGCGTCACGCTTGATAAAGCGCAGGCAGCGCTGAGTGCTGTACCAATTACCGGTAACTTTACTGCTGGTATTATGACGAAAAGCCTAAGCGAGACGGCTAAGTTAACATTAAAAATGAGTTGGGACGTCGCTCAAGAATTTCGCCAAGATTACCTTGGTACTGAGCACATTCTCTATAGTATCTTGTCGCAAAAGAATGCCCGCGCGACAGTACTACTCCGTGATATGAATGTTGATATCCCAGAAATTCTTTCAGAACTGGAAGACTATCTTGATCGCAATAGTGACGGTAATTCTGGTATGACAGAAGAAATGCAAAACCCAACCAAGCCAACCCGCGAGCGTGGCATGCTCGGTGTGTTTGGTGTTGACCTTACGGCAAAAGCGAAAGCCGGCAAGCTTGACCCAGTTATCGGCCGCAAAGAACAGGAAGAACGGCTTGTTACTATTCTTAGTCGTCGTACAAAAAATAACCCTGTGCTGATTGGTGAACCTGGTGTTGGTAAGACGGCGATCGTAGAAGGTTTAGCGCAACGCATCGCGAGTGAAGATGTTCCTGAGCACCTACTTGATAAGCGTATTGTCCAACTCGATCTTGCGGGTATGATTGCCGGTACGAAGTATCGTGGTGAATTTGAAGAGCGCCTAAAGAAGGTAGTTAGTGAGCTGCAAGAACAAAAGAACGTCATTGTCTTTATCGACGAGCTTCACTTGCTTGTCGGCGCTGGTGCAGCTGAAGGAGCCCTCGATGCCGCTAATATGCTTAAACCTGCACTTGCTCGTGGTGAAATGCGCCTTATCGGTGCAACGACACTTGAAGAATACCGAAAGCACATCGAAAAAGACACCGCCCTTGAACGCCGCCTCCAGTCTATTATTGTGCCAGAGCCAAAAGTAAAGGACACAATTGCCATTCTTAAGGGCTTAAAGCCATATTACGAAAAGCACCACGGTGTTGCGATTAGTGACGAAGTCATTGAAGACGCTGTCTACATGGCAGATAGGTATGTAAGCGAACGTTTCATGCCCGACAAGGCCATTGACGTTATTGACGAAGCAGCTGCCCGGGTACGGGTTAAGACGGGTCACAAGCCAAGCAAGGTGCGTGATTATGTTAAGCAGCTGAAAAACCTCAATGAAAAAATGGAAGAAGCTGTTGCGGCAGAAGAGTACGAACGCGCTGCGTTATATAAAACACGCATCAGCCAGTTGAATGAAAAGCTTGAAGAATCTCGCGAAGAATACGAGAAAAAGACCCCGGTTCAGTTGACCGACGATGATATTGCCCAGGCAATTGCTCAAATGACAGGTATTCCTGTGAAGCGTGTTCAAAAATCAGAAGCTCGAATGCTTCGTACGCTCGAGAAACACCTCGGTAAATACGTGATTGGTCAAGAAGAGGCGGTCGAGAAGGTGGCGCGTGCAATCCGTCGAAGCCGAAGTGGAGTAGCAAGCAATAAGCGTCCAATTGGTTCGTTTGTGTTTATGGGTCCAACTGGTGTTGGTAAGACCGAGCTCGCTCGAGTGCTAGCGCGCGAAGTCTTTGGAAGTGACGATGCGCTCATCAAAATCGACATGAGTGAGTTTAGTGAGCGTCACAACACCAGTCGATTACTTGGTGCACCCGCTGGGTATGTTGGGTATGAGGACGGTGGTCAACTGACCGATAAGATCCGTCGGCAGCCATATAGCGTTGTGCTCTTTGATGAAATAGAGAAGGCCAATAGCGAAGTATTTAACTTACTCCTCCAACTGCTTGAAGATGGTAAAATTACCGACGCCAAGGGTCGTTCGGTTGACTTCACCAACACAATCATCATTCTTACAAGTAACCTTGGCGCTGAACAAATGCAAAAAGAATCAAGTCTTGGGTTTAAGGCTATTACGCGAAAAGACGAAAAGCAGCTTGAGGAGGCGCACGCCGAAAACGCAGCAGCTGCTATGCAGGCGCTCCAGCGGATGATGCGCCCAGAGCTCATTAACCGTTTTGACGCAATTGTAACCTTCCGGGCACTGACGCGTAAGCAAGTCAGTAAGATTTTCTACACTCTACTCGATGAACTGCAAGAACGTTTGGTACGAAAGGGGATCCACCTTGTCGTTGCAAGCTCTGCAAAACGCCTTATTATAAATGAGGGATACGATGAAAAGTATGGCGCTCGTCCACTACGCCGAGCGATGCAGGATTTACTCGAGCATGAAATTGCCGACGGCATCTTAAGCGGCGAATACGAAAAAGGAACAGTGCTGAAGGCGACCGCCCAAAAAGGAAAAATTCACCTAAATGTCGAACACGAGAACTAACCGAACCGGCTCAATCGTAGCGTTCATTCTAAGTGGACTACTGCTTGCGATTGCGTCGGCTCTGTTCTTGAACCGTCAAGCGGTGCTCGATCGACTTACGGTATGGTCGTTCGAGCCGTCTTCGGCAGTTGCTTCGATTGAGAAAAACGTTAACTTTACCGATAAAGGTAAATTCATTTTCTATGCAACAAAACCCTCTCTAGAAAAGCAGGATGATTTTAATAAAAAATGTCCACGACAAGAGGCAGGAAATCCAATCTTGGGTTGTTACACTGCAACCGACCAAATTTATATTTACGATCTAACAAACGAGCAACTTGCTGGTATGGAAGAAGTAACTGCCGCACATGAAATGCTGCACGCGGCATGGTTTCGTACCAGTAAAGAAGACCAAGAAAAGTTAAAAATAGAACTTGAAGCAGCATACGAAAAATTGAACGATGATGAGCTCACTAAGAGGATGGCGTATTATCAACGGACTGAGCCCGGGGAGTATATCAACGAGCTTCACTCAATTTTAGGAACAGAAATTGCGTCTCTCGGTGAGCCCCTCGAATCATACTATGCGCAGTTCTTTGATCGGGCGACGGTATTAAAGCTGCACGGCCAATATAATGATTTGTATAAAACACTGTATACGCGTGCCGATGACCTTTATGCGAAACTCGAGTCGTTATCATCTTCAATTCAAACTCGCATGAAAGAGTACGAAGCAGCCGTGAATCAGTATAGTGCTGATGTTGACTCGTTTAATAACCGTGCCGATAACGGTGGATTTACAACAATGAATCAGTTTTATAATGAACGCGCCAGTCTTATTGCACGGTCAAACACGCTTGAATCTGCTCGGCAATCAATTAATACCGATATCAACACCTACAACGCTTACTATGCAGAGTATGAAGATATCGCAAAACAAATAGAAATTCTAAATAAGAGTATCGACAGCTTCAATCAAATTGATGAAGCGCCGTCGGTATAGCGAATGGTATACTTAAAAGAGATATGGCGAAGTTAAAGACGCAGTTTATATGCCAGCAATGCGGCACATCTTACAGCAAGTGGATGGGACGATGTGAGAATTGTGGGGAATGGAATACTCTTGTTGAGCAAGAGGCGGTTTCGACTGCTCAATCGTCAGTAGCTAAAGCCGGTCAGAGTGGTAAAAAACTAGCCGTCCAGCCGATTAAGTCTGCTAAAGCAGACAAAGGCGCTGCTCGCATTACGAGCGGGATTGATGATCTTGATGTTGTACTTGGCGGTGGTATGGTTCCGGGGTCTGTCACACTTTTGGCGGGTCAGCCGGGTATTGGTAAGAGTACCTTACTTTTGCAACTTGCAGCTAACGTAGCAAAGGGCGAGTCGGTACTTTATATCAGCGGTGAAGAGTCCGCACATCAAGTTGCGCTGCGAGCATCACGGCTTGGTGCTAATAATTCAGAAAAGCTTGATTTTGCGGCATCAACCAGCGCTAATGACATCGCCGCTACTATCGCAGACGGAAGCTATTCATTGGTGATTGTTGACTCAATTCAAACTATGTCAGTTGACGAGATGACAAGCGCACCTGGGACGGTGAGCCAAATTACCAATAGTAGTAACGTACTGATTAGAGCTGCTAAATCTGCCGGCTCGGCCGTTATTTTAGTTGGTCATGTTACGAAAGAAGGAAGTATTGCTGGCCCTAAGGTACTCGAACACTTAGTTGACGTGGTGCTTCAATTTGAGGGTGACCGTTATGGTGGATTTAAAGTGGTGCGTGCGGCAAAAAACCGCTTTGGTTCTACGAGTGAGGCGGCGATCTTTGAGATGTACGAGCAAGGTCTGCGTGTCGTTGAAAATCCATCAGCTGCACTGCTTGCTGAGCGTCAATCGGCGGACGGTTCGGTTGTATTAGCGACACTTGAAGGGACAAGGCCGCTACTCGTCGAAATCCAAGCCCTTGTTAATCCAACTAGTTTCGGGTATCCTAAGCGTACTGCAAGCGGGTTTGATTTAAACCGTCTCAACCTACTCATTGCTGTGCTCGAACGACGCACAAAATTGAATTTATCAGACAAAGACATTTACATAAATGTCGTTGGCGGGTTGAAACTTGTAGACCAGGCGGCTGACCTCGCGATTTGTATGGCTATCGCCAGTGCTGCAGCTGGTAAACGTATCGATGACGAAACGGTTGTGTTTGGCGAGGTGGGGCTTGGCGGAGAGATTCGTTCGGTCATTGGTATGGAGAAGCGTATCGCAGAAGCGAAAAAGCTCGGTTTTAAACGAGCAGTCGCTCCTAAGCAGCTACAAAAAAATGAATTTATCACGCCGGTAGGTGACGTGCGCGCTGCACTCATCGACTACCTCCGGCAATAAGGAGAATATGGAAAATCTAATCATTATTGTTCTGCTCGTCATTGCAGCAGAAACAACGTACCTATCGGTGCACCTACTTAAAAAAGATCGTAAAACTGCGCTGGCACCTGTTTTTGTCGATACGTCAGTGCTTATTGACGGGCGCATTATTGCAATTGCTGAATCCGGCTTTTTAACCCGTCCGCTTTATATCCCACGAAGCGTTGTAGGTGAACTTCAATTTCTAGCTGATAATGCTGATTCTGAAAAGCGTACCCGTGCACGTCATGGACTTGATATTATCAACCAGCTTCAATCAATCCCATTAATTAAGACAGTTATCTTTCCTGATGGCGTAAAAGCCGACGAAGGGGTCGACAACCGCCTTCTGACGCTTGCAAAGAAGCATAGTGGCGCACTGTGTACGATTGATTACAACCTCAACAAAGTTGCGGTAGTAGAGGGGATTGAAGTTCTTAACGTAAATGAACTAGCCAAGTCACTCCGCATGGCGTACCTTCCTGGTGAGCGTGGATTGATCGAATTAACCCAAAAAGGTAATGATCAGCACCAAGCGGTTGGTCACCTTGAAGACGGAACCATGGTCGTAGTTGAGCATGCGTACAAACAAATCGGCAGTATTGTCGAAGTAGAATTTATTAGAAGCTTACAGACCGCTGCGGGTAAGATGATGTTCGCTAAGCTTACCCAATCTCAGCCGAAACATAAGACTCAAACCCCAATCGGTAAGAAAAACCAACCGAAGGTTAAGGGCACCGCACCGGTAGTGCAAAAGGTCGAAAAGCCAGCTACACCCCAAAAAGCGACGCCTCCTAAAAGTAAGAAGTCGGCACCTAATCAAACCAATCAAAACCGTCGCACCAACCGTCGGCCTCGCAGCGCAGAAGACAATCTCGTAGAACTAGCGAACAAGTAAATTTGTATATATGAAAATAGCACCCAGCTGGGTGCTATTTATTTTTACTAACGAGATTAGCCTGACGCTGATGCGGTATAGAAGCCCTGGTCGGTTACCGTGATATTGAACTTACCTTGGGGGTTATCTGGACCATTATACGTAGCACGGTACTGGTTACCGCCTTGAGGGGTTACGGTAACGGAAGTGCCATTTACGGTCACATTGACAGCTGACGGGTCTAGGTCGAAGGTCCCTTTAGTAACAGTAAAGGTTACACTATTGCCGTTTACGTTAACGCCTGTAATGTTTGGTCGGGCGTCGTCACACTTGTGGCGATCATCCTCTTCATTCGCGTTGTAGCCTTCAGGAACGTTTGCGTACGAATCCTTCTTCGTTACCGGATCGGTAGTCTTGAGGACATCTAGGACGGTCTTAGCGCCTTCTGGGGTACAAGAGTTCGCTTTCTTACGAGATACTTTGTCGAATGTAAGTTTGAAGTTAGCTTGGCCTTGTGTCTTGCTCCACCATGATGGATATACTTCTTTACCAACGCGTTGGATACCATTTGGCTGTGTGAACCATTGGTTAGCGGTATATTTACCATCACCAGCGTAAATGTCGTGAGCGGCTTTCATGGTACTTGCGACAATTGGACTACCGAGTGACGAAGTACCCTTCTTAAGAATGGTGGTATCCGGGTTACCGAGCCAAACACCCATAGTTAGTACTGGACTGTAACTCATCATCCAAAGGTCTTTCGCGTTTCCACCCTTGTCAGATGTACCGGTCTTAGTTGCAGTCTTCACGCCTGGAATGTTTTTAGCAGCGAAATTACCGAGAGAAGCGCTAGCTGCGGAATCGCTCAGAATGTCGGCGACAATGTAAGCAGATTGTTGGTCGATGATTTGTTTGCCTTCGCTATCTGCCCATTTCTTAAGCACTTCACCGGCGCTGTTCTTAACTTCAAGAACGCTTGCTTGATCTTTGTATACACCCATGCGTGCAAGTGAGGCGTAAGCGTTCACGAGGTCGATCTGTTTCACGCCACATCCACCAATGGCTGACGCAAGGCCGGCTTGCTTATCGGCACCAACGGTACAGTAGCTCGTTGCACCCATTGAGTGAACTTCTTTAAGCGTATCTTCTACACCCGCAATGTACATAGCCTTTACTGCAGGGACGTTACGAGAAGTGGCGAGGCTTGTACGGATAGAAACAGAGCCACGGTACGTACGGTCGGCGTTTTGGAGCTTTGCGCCGTAGATTGAGTCGATAGGTTCGTCAACAAGGATACTACCACTTCCGTAGTTTTGTTGGCCTTCTGGTTTTTGTTGGAATAGCTGTGCGTAGACAAGGCTCTTGATGGTTGAACCTGGTTGAATGTAAGCGGTTGCGGCATTGTCTTGACCAAAGCCTTCATAGTTAAAGTCGCGACTACCCACCATGGCAACAATTTGTCCGGTTTGGGTATCTTCGACTGTCGCAGCACCGTTACTGAAGCCGGCGTCGGCTGGTACGTAAGAATCAAACATGCTTGCCATCGATTTTTCAAGTTCAGTCTGGATGCGAAGGTCAAGGCTTGTTTTAACAGTGAGACCGCCTCGGCCAACGGTCGCCTTGCCAAGCTCTTGCTCAAGCTCTGAGCGAACCATCAGTACGAAATGAGGTGCCTTAATGTTTTCATATTGGTTCACTTGAGGCTGCAGACTATCAAGGATAGGTACTTTGACTGCCTCGTCATACTCCTGCTGATTAATATACCCAACCTCTTTCATTGACGTCAGAACTTTGTGCTGGCGAGCAATAAGGGCTTCGTGACCACCTACGTTATAGGGGTCGTAAAGACTAGGATTGTTAGGAATCGCTGCAAGAAGGGCTGCTTCAGCAAGAGAAAGGTCTTTTGCTGACTTACCAAAGTAGGTTTGAGCACCTGACTCGGCACCATTGCGGCGACCACCGTATGGCGATTCGTTAAGGTACAGTGTTAGAATTTGATCTTTGTCGTACATGCGCTCAATTTCAATAGCGAGAATGAGCTCTTTAATCTTACGAGGGATACCACCGAAGCCACGATCACCCGCTTCATCGGCGAAGAATACTTGTTTGACGAGCTGTTGGGTCAAGGTTGAACCACCCTGTACGTCACCACCGGTGAAGTTATTAATGGCAGCACGAGTGGTACCAGTAAGACTTACACCGCTGTGACTAAAGAAGTCGCGGTCCTCAATAGCTACGGTTGCCTTTTTTAGGTTTTCATTAAGGTTTTCGCTTTTAACAACCAACTTATAGTCGCCGTCACCCTTGTCTTCCCAGAGCAGTTCGCCATTACGATCGAGGTATTTAGTAACAGTACTCTGAACGCGCTTATCGATTTCGCCTGGACGAATTTGGTCAAGGTCTTTACGGAAGTACGCGAATAATCCACCTACAAAGAGTGCGAGCAAAAGAACTGCGACACCGGTAATTTTGAGCGCCATAATACCACCCCGCTTACTAAACCAGTATGCCCATAGGCGTTTTGGGTGCATACGGTAAATAAATCGCTTTACCGGGTGCTTAGGAAGGGTGGCAAGATACTCAGCACGACGTCGTGCCTCTGCGTCCTTCTTAACTTTGCGCTTTTGCGACAAATTCGAATACAAACTAATCTTGCGGTCTGGTTTTTTGTTACTCACCTTAACTCAATTCTCATAAGCAATTTACTGTTCCCATTATATCACTCATTTTCAATGTGCAAGTTGTATTTGTACGCTAAAATAATAGTATGAATCTTTCGACGTCACTCGAAAAAATAAAAGGAGTGGGTGAGAAAACTGCTGAACAATTTGGGGCGGCAGGTCTTTTTTCTGTGGGCGACTTAATTACCTTTTTACCACGAGCGTATGAAGATTATTCGCATGTAACACGTATCGCTGACATTAAACCTGGCAAAGTAACAGTTAAAGCTCGCTGTGAAAAAGTTGAGACTCGACCAGTGCGCCGTGGCATGAAAGTGACTACTGCTACCTTGGTTGATGATTCCGGTAAAATCCAAGCCGTATGGTTTAACCAGCCGTACCGTTCCGCTCAGTTAGCGGGTGGTGCTGAGTATTTCTTTTCAGGTGAATTCGAATACAGCTACAATCGCTATCAGTTGACGAACCCAAGTGCTGAAAAGGGAAGTGATCTTCCGGTTGAGGCCGATAAAGTAGTACCTATCTATCGCTCTATATCGGGTTTGAAAACGGCACTTGTACGTAAAATATTAGCCGAACTTCGTCCGCTCGTGACGATGCTCCCCGAAACATTACCAGCGAGCGTAGTGAAAGACGAGAAATTACTCAGTCGCAGTGATGCTATTGCTGGCATGCATTTCCCCGAGACACATGAACAAGCCGACGCAGCGCGTGAGCGGCTCGCGTTTGAAGAGTTATTCCAGCTTCTCCTTGCAAGTCAATTAAATAAGCAGGAAAACGCTAAGCTTGAAGGTTGGCATATTCCGTTTAATCAACAGGTTGTGAAAGAATTTGTAGCCGGGTTGCCCTTTGCGCTGACAAACGCTCAGCGAATCGCTGCCTGGGATATTTTTAAAGATTTTGAAAACTCTGTGCCAATGAACCGTCTTTTACAAGGAGATGTTGGTGCGGGTAAAACAGTCGTTGCCGGTATAGCGGCGCGTCAAGCGGCGCATGAGGGCTATCAAACGGCAGTAATGGCGCCAACTGAAATCTTGGCTAGTCAACATGCTGAAACGCTCAGTCGCTTACTTGAACCCTTTGGCGTAAAGGTTGGGTTGCTTACGGGAAGTGTGAAAGGTAAGGCACGGCAAGCACTCTATAAAGCGATCCACGACGGTGATGTTGATGTGGTTGTTGGTACGCATGCGCTTATCCAATCGACAGTTACATTTCATAAGCTCGGGTTTGTGGTTATTGATGAACAGCACCGTTTTGGCGTCGCTCAGCGTCAAGAGCTATTAAAGAAGTCTGCAAAGATGCCACACCTACTCGCTATGACTGCGACGCCTATTCCGCGAAGCTTGGCTTTGACGGTGTATGGCGAGCTCGACATCTCCATTCTTAACGAAAAGCCAGCCAATCGAAAAGATATTATTACTAAAATTTGGTCACCAAATAGCCGCGCGCAGTTATACGAACTTATTGACGAGCAGGTGCAACAAGGCCGCCAGGCGTATGTGATATGTAATCTCATCGATAGCAACCCCTCGAATGACCTAAAGAGCGTTCAAGCAGAATATAAACGATTGCAAAACTCTGTCTTCAAACATCGTAAAATTGGCTTACTTCACGGTAAGCTCGCGCCTGATGAAAAAGATGCAGTGATGAAAGAATTTTCAGCGGGTACGATAGATATCTTGGTCAGTACAACAGTTGTTGAGGTGGGTGTAGATGTGCCGAATGCAACAATTATGCTGATTGAAGATGGTGATCGTTTTGGACTAGCTCAGCTCCACCAGCTTCGTGGAAGGGTGGGGCGAAGTGAGCACCAAAGCTATTGTTATATTGTGCCAAGCGATTCGAAAAAGCCCTCACAACGCTTAAAAGAAATCGAAAAAAGCAACGACGGGTTTTATCTAGCGGAAGTTGATCTTAAACTCCGAGGCCCGGGTGAGATTTATGGACGAGCCCAGCACGGATCGCTTAATTTACAGGTTGCGACGCTTGGAGACACGAAACTTATCGCCAGGGCTCAAGCGGCAGCCAAACGGTTCGTTGCTTCAAAGGAAAATCTGCTACACTATACAGAGTTAGCACGCCAAGTTGAAACCTATCAACGGTTGACCACTTTAAACTAAAACACTATGTATTCAGGAACAACATTTCATCACCAGTCAGGTAACGTTATGGGCGCTCACCAGCGCATTGACCGCGTTGCTAAACGTCATCTGGTTCATCGTATCGGTCACTCGATGTTTTTCCCATCTATTAAGACAATCCTTCATTTTGAAGGGAAAAATGGCCCAGATGGTATTAAAAGTAAAAGCCCGTCTCAAGATGAGCCCTGGCACTACATTAACCCTGAAGCGGGACGAGATGACCCGTTAATTGGCCTTATCACCGATCATATGTATAACCTTCACGAAGCGATCCAGAAGGAAGATGAAGTACGGGCTGGTTTTGAGGCGGCTTGGTTAGCTCATGCTATTGTTGACGGCTTAACGCCGGCTCACCACTTTCCATTTGCTGAAAAGATTGAAGAATTGTGGGGCAAACCCCATACCGAACGAAAGACGACAAAAGATAAAATTATGATTACTGGCCACAGCCACCGTGATACGCTCTCTAAAAACTGGCAGTATTGGGGTGCTCGTGGGGTCTTTACGGCGCACTTTATGTACGAGTGGGGAGTGTCAAGCTCGATGGCAGTCGGTTCATTTAAAGACATTGGTCTTAGTGATAAAGATTTTGAACGGATTGAAAAGGAAGGCTATGTACCCTACTTCCTTGAGTCGGTTAAGGCCGCCGATGATCTCGGCACCTATCAAGAGTTTATGAAAACGGGTTGGTCGGCATATCTTGCTCGCGTCACTCGTAATGACCTTGCGCCACTTATTATGAAAAATGTCTGTTTAGCTTGGTACGCAGCAACAAAGGGTATTGTCAAATAATGAACATTCGTCTTATCTCAGGCCAATTCGGTGGACGAATTCTTGAAGGTTCGGGAACGAATAGAACTCATCCAATGAGCGAGCGGATTCGCAGTTCTTTATTTAACATTATCGGTTCGGAGATTGAAGGAGCTGAAGTACTGGATGCATTTGCTGGCAGCGGTTCGCTTGGGCTCGAATCGATTAGTCGGGGTGCTAAGCATGCGACATTTATTGAACGTGATCGTGTAGCGCAAAACGTCATAACAAATAACTTCAAGACACTTGGCTTAGAAAAAAATGTGAAATTAATTAAAGCGCCGGTTGCAAGCTGGCTAGAGACAACTGAACAGAGGTTTGACATCATCTTTGCAGACCCTCCATTTCACGATCCGCAGTTATCCACAGCGATGAAATTAATTAGGCTATTGAAACCCAATGGGCTTATGGTATTATCGTATCTAGGTAGAGGTGAGGTTCCCACCGATTTAGGAGTTGTTGTGGTGGACAATCGTAGATACGGAGATGCGGTGCTAAGCTTTTACCGAAAAGAGAACGTCTAGGCGTTCTCTTTTCTTTATTACGTCAATAAAAAACGGCCCTGAGACGGGTCGTTTTACATTCAATTTGGTGCGGATGAAAGGACTTGAACCTTCACGCCTTGCGGCACTAGCTCCTAAGGCTAGCGTGTCTACCAATTCCACCACATCCGCATGTAGCTAGAACTTAAAGAATTATAGCAGAGATTGTAGCAAAAATCACCCCTTAATTTATGCCAAATTATCCTTAAACTCAGTCCCGCTTGTGCTATTATATAAGCAAGCAGAAAAAGGATGAGGGGAAATGAATAAGATTGCCGTGTATTTGAATCAGCACCTTCTCGGTGAGGTAACAAGTGCTAAGTCGCTTCGAAAACTGTACGCAACCGACGGAAGCGTATTAACTATCGATCCAGAAATCATTGCCTTTCCTCGGGTTACAAACGACATTCGTAAGATCGCTCGTTTTACCTGGCAGCTTGCCGAAAAAGGCCATAAGGTCGGTATGACCGTCCGCGGCTTTGGTGGTGACGCTACCGGAGCTTCAATCGGTAAGGGTATTATTATTGACACCTCAAAACAGCTCAATACAATTATCGAAGTTGCAGTAAAAGACAAACTTATTCACGTCCAACCTGGCGTGTCTCTGTCTCAAGTAGAAGAAGCGCTTCGTTGGCAGGGCCTGACGGTTCCTGGTGCGTTTCATCGTGGCATGCGCCGTATTTCAGTTGGCGCGGCGATTGCTAACGACAGCCTTGGCGTAAATGGCAGTGTTTCGGATTCCATTAAGCGCCTCGAAGTCGTGCTTGCTAATGGTGACGTTATTGAAACGGGCCGTATGAGCAAGCGTGATATTAGTAAAAAGCTCGGGCTTCAAACGTTTGAAGGTGAAATTTACCGCAAACTCGAAGGCCTTCTTGAGGATAATGAAGAACTTATTAAAAAAATTGCCGCCGATACAGTACGTGACAATACTGGATATAAGCGCATCGCCGAGGTCAAGGAAAAAGATGGTTCGTTTGACCTTACACCTCTCTTTATCGGCAGCCAAGGGACCCTCGGCATTATTTCAGAAGCTGTTCTTAAAGCCGACTTTCTGTCTTTAAATGAAATTCACGCCGTCATTACCACCGACTCGGTGCATGCGGCGCGCGACCTGAGTGAGCAAATCGTTGAATTGCAGCCAGCCGAGCTTACGGTTATCGACGGTGAACTACTTCGTCGGGCGGCGGCTAATGGTTCGCAGTTCCCAATTGTTGGTGCGGTTGAGCAGCTCGGTGCTGTTACGTACGTTCGATTTAACGACTTTAACGAACGTCATCAGCAGAAAAAGCTTAAAAAGCTTCACAAACTCCTTTCGAAAGAAAAGGTTGGCTTCGTTGATTCGACGAACCGTGAACCCGAAGATTTCCGTTCAATTACCGTCATCAGCCAAATCCTTCAACTCGGTGCTAACGACGGTGCGGTGGCTATTCCGATCATTAATGGCGCTTCAGTTCCAAGCAATCGCTGCGAAGAATTCGAGACGGCCCTTAAAGAACTGGCCGCAAAGCACCATATCGAGCTCCCTACCGAGTTTAATGTACTGACCTGTACTTATACGGTCTATCCGCTTTTGAAACTTGACTCAGTGAGCGACAAACAGAAGCTCTTTAAGCTCCTTACCGACTATGCAGTATTAATCGATCGTTGTGGCGGCGCCTTTACGGCAGACGGAGCAGAAGGCCGTGTAAAAGCGAATGCTGCGTGGGCGGTACTCGACGAAGATCATGCTAAGCTTTACGAGCAAGTTCGAGCTATCTTCGACCCATTCGGAACACTCAACCCAGGTGTCAAGCAGCCAGGCGAGCTCCGTACGCTTGTAGCGTCTCTCCGCTCAAGCTACGACAGTGCAAGTGTGCTATAATTTCACATTGTAAGCTTCGGTCGAGCCGAGGCGCATACGCGGATATGGCGAAATTGGTAGACGCGCTAGCTTCAGGTGCTAGTGTCAGCAATGACATGGAGGTTCAAGTCCTCTTATCCGCACCAATGAGATGATTAAAATCAGGTAACTATAGTACCTGATTTTTTATATTAATTTACGAATGTTTTTAATTCGAAGTCATCAAACCGAAGTGACCCAGGTGTACCAGATACTACACCATTGCGTAGACCATAATAATTTCCAGCTGGTCGATCAGAAGCCGAGTCGGTGTATTGGAATAGTTGAGTACCGTTTCGGAGGACGGTTACGCGTGTGGCGCCAGATAGGGTTTCAGTTCTTAAGGTTACTAAGTCGCCATTTGCTACAGTTCCGTTGCTACTCTCTCCTAAAGGATCGTTAGCCGACCCATAAAGCCATAGATGTCCATTCTCGCCACTTACCTCTACTACGTAGAATTTTGTAGTATTTTCAGCTCGAGCAATCAAGCCTGGGTAGTGACCATTGACCATACCAGAGAAACGTGCAGAAACCTCGGTAGCGGGTTCGGTAGCTGCGATGGCGACAAGATTACCATCGCCATTTGTTGAAGCGTACGCTTGATTACTTGAGATGCCCCATGTTCCATTTAAGCTTGTCCATGCTTGTCCTGTTTGCGCCGATCCAATATTATTAGTCGAGTTTGATCGGTTGAAGTTGTCTGATACGAGAACTACGGGTTGAGGGATTACTGGAGGAGTGTAGCCGGGTTGTTCACCGGTACCACTTGGGTCTGCATTACCGTCACCGATAACCGTACCAACAATATGCGCCCCAGGACAATTTCCTTCCTTTAATCCAGCGACACTGTCAAAGTAATACTTAACCGAGGGAGAGCCAGCATAGGCGCCATTAATACAGTATGAAGATCCACTTGCAGGTGTAGCAAGACTGAGGCCTACTTTAGGGCTGGTTTTGACTGTGCTCGGGAAACCTGTAACGGAAGCTGAATTACTTCGATTAATTTCTACTGCGATCGCAGTAGCAGCTGAGCGTAGGTCACTTTGAACCGAAGCCGAAATGGCACTTTTTTGGACACCATTGTAAGAGACAATAATGATAGAGGCGAGAATTGCAATTACAACTACTACAACGAGTAGTTCGACGATAGTGAAGGCTCGACTATTTCGTAATGTTTGCATAAGCGTTTTCTGAAGTATACCACTATGTATAAAACACTGGCAATTATTTTTTTATAAGGTTTTCCACTACACTATAACTATGAACCAAACAGGCTATCCACCCCACCCAGAACCTTGGCCCAATGATGACAAATATGACCGCGAACTTTTAAAGAATGGTGATTCGCGTAATGTACTCGATAAATACCGTTACTGGAAGGTTGAAGCAATTAAAAATGACCTCGACGCGCTGCGTCTACCGTTAGAGATTGCTGTCGAAAATGTGAGTCGTGACTTTAATATGGGCACGATTATCCGCACTGCCAATGCACTTAATGTTAATAAAGTACATATTATTGGGCGCCGCCAGTGGAACAAGCGGGGAGCGATGGTAACTGATGTATATATGAATATTGAGTATCACGCGTCCGTAGAGGTTTTTGCGGCTGCTATGGAGCAGGCTGGGCGGCATATTTTAGCGATTGACATTATTCCAGGCGCAGTACCACTCACACAGGCGGAGCTGCCCGCTAAGAGTGTCTTGGTGTTCGGGTCAGAAAAAGATGGGGTCAGCGAACAATTACAAAAGGTATCTGAAGAAATTATTCATATTGAGCAGTTCGGTTCGACACGCTCGGTCAATGTGGGTGTGGCTGCGGGTATTGTCATGTATGAGTGGGTTCGAAGGAATATATTGACCCCCTAATTTACGCGTGTCATACTAGTACTATGACAGAGCTATTCGGTCGAACTAGTGCGGGCAGGGTGCACGTCTTGCGCCAGTCTTTCCGGCCGAGTCAACTACTTAAAGAATTAATTGAAAAACACGCGGGTCCATCTATTGGGCCCGATTTTATACTTCATTCAACAAAGCAGGTGCTGGTTGATAGTGTCGAATATTCAAGAGGCGAGTATCGAGAGCAAGACAAGCTGGTTCGGGAAGCTTTGAAAGAAATTGGCCGTGAACCATTAGTGATTGGAAATGCGACAATTCGGCTAGCCGGAATCAAACAGCCAATATCTGAAGATCGGGTTGTCACTATCCCAAAGAAATTAAGAGTCAACCTTTTCCCAGTGGACGATAGCCGGCTTGAACATTTAGCATCTCTTTTAGATATATATCCATCAGTTGGCCCGTCGGTGCCGCCGCCGCACCACTTATATATTGACTTACCCCTCACCCATATTCCAACGAGAGCTGAGATAGAACAGAGGGATCTTGAAATCAATCAAGATATGCAAAATAGGTCGAATCCACGACTTTTAGCAGCAACCGTGCTGCACGTCATGGCCTCGGAGTGGCCTCGAAATCTACGAACGCCGTCTTCAACTGAAGCTGCTTCGTAGTATTTTTCATCTTAATTACTTGTTTGTACCCCTTAACCATGCGAGAATAGGGACATATGACAGCACTATCATCACAGCCGTATAAAGGCACGCGCGACTACTATCCTGAAGATAAGCGAGTACAAAATTATATTTTTGAAACCTGGAAGCGGGTTGTTGAGCGTTTCGGCTATGAAGAATACGGTGCGCCAATTCTTGAAAACCTGGAGATTTACGCGGCAAAAAGTGGCCAAGAACTCGTAAATGAACAAACGTACACCTTCACTGACCGTGGCGGTCGCACTGTTGCAATTCGCCCAGAGATGACTCCATCAATCAGCCGTATGGTTGCCGCGCGTCGTCAGGAATTAGCATACCCAGCACGGCTCTTCTCGATTGCTAACTTTATGCGATACGAGCGCCCACAACGTGGCCGTGAGCGTGAGTTTTGGCAGCTTAACGTCGATGTATTTGGCGTCGATGCAATTTCAGCAGATGTCGAAATTATTACTATCGCGGATTCTATCTTGAAAGAATTTGGCGCCCAAGCTGGTGATTATATTATTCGTGTTAATAATCGTAAATTCATTCACTATATGATGGCTGAGTATCTTGGCCTCGATATTACTGCTGCTCAGCAGATGACAAAGCTCTTCGACCGTCGCGGAAAAATTACCGAGCAAGACTTTGACGAACAAGCGCTCCTTATTTTAGGTGACACCCAAACCGAAGATTTGACAAAGATAAAGCAAATTCTTGACGCAAAAGATATTGCATCGCTTCCTGAAGGGCTGCAACACGCGTCAGCACTTGATGAGATCAAGGCGGTCTTCGATGGACTTAAATCAGCAGGCGTTGACGGCGCAGTCTTTGATGCAACTCTGATGCGCGGCCTCGATTACTATACCGGTACCGTCTTTGAAGTATTTGATACTCATCCAGATAATAACCGTTCGCTCTTTGGGGGTGGTCGCTACGATGGTCTCGTTGGCCTTTTTGGAGCCGAGCCTATTAGCGCTGTTGGTATGGCTCCAGGTAACACCATGATTGAAAACTTCCTAGACGTTCACGGGCTGCTTCCTGCCAATGCGTCGAAAACTGATGTTTATGTCGTTGTTATTAATGAGGCACTTGACGGCGCACTTAAGGTAGCTGCCCAGCTGCGCCATGCCGGCTTTAATGTAGAAATCGATATTACGGGACGAAAACTCGATAAGCAAATTAAGACAGCGGTAAAAAAGAATATCCCATACCTCTTATTTGTAGGTCCTCAAGACGTCGAGACGGGTGAGTACTCACTGAAGAATGTTGAGTCTGAAACCGAGGCGAAGCTTACGGTTGAACAAATCGCCGAAAAGCTCCAAGGCTAGTCGTCGGATTTGTCAGTTACTTTCACCTCTGTTATACTAGAAAGTAATATGAAGACGACTGTAAAAAACCTATCCGAGACCAAAGTTGAAGTAACTATTACGCTTGATGCAAAAGAACTTTCTGACGCTGAGCAAGTTGCTGTAACGAAGCTAAGTAAAACTGTTAAAGTTCCTGGCTTTCGTGAAGGCAAAGTACCTGCAAGCGTCGCTGCAAAGCACGTAAACCCACAAGCACTTCAAGAACAACTTCTTGACGATGCTATTAGTAAGGCAATTGCCGAAGCTTTCTTATCTGAAAAAATTCAAGCACTCGACCGTCCAGCTGTTGATGTAAAGAAATATGTTCCTAGTGAACTCCTTGAGTTCGTCGCTGAGGTTGAAGTGCTACCTCCAGTAACCCTTGGTGACTACAAGAAGCTTACGAAGAAAGCTGAAAAAGTATCAGTAACCGATGAAGAAGTAACCGACGTGATTGAGCGCATGCGCCAAGGCTTCGCTGAAAAGAAAGATGTTGAACGTGCCGCAAAAGATGGTGATGAAACGGTAATCGACTTTGTTGGCAAGAAAGACGATGTTCCATTCGATGGCGGTACTGGTACTGACTACACCTTAAAACTTGGTTCAAACCAATTTATTCCTGGATTTGAAGAGGGTATTGTTGGTCATAAAGCAGGTGAGACATTTGATCTAACCCTCACATTCCCTGACGATTACCACGCCAAAGACCTTGCAGGCCAAGAAGTTGTCTTCACAACTACTCTAAAGAAGGTAATTGAGCTGGTCCTTCCTGAAGCGGGCGACGAACTCGCTAAAAAAGCCGGCACTTTTGAAACGCTTGATGAACTTAAAGAAGACATCAAACGTGAAATTACGACTCAAAAAGAAAACGAAGCAGCTAATAAACTTAAAGACGATCTTATTGAAGAGCTGATTGAAAAGAGCACCGTTCCAGCACCTGAGGTGCTCGTAGCTGACCAAATGCGTTCAATTGAGCAAGACTTCGCTCAAAACCTTATGTACCGTGGTCTCGATCTCCACACGTACCTTGAAGCAAACAACTTTAAAGACGAAGATGACTGGCGCGAAAAGGAAGTCAAGCCTGCTGCAACTCGCCGTACTCAAGCCGGTCTTGTTCTTAATGAACTTACCAAAGCTGAAAACATTACCGCAACCGACGCTGAAATTGACGAACACGTAGAAGTTCACAAGCGCCAGTATGTGAACAACCCAGAAGTACTGAAGCAATTTGAAACACCAGAAGTTCGCCGTGACATTGCGAACCACTACGTTACCGAAAAGGCAATCGAACGCCTTGTTGAACTTAACGGTGGTAAAGTAACTCCTCACAACTAATCAAGCGATATGACAAAATTAGCACTCCCTTGACGAGAGTGCTAATTTTTATGTACAATAAAAGACATAAAGAGGTATATGGTATGAGTAATCCTAAAAACTATTTGGTTCCGACAGTTATTGAAAAGTCGCATGACGGTGAACGTGCATTTGATATTTATTCACGTCTATTAAAAGATCGCATTATTTTCTTAGGTGAAGAGGTGAATGAGCACACCGCTAATATTGTGATTGCGCAGTTGCTTTACCTTGCGTATGAAGACCCAAAGAAAGATATTAAGCTATATATCAACAGCCCGGGCGGTAGTGTTTATGATGGGCTTGGCATTTACGACACTATTCAATTTATTCAACCCGACGTACAAACAATCGGCATTGGACTACAGGCAAGTATGGGGGCATTCCTGCTCTCAAGCGGCACAAAAGGAAAGCGCTTCGCACTACCAAACAGCCGTATTATGATTCACCAGCCATCAAGCGGTACGCAAGGTAAGATTAGTGACCAAGAAATTACGCTGCGTGAAGGCCTGTTCCTTAAGCAAAAGCTGAATGAAATTCTTGCTAAAAACACCGGACAGAAGCTGAGTAAAATTGAAAAAGACGCTGACCGCGATTTCTGGATGAGTGCTAAAGAAGCCAAAGACTATGGCTTGATCGATGAAATCATTGAAAAATCGTAAAAAAGTTGTATAGTTTAACAAGGTCGTCTTGACCCTAGTAGCATCATTCATGCAAGGGGGAATCATGCAGTACGGCGGATTTGTTTGGGCGTTTGTCATCCTCTCTGTGATGTTGTTCCTGGCCGCGAACTTCAGCTTCGCGAACAAGGACGAGGTCGATCACGGCCTCGTGCCGTCACGTCGGAACGAGTACTGGGCGCTGTTCTTCTTCCTGATGGCGCTGAGTGTGCCTCTCATGGTGATCGAGCTCTACACGGGCGTCTCCATCCTGCAGTACCTGACGTGGTGGTCCACTCTGACGTGGATCTCGGGCGTATCGCTGCTCTTCTGGATGAACCGCCTGGCTATCACCTTCGTGGTGAAGGCGAGCGACAGCTTCGTTCACGAGTAGGTGACCTTCTGCGTGTGACAGAATAAGACGGGGTGGAATTGATTTTCCGAACCGTCATCACACAGCTTTCATTACCTGAGCGGGTAATCTGATGAGTCCAAAAGGACGAAAAGGCGAAAATAGTTGAAAAACACCTATAATATCTCTTGATTTATTGGGATAAAAGTCGCATAATGGCTACTAAGAAGTAGTGTAGCCCTGGTTATCTATGCCGTTAAATTGGTGGGATATATCGTTGAAGAGGATGTGGCAGTCCCACTTCAACCCAGAGGTTAAGGGAATCTTCGGCGCCAAAGAAACCCCCAATATCAAACCCCATAATTAACTGCGAGGTCCATTATTTATGGCAAGTACTAAAAGTACGAACACTAAGCGTGTGTTTTTCACTAGTGACGACACAGCGCTTTCACTACCAAACTTAATTCAACATCAACGCGATAGCTGGAAAGAATTTGTCGAGACTGGTCTCGGTGAAATCTTTGCAGAACTCAATCCAATCGATGACTACACCGGCCAAAAGCTGGCGCTTCGTTTTGGTAAGTACGCGTTTCAGGAGCCAAAAGTTTCAGAAGTTTTCGCAAAAGAAAACAATGTGACTTTTGATGCTCCGCTTCATGCTATCGTTGAGCTTACCAACAAGGTAACCGGCGAAGTAAAAGAGCAGGAAATCTACCTTGGTGACTACCCATGGATGACCGACCGCGGTACATTCATCATTAACGGTACTGAGCGTGTGGTTGTTTCTCAACTTATCCGTTCTGCTGGTGTATTCTTCACCGCCGACCGTGCAGCAAGTCGTAGCTACTACGGTGCGAAGCTTATTCCGGGCCGTGGCGCATGGCTCGAGTTTGAGACTGCTTCAAACGGTGCTATCTACGTTAAAATCGACCGTCGTCGTAAACTGCCTGTAACGACACTTTTCCGCGCACTCGGTTACAACAAGACCTCAGAAATTAAAGACCTCTTTGCTGACATCGACACCGGTGAAGTAAAGTATCTCGACGCAACTCTTGAAAAAGACCCAGCTCGTGGCACTAATGAAGCTCTTATTGAAGTCTATCGCCGTCTCCGTCCAGGTGACCTCGCAACCGTTGATAACGCGCGTTCGATGATCGAGCGTATGTTCTTCGACTTCAAGCGCTTCGACTACAGCCGTGTTGGCCGTTACAAGCTTAACCAACGTCTTGGTCTTGAAGTAGCTAACACTACTGAAAACCGCGTATTCCAAGTTTCTGACCTTATTGCTATCGTTCGCGAAGTGATCCGTCTTAACAACACTCAAGAAGAACCAGACGACATCGACGCACTTTCAAACCGTCGCGTCAAGCTCGTTGGTGAACTTGTAGCTCGTCAGTTCCGCGTTGGTATGCTCCGTATGCAACGTAACGCTATGGACCGTATGAGCATGAGCGACCTTGAAACTGTGAGCCCATCTCAACTCATTAACGCTCGCCCAGTAGTTGCTGCAGTTCGTGAATTCTTCGCAAGCTCACAACTTTCACAACTTATGGATGAGACTAACCCAATGGCAGAACTTGCTCACAAGCGTCGCCTTTCATCAATGGGTCCTGGTGGTCTTTCTCGTGAACGCGCCGGCTTCGACGTGCGTGACGCCCACCCAACTCATTACGGTCGTCTTTGTGCCGTAGAAACTCCAGAAGGTGCGAACATTGGTCTTGTGCTTAACCTTGCGTCATATGCTCGTATTAACGAGTACGGATTCATCGAGACTCCATACCTCAAGGTTGAAAACGGTAAGGTGACTGACGAAGTTATCTACCTCGATGCTTCACAAGAAGCTCTCGAAGTGATTGCTGACGCCGGCGTTGAACTTAATGAAGACGGTACTTTCAAAGAAGAGCGTGTATCTGCTCGTAACGGTCTGCTCCCAGAGCAAGTTGACGTTGCTGAAGTTACCCTCATGGACGCAGCCCACAAGCAAATCCTTGGTGCAACTGCCGCCCTCGTGCCATTCGTAGAGAAGAACCGTGTTGACCGTTCATTGATGGCCGCAAGCATGCAGAAGCAAGCTGTGCCTCTTCTTCAGCCTCAATCTCCAACTGTTGGTACTGGTATTGAAGAGGAAATCGCTCGTAACACCAGCCAGCTCGTCGTTGCTGAAGGTGACGGTGAGGTTATTCGCGCCGACGGTAATGCAGTTGAAGTGAAGTACAAAGAAGGTGTGAAGACCTACGAACCAGTTCACTTTGTTAAGTCAAACGATGACCGTTCAATCAACCAAAAAGTTTGTGTTGTTCGTGGTCAAAAGGTTAAGGCTGGCGACATTCTTATTGAAGGTGCTTCAGTTGCTGACGGTGAAATCGCCCTAGGTAAGGACCTTCTCGTAGCTTTCATGCCATGGAACGGGTACAACATGGATGACGCGATCGTGCTTTCACGCAAACTCGTTGAAGACGACACACTTACAAGCGTAAACATCAAGGACTACACAGTTGAAGTTCGTGAAACTAAGCTTGGTCCAGAAATCGTCACTCGTGACATCCCGAACGTTTCAGAAGAGTCACTTCGTCACCTCGACGAAAATGGTATCGTTCAACTTGGTTCAGAAGTTAAGGCTGGCGACGTGCTCGTTGGTAAGATTACTCCAAAGGGTGAGCAAGAGCTCAGCTCTGAGGAACGTCTGCTTCGTGCAATCTTCGGTGAAAAGGCTAAGGATGTTCGTGACACCTCACAACGTATGAACAATGCTGGTGGTGGTAAGGTAGTTGGCGTTAAGATCTTTAGCCGTGAAAACGGTCACGAACTTAAGGCTGGTGTCCTTATGCAAATTCAAATCTTCGTTGCTCAATTCCGTAAGATCTCAGTAGGTGACAAGCTTGCTGGTCGTCACGGTAACAAGGGTGTTGTGGCTCGTATTCTCCCTGCAGAAGACATGCCATTCCTCGAAGACGGTACTCCAGTTGACGTGGTGCTTAACCCACTCGGTGTGCCAAGCCGTATGAACATTGGTCAGCTCTTTGAGACTCACCTTGGTATGGCAGCTCGCGCACTTGGTTACAAGGTTGCGACCCCTCCATTTAACGGTATTCCAGACGCAGTGATCTCTGACGAGCTTGAAAAAGCTGGCTTTGCTCGCGATGGTAAGAGTCAACTCTTCGATGGCCGTACTGGAGAACCATTTGAAGAACGAACTACTGTTGGTGTGATGCACATGCTTAAGCTTCACCACATGGTTTCTGACAAGATTCACGCCCGTTCAACTGGTCCTTACACTATGGTGACCCAACAGCCACTCGGTGGTAAGGCACAAAACGGTGGTCAGCGCTTCGGTGAGATGGAGGTGTGGGCACTTGAAGCATATGGCGCTGCTGCAACACTTCAAGAAATGCTTACTATTAAGTCTGACGACGTGTACGGTCGTGCTAAAGCGTACGAATCAATCATTAAGGACGAACCAATTGTCGGTCCAAAACTTCCTGAGTCATTCAATGTCCTCGTAAAGGAACTTCAAGGTCTCGGTCTTCGTGTTGACCTAATGGACGAATCAGAAGATGCGATTGTCGACGCTGAACATGTCATTGGTAGTGTTATCAACGGCCAGCCAGTCGCTGCGTCTGAGGTAGACCTTGGTGATGAAGTAGAAACAATTCTCGATGAAGCCGATGCTGAAATGGACGATCTTGATAAAGACGGTCTAAGTATCCAAGATATCGATGAAGTAGAAGAAATTAAGGAGGAGGCGTAAACATGTCGCGCGTTGTTCAAACTCAAAACAATGGCATCGCTGACTTTGACGCTATCCGTCTTAGTGTCGCGAGTCCAGAGGATATACTTAAATGGAGCTACGGAGAAGTTACTAAGCCTGAAACTATTAACTATCGTACCCAAAAACCTGAACGCGATGGTCTTTTCTGTGAACGAATCTTCGGTCCAGTAAAGGACATCAACCCACACGACTCAAAGCTCAAGGGAGTTCGCTCTCGTGAAGCAGCTGTCGATAAGAATGGTGACCTCGTTACGAAGTCTATCGTTCGTCGTGAGCGCATGGGTCACATTAGCCTTGCTGCACCAGTTGCTCACATCTGGTTCATGCGTGGTACACCGAGCGCAATGTCGTTGCTCCTTGGTATTACCGTTCGTAACCTCGAACGCATTGCTTACTTTGCTACCTACGTAGTATTGAAGGCTGATGAAGAAACTCGCGACAAGTTCCTCGCTGACCTTGAAGCTGAAACCGAAGCTGGCCGTATGGCTATCAAGATGCGTTTCGAAAAAGAAGCTGAAGCTGAAACTGCCGACGTAAAGGCGCTTGCGGAAGCTCAAACTCGTGAACTTAACGACCTCGACGAGGCATACACCCTTAAGAAGTCGCAACTTGAAAGCCTTACTCGTAACTCACTCATGAGTGAAGTTGACTACCGTAACCTTCCAGAGGAATACCAAGACCTCATCGAAGTTGGTATGGGTGGCCAAGCACTCAAGGCACTTCTTGATAACATCGACCTTGAAACCCTTATTGCTGAACTTACCGAAGAAGCAGAAGGTGCTAAGGGTCAACGTGAAAAGAAGATTCTCAAGCGTCTTAAGGTACTTGAAGGTATGCAAGCCGCTGGCATCAAGCCAAGCAGCCTTACGTTGACGGTTCTTCCAGTGATTCCTCCGGACCTACGTCCAATGGTGCAACTTACTGGTGGTCGTTTCGCAACTTCAGACCTCAACGACCTTTACCGTCGTGTGATTAACCGTAACAACCGTCTTAAAAAGCTTATCGAGCTTAACGCTCCTGAAGTAATCCGCCGTAACGAAATGCGTATGCTTCAAGAAGCTGTTGATGCGTTGGTTGACAACTCAGCTGCTCGCGGTGGCCGTGCTGTAAACGCGACTGGTGGACGCCGCCGTCTTAAGTCGATCTCTGACATGCTTAAGGGTAAGCAAGGTCGTTTCCGTCAAAACCTTCTTGGTAAGCGTGTAGACTACTCTGGTCGTTCTGTGATCGTGGTTGGTCCAAAGCTTAAGATCAACGAGTGTGGTCTTCCAAAGCAAATGGCTCTTGAGCTCTTTAAGCCTTTCGTTATTAGTTGGCTTATCCGTAACGAGTACGCTCACAACATCCGTTCAGCAACTCGTCTTATCGAGGCTGGTGAAGCAGTAGTATGGGATGCACTTGATGCAGTGATTGAAGGTAAGTACGTTCTCTTGAACCGTGCTCCATCACTTCACCGTCTTTCAATTCAAGCTTTCCAACCTCGCCTCGTTGAAGGTAAGGCTATCCAACTTCACCCACTCGTAGCAAACGGATTCAACGCCGACTACGACGGTGACCAGATGGCAGTTCACCTTCCACTCTCACGTCAAGCGCAAGAAGAAGCTCGTACACTCATGAGTGCGACAGCTAACCTTCTTAAGCCAGCCGATGGTGCACCGGTACTTTCAATCGGTCAGGACGTGGTGCTTGGTAACTACTACCTTACTTACAATAAGCCGAGCGCAGCGAGTGATGTTGTAAAGCCATTTAGCTCAGTTTATGAAGCTGAAATGGCATACGACAACAAGGTAATTCAACTTCAAACCCCAATCCGTGTATTCGCGAAGGGTGAAGTTCGTAATACAACTCTTGGACGTGTATTCTTCAACGAAATTCTTCCAGAAGACTTTCCATTTGACGACAACGTACAAAGCAAGAAGCAACTCAAGAAGGTCTTGAGCCAAATCTTCAACCAGTACGGTGCTGAAATGACTGCACAAACTGCTGACCGCATGAAGGGTCTCGCATTCCGTTTCGCAACTGTATCAGCTGTATCAACCGGTAAAGATGACTACATTCAATTCGCAGAAACTGACGAATTCATCGCTGAAGGTGACGCAAAGGTAGCTCTGATTTCTGAACAATATGACCAAGGTCTTATTACAGAAGAGGAGCGCTACAACCTTACCGTTGCTACGTGGCGTGGTGTGGTTCGTCAAACTACCGAGTTCCTTCAAACTAAGTTGAAGGACATGGATACCAGCGTGTCTGTGATGGTTAACTCTGGAGCTCGTGGTGATATCTCGAACGTCCAGCTTGCAAGCGCCATGATTGGTATCATGGTTGACGCAACGAACCGTGAGATTGAGCTTCCGATTCGTTCAAGCTACAAGAAGGGTCTTTCAAGCCTTGAGCAATTCGTGGCTACCCGTGGTTCACGTAAGGGTCTTATCGACACCGCGCTGAAGACTGCCGACTCAGGTTACCTTACTCGTCGTCTCGTAGACGTGTCGCAAGACGTGTTTACTGTTGAAGACATGGAAGGTGACGATGATGGATTCACTATCTACCGTAACGAAACTGAATTAACAATGATCGACTTTGGTAACCGTCTTTATGGACGGTACGCTGCAGAAGACATTGCGGGTCACGTAAAGCGTAACGAGCTTATTACTCGTGAAATCGCCAACGCGATTGAAGCTGATAACGAAATCACCGAAGCGAAGATTCAATCAGTTCTTTCAACGAAGAACCTTCGCGGTGTGCCTCGCCGAAGCTACGGTATCGATATGTCTACTAACCAACTCGTTGCAGACGCTCAGCCAGTAGGTGTGATCGCCGCACAGTCAGTTGGTGAGCCTGGTACGCAGCTTACCCTCCGTACCTTCCACGCATCTGGTGTGGCTGAAAGCGACATTACCCAGGGTCTCCCTCGTGTGGAAGAACTCTTCGAAGCACGTTCTCCAAAGGGTCAAGCATACGTTACTGAAGTAACTGGTGTGGTTGAAGCTTGGGAAGACGGCAAGAAGTACATCGTTCAAGTAACTCCAGAAGCTGGTCATGTTGAACGTATCGCCCTTGAAGGCCGTACTGCAAACGTTAAGAACGGCGCTAACGTAAAGGCTGGTGATGTTCTTGCGACTGGTGAGAGCGAAAGCAAGCCAATCGTTTCACCATTTGATGGTGTGGTTGAAATCACCGACGAATTCGTTGTACTTGCAGCAAACGCTGGTGCACCTGTTCGTTACGAAGTACCTGGTAACAACCAACTTCTCGTTAAGAGCGGTGACGTTGTTGAAGCAGGTGACCGTCTTACCGGTGGATCACTCAACCTTCACGACCTCATGCGCCTTAAAGGTGTTGAAGCAACACAACGTTACATCATTAACGAAGTGCTCCGCATCTACGCTGCGCAAGGTCAAGACGTTGCCGACAAGCACCTCGAGATCATCGTTCGCCAAATGTTCAGCCGTGTTCAGGTTGAAGATCCAGGGGATGGTGACTTCGTAACCGGCGACATCGTATCTCGTGCCGCAGTGGTTGAAGCTAACGACGAGCTTGTGGCTGAAGGTAAAGATCCAATCGCTTACACACAACTGCTCCTTGGTATTACAAAGGTATCAATCTGGTCTGACAGCTGGCTTTCAGCCGCATCATTCCAAGACACTACCCGCGTTCTTATCAATGCAGCCGTAAGTGGACGCAGCGACAACCTTCACGGTCTTAAGGAAAATGTGATCATCGGTCGCAAGATTCCTGTCGGTACCGGTGTGCACAGTGCAACTGCGCTCGACACACTCGAAAGCGATACTGAGATCGAAGTTGAAATCGCTGAAGATACTGACGCGATTGCCTAGGTAACCTAGCGCACATAAAAAGCACCTCATAACGGGGTGCTTTTTATGTGCCTATGCTTGCGATGAAAGGGAGGGGAGGGGTATAGTTTATTGATATGGAAAATAACGAGCCTCTCTCTTTTGTTAAGCCGTTTGAACCGCAACAAGTTCAGCTTCTTGAGCATGAGAAAAAGGAGTCCGCAGAGCTATTTGTAATGCTCTTCGATAGCCTCGGTGCGAAATATAAAGCACACACCCGTACGGTTGAAGATGATACGCAATTAGGGAAGGTGGCAACCTTTGAGACGCCGCTTGTTATTCCTTTCCCGGATACTTCCTTTGTATATGCACTCATCTATGGTCACAGGGTTGGAGGTGCCATTACGAATAGAATGATTTCACTGGAAGAATATGACGCAAATCATAAACCAGTAAGAGGGTATACCTATGGGCTCACTGGTGGAGAATTTACCCGAACGAGTAATACTGCTGAAGACATTGAAATGCAACGAGGTTATTTTAGCATGATTGATTGGCAAAATGATGCATTAGCACTTGATATGCAAGAACATAGTGAAGATGCCGATGAAAGAGAGCAGGCTGAAGCAATAAAAAGTCGACAAGCGCAAGATGCAATGATCGCTTCCTATGAAGAAGAGCTAGGATATGATGGTCAAGTTCCTGATGAGAAGGAAGTATACCAGCTATCAGACCTCCTTTGGGGTGCTATTCCGTTTGTTCAACGATAACAGCCGTTATCTTTACATTTTCACCTCTTTCTGCTATAGTTAATCACGAGTTTCCATTCATTCTCATCGTAAGTGTGTACAAGAGCGATGAGCGAGATGAATCCGCTTCATAAGGCGTGCTGGCCTGTGAAGCAAACACTTAACTAGAAGGTGTTATCTAACTAAATTTAAGAGGAAGTTTATTGTTCTATGCCAACAATCAATCAACTCGTGCGTAAGCCACGCCAGACTGCGAACAAGAAGTCAAAGTCTCCAGCGCTCGGCCGTATTCACAACGCACTAAAAACTCGTTACTACGACCAAAACGCACCGCTTAAGCGTGGTGTTTGTGTTAAGGTAACAACTAAGACACCAAAGAAGCCTAACTCAGCGCTTCGTAAGGTTGCTCGTGTTCGTCTTACTAATGGTCACGAAGTATGGGCTTACATCGGCGGTGAAGGTCACAACCTCCAAGAACACGCCGTCGTGCTTGTTCGTGGTGGTCGTGTGCCAGACCTTCCGGGTGTTCGTTACCACATCGTTCGTGGTGCTCTCGACCTCCAAGGTGTCGCTAAGCGCGCACAGGGTCGTTCTAAGTACGGTGCAAAGAAGGAGAACAAGTAGTCATGCCACGTAAGAAAACAGTCAGCCTACAGCGAATTCCTACTCCAGACCGCAAATACCAAAGCGTCATGGTACAGCGTCTTATCAACAAGTCTATGCTCGATGGTAAGAAGCTCGTTGCTGAGCGTGCAGTTTACACTGCACTTGAAGTAGCAGCTAAGAAGCTTGATAGCGAAAATCCACTTGAAGTGTTTGAAAAGGCACTCAAGAACGTATCTCCAAACTTCGAAGTTAAATCTCGTCGTGTTGGTGGTGCAAACTACCAAATCCCATTCCCAGTTGCTGGTCACCGCCAGTTGCACTACGCCTTCTCATGGCTCGTACAAAGCGCGCGTGCTCGTAAGGGAATCCCATACAGCCAACGCCTTGCCCTTGAAATCGTTGATGCATACAACGAAACCGGTGCAGCCTTCAAGAAGAAGGAAGACACCCACAAGATGGCTGAAGCCAACCGTGCATTCGCACACTTCGCTCGCGGATAATATATCCTCGAACATCTCAAAAACCACCCGTGATTTGTCGGGTGGTTTTTATTTGGTATGATGAGCTTATGGAGCGGCCGGTATTTAGCGAGCAAGATGATCAGCCAGAGTTGGATGAAAATCATCCAGAACAACTGTTTGTTGCGGCGAAGGCTATGGAGCGCTGGATGCGCCGACGCGTAAAACGCCACGAACACCCGCAAGCAATGGAAGATATCGTTAATAAACTTGAACGATACGTCACTACTGTATTTGAAGGCGAACTTCCCGACATTACCGTACAAGGTCGTGATATTAGATATCCTATTGGGCTTTCGGAGGCTGGACCGGGTGAATATCGTCTACAAACCGGCCCACTTCCTTTAAAAGGGGATGCGGAGCTTTACGGCGAACATGTGATAGAGGGGGTGTTTCATAGTTTTTACCGTGGTGATAGAAATGACCTTCGACTTTACATGGAGTATCCAGAAGAGCCGGTTATGACACCTGGCGGTATAATTACACCCCTTTATTCAATTGGTATGGCCACCTCAGACGTAGCACTAACCTCTCTTAAGAAGGCAGAGGCGTTAAAAGGCCCGCAATCCTATATACAGGATCGCCTTGTTGAATATGATGAGCAAACCCTAAAAGATATTACGCGATTATTCAATCTGCTTAATGAAAATAAAAAAGCCATCAAAATGAAGCTTATTGAAAGTTCAGTGATAATTACAGCTATCGAAAAGCGAGCGGAGCCGACCCCTCAGTTTGTAGATGCGCTTATTGAGGTCGTTTGCCTGAAGCTTGATATTACTGCCCCGCAAGACTTTCACGTTCGCCAGCAGCGAGTGCTTTACACTGATCACCAGACGACAGCCTATAAGGTTGAAGGTGAGGCATCGCATATGCATACCAGCACCCATCTTGAATTAATCGGTGGTTTTGACGATCGAATGCTCGGGCTTCACTTTATTGATAAAGAACAACGAACCATTCAAGTTCCGGTGCGAGATATTATATATATGCAAAAATCCAAACCGAAACTGCTTTGAATTAGCATGCGCCAGTAGTACTATAGTCCGTATATGGATAACATGGACCTCGAACTGGCAAACTTGCTGCGTACTGAAAAACATAAAGTGCCTTTTTATTGTGAATCTATCGAACCTGAACGTCGGCAGGTAGTAGGGGCGTTTTATGACCATCTTACGACGCTTCGTTCGATGGAGGGTGATCTGACCTTTGAAGGTTTCATGCAGGCCGAGACGGTGCTTACTGATGAAGAGGCGAACGAGTCTCAAGAGGAAGAAGAGGCACGTCTAAATGAACTTATCCAAACTGACCTCGAGAGGTATCCATTACTAGGTGAAGGTGAAATGAAAGTGTCTGGTGAAGGTGCTTACATGATGGACACGGAGGAAAAAGCGTTCGTTGGTGTGCTGGACTTAGGTGAGACGATTCACGGTACTGTCGATCACTATTCTGTAGCACCACTTGTAAGTATTGATGACGAAGGGGACGTGGCTGAATCTGCCCCGACGCTTTGGGTGGAGCTTAATGATGCAACCGTCTTTGACGCTGCGGGTAAAATTGTAGCATCGAGCGACCGTATGCTGGCTCCATTCACTTTATCAAGCTTGTACTTTGAAAAGGTTATTAGAAGCGGTGATGCGGTTGTGGGTTCAGTTGAGCAATTGCAGATTGAGGATGTAAATGAGCAGCTATCTGGGAGTGACTTTCAGGAGCTTGCAAACGATGTTGAAGCTGACTTAAATCACAATGTGTTCGACACTGATGAAGAGCGAGTACGAGCGCATAGAGAACACCACGAGGCTTTGAGCGAGCAGGTGCAGTCGATTAACTTCGATGATGTGATCGTTTTGAGCGTGAGTGACGCGATTATTCCAGCCGGGGATCCTCGCGACATCACGAGCATAGAGTCTAACTATAATGGTCCTGCAATTATTAAAATTTATAATTCATGGCGCGTCGTTCACAGTTTTTCTCTTATTGATGCTGACGACGCCATGGGACAGATGATTTTTGCATTCCCCGAAGCTATTAAAAAAGCCTTAATAAAAAGAAAGTAATAAGCTTTACATTCCCAAACTACTTATGCTATAACAAAGGCAAATGGGAAAGAACACAAACATCGTAAAGGTGATCGGGGACTAATATGGAATGGTCTGGCTTCGCATCCGACGCGAAAATGCCAGGCTTTGACACCCTCTCTGAGTCTTTAAACAACCCAAATCATACACCGATCAATACAGAAGCACTTATCCCTTTTCAAGCCTTAGAAGCCTCACATAAGACGTATTTAGAAAATGAGGTATATCATCGTTATTTAAGGATGCATAAGGTTGCACTTGGCGTTTCTGGTGCAAAAGAGCTCCAAGTAATTGGTCGGCAGCTAGAGAATGAAAGTGCTCCACTCTATCTTGATGCTGCCGCATGGGCCTATGCTGAAGCGGGGTTAACAGATACTTCTATAGGTGCTGTTGAACGCGTTGCCGCTGTTACACGTGCCGAAGAGTTGTGGATGCAAGCACTTCAAACCAATATCGCATTGCAGGCGGATGGAGAGATGGAATTTTTTGATGATCCTGTCGATAGTTATAGATATGCACTTCCTTTAGCTTTTTCACCGCTCATGAAATCAATCATCGTTGGAAATGTCACGCCAGCTATCCGCCAGCAAGCGTTGAAGGATACGATATCTTTTGCCGCGGCTTCGGCTGAAGAAATTGAACAATACTTTGCAGCGGGTGATGTGTCAAAAGCAAGCACCTTTGTTGGTTTACTCCACGAACTCAATGCGCTCGCAACATTGCTTTATCTTGACGACCCTCGATACATACCAATGCCTTCAACTGCGCGGGCAGATACAGGGTATTATCACCGTGAGCAAACCCATGACATTATGGTAATTAATCAACATTGGGGTAAGATTCAAAAAATAATTCCAATTGAAATTAAATCTAAGGCGAGCGGAAGGGATCGTCGTCGATATAAGGCGCTTCTGGTGAGGGGTAAGATGCACTTAGCGGTGCGTGGCCACAATCCGATTGAAACGGCAAGATCTTATCAAAGTTTACTTGAAGGTACTGCGTCAATAGACGATATGGTTGATACCGAGCGAATGGCGACAGACCTTAGAGAAATGCTCAGGCTGTATCAGCAGGGGTATACCCCACAGTCGTTAGCGGTGAAAAGTTTAACTCGTTTTCATAAATCCGCTAGCCTTGAAAAGGCACATCCTGAAATCGCCCCTTAATAGAGCTAGACAACTTCTTGTCTTTTCTCAATAAAATCGTATAATTACCCCATGTCTTCACGCTCCCTATTGTCTGAATTGCAGCCACTGCCGAAACCTGTTGAGTACTTAGGTGCGTTTGAAATTACCGAAGAGAGCTTTGGCGAGGGTGGCTCTTGGGAAAACATTGCGACCCAGATGGAAACCATTCGTGGTAGCGGTGAACTGTATCGTCAATTCACAAGGGTAGCTTTAATGGGGCAACGTCTTTTGCCTGAGGATTTAGTAAGAGACTACCCTACGCCTACAGATGAAAGCGATATTAATCGGCACCTTGTGGGCACTGCCTATGCCCAAGGGTTCTACCAGCAACTCATCCCATCTCAGCTGATATATGGAGATATTTTTAATTTCGATAATGCCATAAAGATTCTCCAGGGGAATTATGATAGGCAAGATTTCACAGCTATGGAAAGCGACGATGTTCGAGCGCAATATATCAGTGGCTACACGAAGCACTTTGCAGAACAAGGGCTTGCAAAGGCTGGAGAAGAAGCGACTGCCTATATTCATCGCTGGGCTGAAAGTACACATATAGTTGATAAGCGGCTTCAGCAGGCGTTCGTACTGGGGCATGGCGCCATGATGACTAGCGGACTCCACTTTCAAGAAGTAAGGAACGACTTCCTCATTCGCCACTGGCTACGACGCGTAAACCTTGATGATGAGATAGAGCTGTTTCTTTCAAACGACGAGGGTGAAAATAAGAGTAATTAAGTAACTACCACGTAAGTGTACGGTTATGCTTGCGAAATACGTTACAGGAGTGTTCAATCAGTTTATGCATGAAAACGAAAGAAACCAACAGGACTCAACCTACGATAAGGATTTTTTAAAGCTTGTCGAAGTGCTCCACGAACAAGATGACTCCGGCATGGTTGCTTTCGAAGGGTCGCTTAAGGATGCTCAACAGTATCTACTAGACACATATGTTTACTCTGACGCACCGGTCGACTATAACGATTTAGCTGACATTGAGCAGGATCTCGTAGAAGAGTGGCCACATGAAGGGAACATTGCTCGACTCAGTGGACGCCTCTATCTTAACGATCTTGAAGAGGAAGATGCGGTTGAAAAAGTTCTGGGTGCGGGCGCCGAAGATGAGACTGGGCAAAAATATTACATTGTTGAAAACCGCGAATTAAAATCGGCGGGAATTGATGTGCTCACCACTCATAGAAGCGATGGCAGCGTCAGTGATATTAAGATTGTCTATACCTTCAGTATGCTTAATGACGAAGACGATCTCCCTACTTTGAGGGCAGCACCTGAGGATTTATATGAGCATGTCTACGAAAGACCAACCCCACAGCAAGCAATTGAACAACTCGAACAGTATTGGCCGCAGCAATTCTTGCTTCTTCGAGAGTGGGTGCACTTCGTGGGTGAAACCCCGCTACCAGCTCGTTTGCATTATATTGCCAATGAACTACAAAAAGAGTTGGCTGATTCAGAAGACTTCCGACGATGCGCCGAATGCTATTTACAAGAATTTGTCGCCCTTGATCAAGAACATCCGTTTAATTTGATTATTTCAGGCGAGGTTGATTATTATGATGGTGCTTCATCTCCTTATTCGGAGGGTAAAAATGCAAAATGGTCGAAGCTTACGATTGACGGCCGACTCCAAACATATGGATACTATCCTAAAATTGAATTATTAAAGCGTAGTGATGGCAGCATTGAGGCTACTATGATGTTTGCTACCTACAATAACGAGGATGGCGACGAAGCAGAGTACATCCGCTTAAATGCAGATACAATTCAGCTTTTTCGACCAACTCGTTCGATAGGTTCATTAGCGTCGAGAGCGATGGAGAGCGGAAGTCGGGAGCTGGTGCTTGAAGCAATCACAGCAGATGCTTTTAATACGGTCTCACTCCAGCGGAATTTCGAAACCACTCAAGTCGAGTATGAGGATGATGAAAAAGAGAGCGAGCAGGATTTACTTAACCAAATACCCGAACGTATTCAAGGGCTGCAAAAATTTGAAGAAGTGCTTAGTTATATAGCAAAGCTTGCTGAAGTTCAAGGCGCGGTGCGTTACTCAACTCCTGAAGAGGCGCATGATGCATCGGTTGCCTTTCTTCAAAATGAGGTAAGCGCCCTTATTAAAAAATCTGTGCATTTCAAGAATCTTCAACTCACTGTTTCAGGGGCGACTATTGCCCAGCCACAAATTCAAACAAAATCTGTCGGGTCTAAGCATAATAAGAAGAACAAAAACTTCATGCTCGAAATAAACCACGAAGAGCCAATAAAACCGATGCAACCGGGCGATTTTCTACAAGGAACGTTGCTTCGATTTGTTCCAAGAGTGGCGGCCCAAAGTGGCATGGGGCAAGATCCTGTATTCATGGCGGGTGTTAGCCTTGTGATGCTAACTGAAAAAGAGACACTCTCGCCGATTAGTCTTAATAATGTTGAGCTGGTAAATCTCACGGTTGGTAAAAATATTATTGTACCTATCGACGGTGTCAATGAAATAAAAGTCACCAGCCTTGAGTCGTATCGTGAGGCACAGCGAGTAGTGCGCGAGCTCGATCAAAGCTTCCCTGATCGAGAGGCAACACACCTGATTGACGCACTTTTCCTAGCGCTCATTAACGAAGACGACAGTAGTTTCAATGAATTTACACGAACCGACCTCCTCTCAAACCTTAAGGCGAAAACGCTTCGAGATAATGGGGGAGAAAAGCTTTTCGAGCGCACGGTACGTGCAATGGAAGCGATGCTCGTTGGGCGATCTTTACAACTAAATGGAGACATGTTCCGTAAAAAGAAAAGCGGCAAGTACGAGCGTATAGCATTAAACGAAGAAGTGACTATAACTGGTACCGTTGTTGATGTTCGAACTGATATTAAAAAAGATGAAATATTCCTATCGTTTAGTATTGGTAGCGACAAAACCGATTCTCGAAGTATTGTCTACGTCCGAGCTCACTCGATTAGTAAATTTCTATTCTAGCAATACCTTACATAATCTGTTATAATTGTCTTAAAGCGCTATTTTCTATGGCCAAAAATAACTAAGAAAGAGAGACGAGACACATGGCTCAACAAAACGTCCAATTGAAGGACTATCGTAACATCGGTATTATCGCCCACATTGACGCGGGTAAGACTACGACAACTGAAGGCATTTTGTACCGTACCGGTATTAACCACAAGATTGGTGAAGTCCGTGGTGCTGACGGTGACAGCGCAACAACCGACTGGATGGCACAAGAAAAAGAACGTGGTATTACCATTACCTCAGCTGCTGTTACTTGTTTTTGGAAGGGTCACAAGATTAACATTATCGACACCCCGGGTCACATTGACTTCACCGCTGAAGTTGAGCGTTCACTTCGTGTGCTCGACGGTGCTGTGACTGTCTTCGACGGTAAGATGGGTGTTGAAGCTCAGACCGAAACCGTGTGGCGTCAAGCTAACAAGTACGGTGTGCCTCGTATTTGTTTCATTAACAAGATCAACCAAATCGGCGGTGATTTCTATAAGTCTCTTGATACAATTCACAACCGTCTCTCTAAGCAGGCTCTTCCTGTTCACCTTCCTATCGGCTTCGAAAAGGAAATCAACGGTCTCGTTGACCTTATCGACATGAAGGCTTACACATACAACGACTACACCGACAAGGCGCTTGAAGTGAGCGAAATTCCAGCTGACATGCTTGAAAAGGCAAAGAACGCTCGTAGCCTCCTCGTTGAAGCGGCTGTTGAAGCAGAAGATGAACTCTTCGAGCGATACCTTAACGAAGGCGAAGAATCAATCTCTATTGAAGACCTTAAGCGCGCCCTTCGTAAGCGTGTGCTTGCTGGTGACTTCTTCCTTGTAACTGGTGGTGACGGACGTGGTGTGATCGTTGAGAAGGTTCTCGACCTCGTTGCTGACTTCCTTCCATCTCCACTCGACGTTGATGCAATCCAAGGCACCAACCCTAAGACTGGTGACCTCATCGAACGCAAGCCTGCTGATAGCGAACCACTTTCTGCACTTGCCTTTAAGATTGCAACCGACCCATTCGTTGGTCGTCTCATCTTCGTCCGTGTGTACAGCGGTAAGATTACTGCTGGTAGCTACGTACTTAACACGACAACTGGTGAAAAAGAGCGTATCGGCCGTATCGTCCGTATGCACGCCGACAAGCGTGAAGACATCGACTCAGTGAGCGCTGGTGACATCGCCGCTGTCGTAGGTCTTAAGAGTACCTTTACCGGTCACACCCTTGCAGACCCAGCTAACCCAATTGTTCTTGAGTCAATCGAATTCCCAGAACCTCCTGTATCGATTGCCGTTGAACCTAAGACTAAAGCCGACCAAGAAAAGATGGGTATTGCATTGCAACGTCTCGCAGAAGAAGACCCAACCTTCCGTATTCACACTGACGAAGAAACCGGCCAGACTATCATGTCAGGAATGGGTGAGCTTCACCTCGATATTCTTATCGACCGTATGAAGCGTGAATTCAATGTTGAAGCAAACATTGGTGAGCCACAAGTTGCCTTCCGTGAAACCATCCGCGGTACCGCTGAAGCACAAGGTAAGCATGCCAAGCAGTCTGGTGGACGTGGACAGTACGGTGACGTATGGATCCGCTTCGAACCAACCGAATCTGGCGAAGGCTTCGAATGGGGCGACGAAATTAAGGGTGGTGTGGTCCCTCAAGAATACCGTGCACCAGTGCAAAAGGGTGTTAAAGATACGCTTGAAGGCGGTGTGATTGCTGGATACCCAATGATCGGTGTTAAGGCAACTCTCTACGATGGTAGCTATCACGACGTGGACTCAAGTGAATTGGCCTTCAACCTTGCCGGTGTTCTTGCTGTTAAGGAAGGTATCCCTAAGGCTAAGCCAGTTATCCTTGAGCCAGTTATGAAGGTTGAAGTTTCAACTCCAGAAGACTTCATGGGTGACATCATCGGCGACCTTAACTCTCGCCGTGGCCGTATCGACGCTATGGAGGACATCCCTGGTGGTGCTAAGTTGGTTCGTGCTTACGTTCCACTTGCAAACCTCTTCGGTTACACTAACGACATCCGCTCAATGAGCCAAGGTCGTGCTGCGTCAACAATGGAACTTGCTCAATACGAGGAAGTACCACCTAATGTTGCTGCAGAGATTATTGCGAAGCGTACTAACAAGTAATCGCCGAGCACCTAATGAAAACAGCCCTATAAATGGGCTGTTTTTGTATGAAATTCTTAAAAAGAAAAGTGCCCCACACCCCGTATGCGTGTAGCACGCGGGGTGTGAGGCGGGTGTCACTCCTCGTCGAAGAGGTCGGTCATCTCGAGCAGGTCCTCGGGCTCGCCGTCGTAACGGACGATGTTGTCACTCGGACGCGGCACGGAGCCGAACTTCTCGTCGTGAAGGATCAGGAAATACCACTCTTGGTCGTCGATGATGGTCATCGCCACGGCGGCAACCGGACCCGGCAGCGGCTCGTCACCGCTCTCGGGGACGGTGCTAACGACGATGCAGGCATCCTGCTCGACGTACTCACCGCTGGTGTTGCGGATGATCACGCCGAACTCCGGAGAGGCAGTCGGCCTGATGCGATGGCTCTTCGGACGACCTTCGATGCGGTCGAACCCGAGGAACTTCTCGACGTGGGTGATCTGGATATTGTCGATACCGACACCAGACCGTACTCCTAGAACTGTGCCGGTAACGGCGTTCTGGGTCTTTTCCATTTTTATTCCTTAATGTAGAGGGACGGATACTCAATACTTTTGAATCGAGCAGTAATATAATAGCATTAAATTGATAAAAAGTCAATAAATCATAAGGGTAAATAGTTGCCTCCAAAGTTTAAACGGAGTACATTTTTCATCTCTATTATGAATGTATGGAACATATCGTTTTTGAAAGACCACGCGAGAAATTGCAAGCGAAGGGAGTTGGCTATCTATCGACTATCGAAGTACTCCAGCTCATTATAGGTTCGGGTACGTCCAATGTATCGAGTGCTCGATTAGCAAAGCGGGTTATGAGCCTACTTATGAACGGTCAATATACGCTCGAATCGCTGGTTGCAATCGATGGCATTGGTATAGCTAAAGCTTGTCAGATTATTGCCGCCCTAGAGTTGGGCGGCAGAATTAAAGGTATAAAAAGTCAGCTTGAAGAGAATCGAGCTGAGGATGATTTTATGCAAGAAATACCCAAAGCAATCTCGAAATTGCGTAAAAGCACCTTATTGATTTGCATGTATGATGGTGCGCAACGTCAGCTTCATAAAACAAACTATGAACTTACGCCTATTCAGTATATTGTTCGAAAAATATGTGCCGATGCACTGATAGCAAATGCTCGTTATATTAGTATCGCAATAGGCAGTAAAGAACGATCGTTATTATTAACAACCGATGAACTGAGCTTAATAAAACAGCTGAAATCCTCACTTGGTCTGCTTGATGTTCAGATGTTGCGTATATATGTTGCAAACCAGGAAAGGGTTGAGACATGGAAAATATAATACATACTCCACCTACCGCCGCGTCTCATATATACGCGCAGTATCAAAAAGCTCAAATTGAATATGCGAGTTTATTTTTACGCTTATATATCGCCTATAATGCCTGGTATCGAGAAATTACTGGCACAAGCAACGATAGGCAAGCACTCACCCTGTTAAAAGAGCGTTTTGTGATCTGGGATGACTATTGTAACGGTCGGACAATGAAGCCCCTTTCGGTATATATGGAGCGCCTCGCTGACTATACACAGAAAGAGCCATTCCCTTCAACAAAGCTCTACTGGAGTGGTGAGTTAGAGAGCTCAAAAGATTGGAAGTCACTCATAGAGCTCTGGTATCAAGTCCGTTGCCTCATTGTGCATGGTGTTGAGGTGAGCCCTAGGTATGCATGGCTCGCCTATGAAACGCTCAATATCTTTATGGGTGAAATTACCGATCGTATGAAAACGTGTTTTACAAAAGCAGACGATGTGAAACTTCATGAGCTCTCGAGTATGGCCGAGCAAAATCCAGAACGCTCAAAGCGATTTAAGAAAGTTCAGCACATGTTGTATCAAAAATATGTTACTTCGCCGGGCATCTGGCAGGTTGACATGCAAAGGGTCGAGGAAAGTATTCGTTAAACACTTTACGAACATTAAAAAACAAGGTATAATTAAGCTCATACGCCGTGGGGTATATTATCCTGTGCGAAAAATAATTATCAAAGGAGAACTAACTAAATGGCAGATTTCGACCGAAGCAAGCCTCACGTTAACGTTGGTACTATGGGTCACGTTGACCACGGTAAGACTACTCTTACTGCAGCTATCACTAACGTACTTGCTAAGAAGCTTCCAAGCGACGTAAACAAAGCTGTCGCATACGACCAAATTGACAACGCACCAGAAGAGCGTACCCGTGGTATTACCATTGCTACCTCTCACCAAGAGTACGAATCAGAAACTCGTCACTACGCGCACGTTGACATGCCAGGTCACGCCGACTACGTTAAGAACATGATCACCGGTGCTGCACAAATCGACGGAGCTATCCTCGTAGTTGCTGCAAACGATGGTCCACTTCCACAAACTCGTGAGCACGTACTTCTTGCTAAGCAAGTTGGTGTGCCAAAGATCCTCGTTTTCCTAAACAAGATGGACCTCGCTGACCCAGAACTCGTTGAGCTCGTTGAAATGGACATCCGCGAACTTCTTGCTAAGAACGGTTTCGACGAAGACGCTCCAATCATCAAGGGTTCTGCTACTAAGGCTCTTGAAGGTGATCCAGCTTCTGAAGATGCGATCATGGAACTCGTTGCTGCTCTTGACAGCTACATTCCAGAACCAGCTCGTGACCTCGACAAGCCATTCCTAATGCCAATTGAGGACGTGTTCTCAATTAAGGGACGTGGTACTGTTGCAACTGGTCGTATCGAAACTGGTATCATCAACATCAACGACCCAGTTGAAATTGTTGGTGTTCGCCCAACTCAAACTTCTACCGTTACTGGTATCGAAGCCTTCAAGAAGAACCTCGACAAGGGTCAAGCTGGTGACAACGCCGGTCTTCTCCTCCGTGGTATTGAGCGCGACGACATCGAACGTGGTCAAGTTATCGTTAAGCCAGGTTCACTTACACCTCACACCGAGTTCGAAGCAGAGGTTTACATCCTTAAGAAGGAAGAAGGCGGACGCCACACTCCATTCTCAAAGGGTTACAAGCCACAATTCTACTTCCGTACAACTGACGTTACTGGTGAAGTTGAACTCCCAGCTGACAAGGAACTTGTTATCCCTGGTGACAACGTAACCTTCAAGGTTACTCTCCTCGCGCCTATCGCTATGGAGCAAGGTCTTAACTTCGCAATCCGCGAAGGTGGTAAGACTGTTGGTGCCGGTGTGGTTACCAAGATCGTTAAGTAGTTCTCCTACATTAACAATAAAGACTCCCGAGCAATCGGGAGTTTTTATTTTTGCCGGTTAGACTATACTAAGTGGTGATGAAAATGAAAGTAGGGGATAAACGCCGCCTCATCGTGGTACTGGCAAGCGCGCTTTTTGTGCTTGCTGCTGGTGTCAGTGCCAACGCGTGGTACTGGATTGATCAAAATGCTGTCATTGCCAGCCAAGATCAAGCTACCGAAGTCTATAAGCAACAGGTTGATCAAAAAATAAAACAAATCAAAGAAGAGAAAATTGCGAAAGAAAAACAGCGACAAGCGGCTGCTCAGGAGTTAGCGACCAGGGCAGCACAGGGAAATGCATCGTATGAAGGGATAGACTCAACTATCTGTAACCCTCTTAAAGTACATAATGACCCTGCTCAAATTGATGTACTTGTAAACAAAAAGCATTGTTTACAGCCAGTTGGGTTTGCCCCTGCTGATCTCATGACAGCTAATGGAGCAACGCTGAGTGCCAAAGCGATCGAAGCCTACCGTCAACTCTTTGCTGCAGCTGTGGCCGCTGGTCAACCGTTTTACGTTACCAGTAGCTATCGTTCATATACAGATCAAGTCACGACGTATAGTTACTGGGTTTCGACAAGCGATCAAGCTGAAGCTGATACTTACAGTGCGCGCCCTGGGTATAGCGAGCACCAGACGGGCCTAGCGTTTGATGTCGCCGCTGCCGGGTGCGTTCTCGATTGCTTCGGTTCAACAAGTCAATATACCTGGCTCCAGCACCATGCAGCCGAGTATGGATTTATTCAGCGCTACTACAAGGGCTACGAACCCATTACGGGCTATAAGGCTGAGGAGTGGCATTATCGCTACGTAGGCGTTGAAACTGCCAAAAAGATGCAGGCTAAGGCAATAAAAACCCTTGAAGAGTATTGGAACATAGAGGGTGGAACGTACTAAATAGTAGAAATGCTTGTGTTTAGCTGTGTTTTTCGGCATACTTTAAGACATACATTCGTTAACTGAGCTCTAAATAGGGGTAACATGCCAACAACCAAGAAGACGACAGCGAAAAAGACAGTAACCAAGAAGCCGGTTGCTAAGAAGACAGTGAAACACGCTAAGGCAAAGAATGAAGTGCGCTCATTCCGCATTGCTCGTGACGAACCCGCTTTTACCACTTTTCAATTAACACGCCAAACACTCTATTGGGTTATTCTCGTATCGTTTATCATCTTCGCTCAGCTATGGATCATTAGCCTTCAGGTTGAAGTGGCATCCTTGCTTGATGCTCAACAAGCTCAACTCCAAGAAAATATGTACTAATCAACTCGGTATATAAAAATAACCCCTCGCTCAGAGGGGTTATTTCATTGGTGAACCGTATTACATACGAATTTCTGCGTCTACACCAGCTGGAAGGCTGAGGTTTTGCAGGCTGTCGATAGTCTTAGGTGTAGCACCGGTGATGTCGATAAGACGCTTGTGTACGCGCATTTCGAACGTTTCACCGCCCTTTTTGTAGACGTGTGGTGACTTCACAACGGTGAAAGTGCTACGACGAGTAGGAAGTGGCACTGGGCCGGCAATAGTTGCGCCGGTGCGAAGTGCGGTGTCGATAATTTGCTTTGATGATTGGTCGATGACCTTGTGGTCGTACGCCTTAAGGCGAATGCGAATACGCAAACCTTCTTGTTCTGCCATGAGAACTCCTTTTGGTTGATGCATTGTAACCTCTGCTCGAATCGGTGTTGTTCACGTCTGGCCGAGTTCTCAATGCGATTAATATAACTGCGTTATTATAGCATATTCATAAAACCTTGTATAGATTGCCGTTCGGTGTGCGTAGGCCTGGGGTGTACCCCTTGACTTTAGAGGTAGTTTCTGCTAAAGTCAGTAAGGTAACTTTACTACAAGAAATAACAGACGATTCTTGGTGAATTGGTAAGTCCAGCAGAGGTGTTCCTAACAGGGATAAATCGAAGGATACTGCCTTCCACCAAGAATTTTAAGTGGGAGAATGAAGAGCATGAAAGCACTTCTCGGTACCAAAATTGGTATGACCCAAATCATCAGCGAAGATGGAAAGGCGATTCCGGTCACCTTGATTCAAGCTGGCCCTGTGACTGTGACTCAGGTAAAAACTGTCGAAACCGACGGTTACAACGCAGTACAAGTGGGATTTGATGAGGGTAAGAACCTGAGCAAGGCCGTGGCTGGACACCTTAAGGCAGCCAACGTAACTCCGAAGCATATTCGTGAGTTCCGTATTTCAGCAGAAGACGAGTCAACAGATTTGACCGTTGGAAGCACAATCGACGTAACCACCTTCGAGCTAGGCGATGTAGTTGACGCTACTGGTATTAGCAAGGGTAAAGGTTTCGCCGGAACTATTAAGAGGCACAACTTTGAACGTCACCGCAAAACACACGGTGGTAAAGGTAACACCCGTAAACCGGGTTCTATCGGTTCAATGTATCCTCAAAAGGTCTTCAAGGGTAAGCGTATGGCTGGCCGTATGGGCCACGATCAAGTTACTGTTAAGAACTTGGTTGTTAGCTACATCGACGCCGAAAACAACCTTATCGGCCTTAAGGGTGCTGTGCCAGGTCCAAAGAAGGGCCTCATCGTAATTGGAGGTAAGGCATAATGGCTGACGCTGTAAAAACTCAGGCAAAGACCACGCTTCCTAAAGAAGTCTTTGCAGTAGAAGTGAACAATCACGAACTACTGAAGCTTGCATACGATGCATACCTTGCTAACAACCGCACAAGCGCTGCGTCTACTAAGACTCGTGGCGAAGTAAGCGGTGGTGGTAAGAAGCCATGGAAGCAAAAGGGTACTGGTCGCGCACGTTTCGGTTCAAGCCGAAACCCAATCTGGCGTGGCGGTGGTATCGTTTTTGGTCCACGTGGCAACGAAAACTACTCAAAGAAAATCTCAACTCAGTCAAAGCGCCAAGCTATCAAGCAAGCACTAACCCTCGCTAACGAAGCAGGGAAGGTACACGTTCTTGATATCAAGACTACTGGTAAAACTGCTGAAGTTGTGAAGTTCTTAAGCGACAACAAGTTTGACCGCAAGTCACTCATCGTTGTTGACGAGAAAACCCCAGAGCTTATCCGCTCTACTAACAACATTCAGAATGCATTGCTTGTAAGCACTAAGTATCTGACTGTTTATCACATCCTAAACGCTGATCACATCGTTCTTTCAGCTGCATCACTTCCAACTCTTAAGAGCTGGTTAGTAAAGGAGGAGGCGTAATATGGCTAAGAATCTCTCAACCATCCTCGTTACTCCTGTAACAACTGAAAAGGCCTACGGTCTTTCACAAAAGAACGTGTACGTGTTCAACGTCCCACTGTCTGCAAATAAGAATGAAATCACCGACGCTATTGAAGCGCAATACGGTGTTGTAGTAAAAGCGATCAAAACATTGGTTCAATCTGGTAAAGCTGTTCGTTACTCTCGTGGTAAGAACCGTTACCCAGGTACAACCAACCGTTCTGATAGCAAAAAAGCATATGTAACCTTGGCAGAAGGCAGCACACTCGCTATCTTCGAACAACCAGCTGAGGAGGAGACTAAGTAATGGCTATCAAGCAGTACAACCCAACGACTCCTGCTCGCCGTGGTATGACGTCTCAAGATTTGAGCGACATTACTACTCGTAAGCCTCTCAAGAGCCTTACTAAGAGCAAGAAGCAAAACGCTGGTCGCAACAACGCTGGTCGCATTACTGTTCGTCATCGCGGTGGTGGTGTAAAACGTCACTATCGTCTGATGAACCACAACTTGCCAGCTGGTGCTGTTGTCACCGTTGAGCACATCGAGTACGACCCAAACCGTTCAGCTCGTATTGCTCGTGTTAAAGATCAAAACGGTCTTTACCACTACATCCTCGCCGACACCTCTATGACTGTTGGTAAGGTAATCCAAAGTGGCGCTGAAGCTCCTATTGAGCAAAGTAACCGTATGCCACTCGCCAACATTCCAGTTGGTACCCAAATTTACGCAATTGAACTTCACCCAGGTAAGGGCGCACAAATCGTACGTTCTGCTGGTACGAAGGCTCAGTTGATGGCAAAAGAAGGTGACTACGCACAAGTACGTCTTCCTTCTGGCGAAGTTCGCAAGTTCCGACTTGAGGCTACCGCTGCTATCGGTGTTGTCGGTAACGTTCAACACCAGAACATTAAGATTGGTTCAGCAGGTCGCAACCGACGCAAGGGTATTCGCCCAGGTGTTCGTGGTGTCGTTATGAACGCCGCAGACCACCCACATGGTGGTGGTGACGGTGGACGTCACGGTGCTGGTAAGGCTCCTCGTACTCCTTGGGGTCAACTTACCCTCGGTTACCGTACTCGTCGTCGTAAAGACGTTGCTGGTCATATTGTTAAGTCGCGCCACGACGCGAAGAGGAAGAAGTAACCATGAGTCGATCACTGAAGAAGGGTCCATTCGTAGACTTCAAGCTCGCTAAAAAAGTTGCGGCGCTAAGTCTCGAAGACCGTACAGTCATCAAAACCTGGGCTCGTGCTAGCACGATCACCCCAGAAATGGTAGGTCGTACTATTGCTGTTCACAACGGTAAGGTACACGTACCAGTGCTTGTAAGCGAAAACATGGTTGGTCACAAACTCGGTGAGTTTAGCCCAACTCGTAAGTTCCGCAAGCACGGAGGAAAGGCGAAGTAATATGGCTGATGTAACTGTTGTACGCGCTTACGCCAAGAATGTTGACCAAGCTCCACGTAAAGTTGGTTTGGTTGCAAGTCTTGTGCGTGGCCGCTCGGTAGCTGACGCTATCGTCATCCTAAACCACGTACCAAAGCGTGCCGCTCGCCCTGTACTTAAGGCGATCGAAAGCGCACAGGCAAACGCTGTTAACAACCACGGTTTTGACGGCAAAACTCTAGTAATTAGCACTCTCTCAGTGACTGTTGGTACTCGCATGAAGCGATTCAACCCAGCGAGCCGCGGTCGCGCGTTGCCATACCAAAAGAAGTCTTCAAACATCTTGGTAGAAGTAACGGGTGAGTTGAAACCAAAGAAGGCACCAGCAAAGGCCGCTCCAAAAGCAGCTGCTGAGCCAGCGAAAGAAGAGGAGAAGAACTAATGGGACAGAAGGTTAATCCAACCAGCTTCCGCCTCCAGATCCACAAGAACTGGGACTCACGCTGGTTTGCCCACAAGAAGGACTTTTCTCGTCTGCTTATCGAAGATATTAAAATTCGTGAGCACGTTGAAAAGCGATTCGCGAGCCGTCCAACCATTGCTCGCGTTGAGATCGAACGCTCAGCTAACCTCGTAACCGTTACAATCCACACTGCTAAGGCAGGTGTTGTCATCGGTCGCGGTGGTGCTGGTGTCACCGAACTCAAGAAAGAACTCGAGAAGCTTGCAAGCCTCCCAGTTCGCATTAACATTGAAGAAGTTAAGCGTCCCGACCTAAGCGCTAAGCTTGTTGCTGAGAATATTGCTCACCAGCTCGAGCGTCGCTCTAACTTCCGTCGTGCGATTAAAATGTCAGCTCAAAACGTTATGGCTGCTGGTGCAAAGGGTGTTCGTATCCAAGTATCTGGTCGTCTTAACAGCGCTGAAATGGCTCGCCGTGAAAAAGTAAGCGAAGGTTCAGTACCACTTCACACGCTCCGTGCTGACGTGGACTTCCACACTGCTCGCGCTGCACTTCCTGGTGCTGGTATCGTAGGTGTGAAGGTTTGGATCTACAAGGGTGAAAGGAGCTAATCGATGTTACTTCCTAAGAAAATGAAGCACCGAAAAGTTCGTAAAGGCCGTAACGACGGTATTGCCACTTCAGGTAACTACATCGCTTTCGGAGACTACGCGCTTCAATCACAACAAAACAACGACGTCACCTCTCGCCAAATCGAGTCAGCTCGTCAGGCGATGACCCGTTACATCAAACGTGGTGGTAAAATCTGGATTCGTATTTTCCCGCACCTTCCACGAACCCGTAAGCCACAAGATGTAAAGATGGGTGGTGGTAAAGGTAACCCAGAGTTCTTCGTAGCTCGTGTAAAGGCTGGTACTATCCTCTTCGAAATGAAGGGTGTAGACGAAGAAGTTGCACGTGAAGCTATGCGCCTTGCAGCTCACAAGCTTCCTGTAAAGACTAAGTTCATCGTAAGGGAGCAAGCATAATGGCTGAAGCTAAGAAAACTACCAAGGCTGCTCCAAAGGCTGACGCAAAGAAAGCTGTTGAAGTAAAAACACTCGACCAACTTAAGGAAGAGCTCGTAACACTTCAAAACGATCACCGCGAATCACGCCGCAGCCACCAAATGGGCGAGCTGGTTAACCCACACGTCCTCACTGTTCAACGTAAATCAATCGCTCGTGCTCTCACTGCAATCCGCAACGCTGAGCTCGCAGCCGCTAAGGAGGAAAACTAATATGGCAAAGACATTGACCGGTATTGTCACCTCTGATAAGGCTGACAAGACGATTGTTATCACGGTAACAAGCCGTGAAACCCACCCACTTTATGGTAAGCAGTACACTGTAAACCGTAAGTATATCGCACACGACGAAAACAACGACGCTCATGAAGGCGACCGCGTTACCATTACGGAAACTCGTCCAATTTCAAAGCGTAAGTCATTCACGCTTTCTGAAGTTGTTGAACGTTCACACGGAAGCATCGAGCTTAAAGCAGATGTAGAAGGCGCAGAGGAGGACAAGTAACATGATCCAACAAGAATCTCGTCTTAAGGTTGCTGACAACAGCGGCGCAAAGGAAATCCTTTGTATCCGTGTTCTCGGTGGTACTGGCCGTCGTTATGCAAACGTTGGTGACGTTATTGTCGCTACCGTGAAAGACGCTAACCCAACCGGTAACGTTAAAAAGAAATCAGTTGTTAAAGCTGTGGTTGTTCGTACTAAGAACCAAATTAAGCGTAAAGACGGAAGCACTATCGCTTTTGACGAAAACGCGGCGGTTATTATTAACGATGACAAAACACCTAAGGCAACTCGTGTCTTCGGTCCGGTTCCTCGTGAACTTCGTGACCTTGGATACAACAAGATCATCAGCCTAGCGCCGGAGGTACTATAATATGCCTGCACGTATTAAGAAGGGTGATCTCGTAAAAATCATCGCTGGTGCTGACAAGGGTACAACTGCAAAGGTTCTTACAGTACTTGCTGCTAAGAACGCTGTACTTCTTGAAGGTATCGGTCAAAAGCACCGTCACATCAAGCCAAGCCAGCTCAACCCACGCGGTGGAAGCAAGGACATTCACGTTCCAACTCCACTCGCAAAAGTTGCGCTTGTCATTGACGAAAAGACTGGCAAGACCAGCCGTGTCGGATACGTAAAAAATGCTGACAACGGCACTACCCGTGTTGCTCGTCAAGCTAATAGTAAGGAGATTAAGTAATGGCTAAAGCTACTACAACAACCGCTCCTCGCCTGAAAGCCTTGTACAACGATCAGTTCGTCAAGGAACTTCAAGCCGAACTCGGTCTTTCAAATGTGAACCAAGTCCCAAAGCTTGAAAAGATTATTGTCAGCGTAGGAATCGGTAAGAACAAAGACGACAAGCACCACTACGAAGTAGTACGCAACACCGTCACTAAGGTTACTGGTCAATCACCAATCGACCGTATGGCTAAGAAGTCAATTGCTGGCTTCAAGATCCGTGCTGGTATGAACCGTGTTGGTCTTTCAGTGACGCTTCGCGGCGCTCGTATGTACGAGTTCCTCGACCGTCTCGTAAACGTTGGTCTTCCACGTGTTCGTGACTTCCACGGCGTCAGCGCTAAAGCGTTTGACAAGGGCGGTAACTACAACCTTGGTATTAACGACCAATCAATCTTCCCTGAACTAACTTTCGAGGAAACTCAGCACATTCACGGTCTTCAGGTTACTTTCGTAATCAAGAACGGCAACAGTGAAGCAAGCAAGGCTCTCCTCGTCAAATTCGGCATGCCGTTTGAGAAAGAAGGAGGCGCACGCTAATGGCTAAAACATCAGCTGTACATCGCGACTTAAAGCGACAGAAAATGATCCAAAAATATGCTGTAAAGCGCGCTGAACTTAAGGAAATCGGTGACCTCGATGGTCTCCAGAAGCTTCCTCGTAACAGTTCACCAACCCGTTGGAAGAACCGCGACGCCCTTCACGGACGTCCACGTGGTTACATGCGCCGTTTCGGCCTTAGCCGTATTAACTTCCGCGAAAAAGCAAGCAAGGGCGAAATCCCTGGCGTAACAAAGAGTAGTTGGTAGGAAAGGAAATAAGATATGTCATTACAATCAACTGACCCAATCGCCGACCTACTAACTCGTATTCGTAACGCTGTTATGGTTGGTAAGAACGAAATTACCGTTCCTTCAAGCAAATTGAAGGTAGTAGTAGCTCAAGAGCTTAAGAAGGCTGGCTACGTTGCTGGCGTAAAAGTTGAATCAGCTAAGCCACGCGACATTCTTGTTGTGACAATCAACAAAGCTGGCGAAAATGCTACAATTAACGAAATCAAGCGCCTTTCTAAGCCTGGACGCCGCGTGTACGTAAGTGCAAACGACATTCCTAAGGTTAAGAGCGGTCGTGGTATCGTTCTCGTGAGCACCTCAAAGGGTGTCGTCACTGGCCAAGAAGCTATTAAGCAGCGTCTTGGTGGTGAACTTCTTCTAAGCGTTTACTAGTAAACTGCTAAGCTAAAAAGACCCGCCATTACCGTGGGTCTTTTTTAGTGGGTAAGGTAAAATAAAATGAGTAAATATATGAGTGAATTATGGCGAAACAGTACTCGGAGCGTATAGCGTATATACTCTGTCTTTTCCTTAGTCTTATGGTTGTAGGGCTACTTGTGCATATACAAACGCTTACGGGCCGTATAGCTACTCTTGAGACCCAATCGTCTATAAAAGAGGAGCAACTTGTATCGTACGAGCGCTCGCTCTGCTCAAATGATTTCTCGCTTACTCAAGCAAATAATGCGAAGACATATACGATGCAAGTTAACGGCGAACAGCGAAGTTACACCATCCACACCCCCGATACCTATGATGCGAGCCAACGGTATCCGGTAATCTTTAGTTTCGACGGTATTGAAGGAAGTGGCAGTCGTATGCGGTCGTATTCTCACCTTGATGCACTCCCAGCAATCATCGTCTATCCAGATGCCTTAGTAGGAACAAAAGGATATACCGCATGGCAGGGTGCACCTTACTCTGTAGAAGGTGGGCGAGACGTTGAATTTGTTCGGAAGTTGCTTGATACCATTCCATCCCAGTACTGTGTGGACGCGACACAGTTATTTGCGGTTGGGATGTCAAACGGCGGTTCGTTCGCAACGATCGTTGGCTGCGAGCTTGGTAATCAAATTCGTGCTGTCGCCAGCGTGTCCGGTGCATTTTATACCACCTGCGAGCGCGAGGAGCGAACACCGTCGCTCTTGGTTGTTCATAGTATGAACGATGGGCAAGTGCCCTATTTGGGTGAAGTGGCCAGGAAATTGCCAAAAGTTCAGCAATGGGTGAATGATCAGGCTGCAAAACGACACTGCACCACGACTTTGCCGGTACGGGCGACTGGATCGGTTGTGTATTACAACTGGCTGGATTGTAGCGATAATTCAATGCTTCGATTTGCAGTTGTAAAAGACCAGCCGCACGGGTGGTTGAGGCTTCCTTCGACTTCACGTGATGGAGTCACCACTACGGCCGAGTATGTGTGGAAGTTCTTTGAAGAATCGCGCTACAATGACGCTCGCTAATGATTGCTTTTTCTTCTCTGTTATGCTACAATTACCTAGATAATAATTTGCGAGTGAAGTCGAGGTGATTTCGCGCTAGTGTTGCCATAGGCAACCGAAGCACTGAAAACAAAAACGTTTTCACTCGTGGTAAACAAGGAAGTAGATCATGAGTCGAATCGGAAAACTACCAATTCAAATTCCCTCAGGCGTGACAATCACGGTCGCTGATGATGCTATTACTGTTGTTGGTCCTAAGGGTCAACTCGTAGTACCGCATCTCTCTGACGTAACTGTTGCAGTTGAGGACGGTAACGCTGTTGTTACCCGTAAAGACGACGAGCGTATTGCTCGTGCGCAACACGGTTTGCAACGTGCGCTCCTAAACAACGCAGTCGACGGCGTTACGAAAGGCTTTGAAAAGAAGCTTGAAGTAAACGGTGTTGGTTTCCGCGTAAGCGGTGGTGGTCAAGAAATTGAGATGTCTCTCGGTTTCTCACACCCAGTAAAATACAAAGCACGCGAAGGTGTGCAACTTGAAGTGAACAAGATGGAAATCACTGTATCAGGTATCGACAAGCAACTCGTCGGCCAAACTGCAGCTGAAATCCGTTCACTTAAGAAGCCTGAACCATACAAGGGTAAGGGTATTAAGTATGCTGACGAAGTAATTCTTCGAAAAGCAGGAAAGGCTGGTAAGTAATCATGGCTAACCTCGACAAGAAGCTTGTTAATCGTAGCCTCCGTGCTGCTCGTGTTCGTGCGAAGATTTCAGGAACCGCTGAGCGTCCACGTCTTACCGTTACTATTTCTAACAAGCACGTGAGCGCGCAACTTATCGACGATGTTAAGCAACACACCGTGGCTGCTTCAACAACTGTTGGTACAAAGCAAGCTGGTACCATGACCGAGCAAGCTGCTTTCATCGGTGCTGACATTGCCAAGAAGGCTAAAAAAGCTAAGATCACTGCGATCGTATTCGACCGTAACGGCCGTAAGTACGCTAAGCGTCTTGCCGCTCTCGCCGATGCTGCTCGTAAGGAAGGACTGGAGTTCTAATATGGCTGAACAACAAAACAACGCAGCTCCAGCAGCTGCTCCACAAAACGCTAACCGTGGCGGCCAACGTGGCGGTCAAGGACAACGTGGTGGAAACAACCGCGGTCCACGTCGCGACCAAGCTCCACAAGAACCAAAGCAATTTGAAGAACTCGTTATCAACATCGACCGTGTGTCACGTGTGGTAAAGGGTGGACGCCGTTTCCGTTTCAAGGCGCTCGTTGTTGTGGGTGACCGCAAGGCTCGTGTAGGTGTTGGTGTCGCTAAGGGTGCTGACGTACAGGTAGCTGTACAAAAAGCAACTGACATTGCAAAGAAGAACATGATTACTATTCCAATCGTGAACGAAACTATTCCTCACGAAAACGAAGTTAAGTACAGCGGTGCTCGTGTGCTTTTGAAGCCTGCAGCTCCTGGTACCGGTATTATTGCCGGTGGTGTGGTTCGTTCAATTATCGGTGTAACCGGTATCCGAAACATGCTTTCTAAGTCACTCAACTCTACGAACAAGGTAAACATCGCGTACGCTACAATCGAAGCACTTCGTGGTCTTGTTCCTAAGGAAGAATGGCTCAACGCCCCTAAGGCTGCAAAGAAACCTGCTGCGAAGGCAGTGGCTGCTAAGGAGGACAAATAATGACTAAGTATAACGAACTCCTCGCCGGCGCTAACAAAGACAAGAAGCGTGTTGGTCGTGGTATCTCAGCCGGTGGTGGTAAAACTGCTGGTCGTGGTACTAAGGGTCAAGGTTCACGTACTGGTAAGAAGCTCGGCGCTACTTTCCAGGGTGGTCAACGTACGCTTGTGCGTGCAGTGCCTAAGGCTCGCGGTTTCAAGAGTCTTCGTACTCCTGCGCAAGTTGTTTACCTCGACACGCTCAACGACTTCAAGGGTAAGATTGTTGATAACGCTACGCTCTTCGAGCAAGGCTACATCGGCACTCCTTTCCACACCGTTAAAGTAATTACTCGTGGCGAACTTACTGCCGCTCTCACCGTTAAGGTTGCAGGCGCAAGTAAGAGCTCACAAGAAGCAATTGCTAAGGCTGGTGGTAGCTTTGAAAAGACTGCAGTGCCTCTCAAGCAGAGCACTAAGTCAGCAGAAGCTAACGACAAGTAGTTAGACGCTCTAAAAAAAGACGCTCCTTTTCTGGAGCGTCTTTTATTTTTCTTGGCCAAAGTAGATGTCGCTAATCCCGAGATCATAGGCGCCTCCGGGCCGACATTCATCAGAGAAATACTCGCTTAAATATTGAGTTTCTTTAAAGTTGACCATCTCACTCGAGAGGTACTCTGCAAGTACCGGCTCAAAACCGTTATCAACTAGCACACCAGGAAGCTTCTGGAATGATAGGCAGGTAGCTTCAGCCTCGTCAATAATTTGTTGGGTGTGTTCAACTTCGTGAAGAACGGTGCTCAGACTGTCCGTGTAGGACCATAAAGAATCGATGGTTGTTTTATTGGTATAGTCCTCCATAGTCACTGAGGTCTCATTGTACGTATCTATCCCTTCACATACTTCATCACGAAGGATAATAACAGGGAACGCATAGGTAGTATCAGTGCCGGGTAGTGTAATAGTTCTCGTAGAACCGACTCGACTGTAGTTAATACCCTGCTCAACTAAGGGGTCGTTTTCATCGATGCGAGAGAGTGTTTCGTTACTGCACTCAACTCTTAGCGAGGTGCCAGCGAGGTCGGACACAAAAGTGCTCATTTCATCATCTTTTTCACCCGTAGAGCCAGCTAATTGAAGAAACGGTTCAACAATCCAAGAGCGCGGTGCGGCGATAAGAGTAGATAATGTAACTGCTGTAACGCCAAGTACGGTAGTTAGTCGGTGTCGACGTTCGGCTTTTTTGACCTCTTTATCTTCATGAGAGGTATAGGTTTCACTGACAGGATACGGTTCTTTACTCGGTGCAATAATCGAGTCAAAACGTGGAAGGTTAGGATTTTCTCCAGACATAAATATTATTTCATCATAAAAATAATATAAAAGCAACTATGTTCCATAAGAAGGGCCACTGTAGTATAATCAGATACAAATCGTATAACTAACTTCGGGGTAGTCTGGAAAGTCTGATGAATTGGAAAACAATCTTTCGCTCGCTTAAAAACCGCGACATGCAAAAGCGGCTCTTAATAGTACTTGGTTTAATTGTGGTGTACCGCTTGCTCGCGCACGTTCCCGTGCCGCTAGCTGAGCCAACACAACTTCGTGAAGTTGTGAACAGTGTCATCGGTGGAAGTGACTTTGGTGGCTTCTTGAATCTGCTTTCAGGTGGAGCACTGGCAAGCTTCTCAATTGTGCTCGTTGGTTTAACACCCTTCATTACCGCATCTGTTATTACACAGCTTCTTACAAAGGCGATCCCTCGCCTTGAAGAGCTACATAAAGATGGTGAATCTGGTCGTCGGAAGATTAACCAGTGGACGCGTATGGTTACTATCCCACTTGCAGTGGTGCAATCAATTGCGTTTATCTTTATTCTTCGACAAACGGTTCTGGCAGGTAACTCAACAGTTCTTGCCGAGCCAACTGCTATCGAATGGATTGTTGCCGTTACGGCAATGACCGCCGGTTCAGTGCTCCTTATGTGGCTCGGTGAGCTTATTACTGAGCAGGGGATTGGTAACGGTATTAGCTTGCTTATCTTTGCAGGTATTATCAGTCAGCTCCCTTCAATTTTGGCAACCTTCGGTACGTCACTGTTCGATACCTCAAACGGTTCGCTCGCGGTATTTAACTGGTTCACTATTCCTGTTAACCCATTAATGTTCTGGGTGATATTGGCGATCTTGTTACTGTCACTGTTCCTGCTTTACTTCCTGGTGAAGATTAATGAAGCCCAGCGTGTAGTTACGATCAACTACGCAAAGCGCGTACAAGGCAATAGTAGCTATGGTGGAGTAAAGAGTATTCTACCTATCAAGTTGATTGCTGCCGGTGTGATCCCTGTGATCTTTGCAGTTGCGTTCCTCTCACTCCCAGCCTTTGTGGGTCAAATCCTCAAAGCGACTGGTAACGTCGACTACGCAACACTCGCTAACAACCTGATCGTTTGGTTCCAAGCTCCACAGCCTGGTGCCTTTACCGGTGCTGACTGGCAAGCATTTATCTACCCAGCTGCATACTTTGTGCTCGTTATTTTCTTTACCTACTTCTACACGGGTATTGTATTTAACGCCAACGAGATTGCTGAAAACCTTCAAAAGCAAGGTGGCTTCATTGAAGGTGTGCGCCCAGGTAAAACAACCGAAAAGTACCTCTCAACAACTGTGAACCGTTTGATTCTCTTCGGTTCAATCGTATTGGGTCTCATCGCGATCACACCGTTTGTTGCAGAATACTTGCTTTACCATTTCGCCGGTATTACAGGTACAAACCTCTCAATTGGTGGTACTGGTCTGCTCATTGTGGTTTCAGTAGGGCTTGAAACACTTCGCCAAATCAACTCTCGTGCGTTGATGGTGACCTACGATGACTATGACCGGTAAATAGCATTTACCCTACATTTGTGGTATAATAATTATATGACTCCGTGACAGCCGTTACGGAGCGTATTTTTTGACAGGAGGTGGGCTGTGAGCCCGCAGAACGTAGTAAGAGCCCCGAGTAAGCTGCCGCAGCAAAAGCTTGTGATTGACGGCTATGCCGCCATCATGACCGCGTTTACCGCGGCTAAGCAGCGCGGGGCTATCCCCAAGGGGCGGATCCTCTCTGAGATGATCTACTCATCGGACTGGTCGGTTCCGCCGCTCATGGACGACGAGAAGTACCTGCAGTACAAGCTGCTCACGGGCTACTCGACCGATGACATGCTCATCCCGCTGATCTGCTACACGCTGGAGACAGAGTGCGGCGAGAAGCAGCTTCTGCCGGCAATCACCCAGAATCCCCAGACCGGACACAACATCGTGCGACTCATCGCGCGTTCGTAAACGGATCGGGACTGGGTGTGGCGCCTTCGCTACCTCCTGTCCCTATCCTTGAGCTTTTAATGCATTAAAGGTTGAAGGATGGGAACTTGACGAGCCATCTTGTTTTGCTACAATAAACCTAATGACTTTATATGTTCCGGGAAATCGGAAGGTATATTCCTGAAAAACACTTTACGGGGGCGCATTTTTGGTGTATAATTCACTACTGTAACTTATGGCTAGTTCTAAAGAGGTAATCAAAATGCGAGGAAAGGTAGTGGAAGCACTGCCTAATACTCAATTTAAGGTAGAACTTGAGAACAGCCTGAGCATCATCGCGCACATTAGCGGAAAAATGCGTAAAAACTATATTCGCTTAGTGCCTGGTGATATGGTGGACGTCGAGATGACCCCTTACGATCTTAGTAAGGGACGAATCACGTACCGCCACAAGGACCTATAAGTCCAGAATCAAATTTAACTGGAGGATATCTCAACACTCATGAAAGTTCGTGCGAGCGTTAAGAAAATTAGTCCAGATGACCAGTTGGTGCGCCGTAAAGGTCGCCTTCGGGTAATCAACAAGAAGAAACCTAAGAACAAGCAAAGGCAGGGTTAAGCATGGCTCGAATTGCAGGGGTAGTTATTCCCGCAGAAAAGCAAGTTCAGATCGCTTTGACGTACATTTACGGCATCGGTCCGAAATTTGCATCGACCATCCTTGCGGCGGCCAAGATTGAGCCGACCACTCGGGTGAAAGATCTCACCGAGGCTGAAGAACAACGACTACGTGAAATAATCGACGCAGATTATACCGTAGAAGGCGACCTCCAGCGTCTCGTAACAAACAATATTAAGCGTTTGAAAGACATCAACGCGTATCGCGGTCTTCGACACAAGTCAGGACTACCAGTTAATGGTCAGCGAACACGTACGAATGCACGAACTCGTAAGGGTCGCGCGATCGCCGTTGGTGGTGCTCAACCTAAATCAGCAAGTAAGACCTAGGAAAGGAACGATTAGATGGCAGATTCTACTAAGAAAAAGCAAAAGCGATCAGTTCCAACTGGTCAGCTGCACGTGCAAGCAACCTTCAACAACACTATCGTCAGTTTCTCTGACAAGAAAGGTAACGTCCTTTCTCAAAGTAGTGCTGGTGCGGTTGGTTTCCGTGGAAGTAAAAAGGGTACTGCATACGCAGCCCAAATCGCTGCTGAAAAAGCAGCTGAAACTGCAAAGGGTTACGGCCTTAAGTCAGTCGATGTATTTGTAAAGGGTGTTGGCCAAGGTCGCGATTCAGCGATTCGTGCGCTCGGCGGCTTTGACATTAGCATTGAAAGCATTAAAGAAGTAACAGGTGTGCCACACGGTGGCGTTCGCCCACGAAAGGTACGTAGAGGATAGTATATGGCACGAGATGTTTCACCTATCGTTAAACAAAGCCGTCGTGAGGGATACGCTCTCCACCCTAAGGCTCACAAAATCATGGCTCGTAAGAGTGGTATTCCAGGCGTTCACGCCCACGGTCGCCAAGGTAAGCCAAGTCTCTACTTGACCCAACTTCGTGAAAAGCAAAAGGTCCGTCGTACCTACGGTCTTTTGGAAAAGCAATTTGCAAAGCTTATGAACGAAGCGACTCGTCAACCAGGTCTTTCTGGTGAGAACCTTCTCCGTATGCTCGAACAGCGTCTTGACAACGCCGTTTACCGCGCAGGATTTGCACCGAGCCGTCGCGCTGCTCGTCAGCTCGTAGGTCACGGTCACTTCATGCTTAACGGCCGTCGTGTTGATATTCCATCAATCCGTCTTAAGCCAGGTGACGAACTTGTTGTTCGCCCAAAGAGCCAAAAATCAGGTTACTTTACTACCCTTGATGACATTGTTAAAGCAAGCACTCAAGCAAGCCTCGGCTGGCTCAAGAGCGACGCTAAGAAGATGACAATTTCTATCACTGGTACTCCAAAGCGTGAAGAAGCTGAAGCAGAAATTAACGAACAATTAATCGTTGAGTACTACTCACGATAGGGTAAGGAGATTTAAGAGTATGTCAAAAGTTATTCACAACCCAGCACTTGCCAGCGTTGAAGAATCTGGCGCAAACAGTGCATCGTTCGTTATTGAACCACTGCAAGCCGGCTACGGTAACACGCTTGGTAACAGCCTTCGTCGCGTGCTCCTTTCGAGCGTAGAAGGTGGCGCAATTGTTGCCTTCCGTATTGAAGGTGCAAGCCACGAATTCACAACTGTTGAAGGTATTAAAGAAGATGTCGTTGACATCATGCTGAACCTCAAGAACGTTCGTGTGAAGGTATCAAGCGACGAACCAGTAGAAGTTCGTATCGAAAAGAAGGGCGCTGGTGTTATCACCGCTGCCGACATCAAGACAACTGCCGATGTTGACGTAATCAACCCAGAGCAAGTTATTGCTACCGTTGATGACCCAAAGAAGACTGTTGTATTTGATCTCGTAATCGAATCTGGTCGCGGCTACCAAACTATTGAAGATTCAAGCGTCAAGCGCCTTCACAGCGACATGATCGCTCTCGACGCTATGTTCAGCCCAGTACTTCGTGTACGTTACAAGGTTGACAGTACTCGTGTTGGTCAAGAAACTAACCTCGACAAGCTTCAACTTAACGTTGAAACTGATGGTTCAGTGAGCCCACGCGAAGCGTTTGAAGAAGCAGCTGCGATTTTGGTTAACCAATACACCGCACTTGCCGGCAGCACTACTGTTGAAGCCGCTCCTGCACTCGGACAAGACATGGCCGACGAAGGTAGCGAACTGAACACCCCTATTGAAGAATTAAACCTCAGCGCTCGTACTGCGAACGCTCTTATCAACAATGAAATCCGCACTGTCCGTGACCTCGTTACCCTCAGTGAGCAAGATCTTCGTGAGTTGAAGGGCTTCGGTAGCAAGGCGCTTGATGAAGTCAAAGATAAATTGGCAGAATTGGACGTCTAGAACATGCACCGACACGGATATAAAGGACGTAAGTTTGGCCGCGAACGCGATCAACGCCGCGCGCTTATGAAGGGCTTGGCAACAAGCCTCGTAGAGCACGGTAAGATTGAGACTACGCTGCCAAAAGCCAAAGAGCTCGTCCGCTACATTGAAAAACTCGTTACTAAAGCTAAGAAGGGTGACCTCGCAAACCGCCGCGCTGTCATCGCTGGTCTTTCAACCCAAGCTGCAGCATTTCGTCTTGTAGACGTAATTGCTCCACAGCTTACTGGTCGTACCAGCGGACACGTTCGCGTTGAGCGTACTCGTCTTCGCGTTGGTGATGGTGCCCAAATGGCAACTATCGCTTTCGTTGACGAAATCAAGGACACTCCTAAGCCAGCAAAGGAGACTAAATAATGGTAAACGCTAAGACTTATAGCCAAAAACCATCAGAAGTTTCTCGCGAATGGTTCTTGGTAGATGCTGCAGAACTTCCACTTGGTCGTCTTGCAACCATCATTGCCGACAAGCTAATCGGTAAGAATAAGCCAACCTACACTCCACACATCGACGGAGGTGACTACGTAGTTGTTATCAACGCGGCTAACCTCGTTGTAACCGGAGACAAGGAAACTGGTAAGATTTACTACCGACACAGTGGATTCCCAGGTGGAATCAAAGACGCAACACTCGCTGAAGTACGTGAGAAGTTCCCAGAACGAATCATCGAAAAGGCAGTGCAAGGTATGCTTCCTAAAAACAAGCTATCACCTGAGCGTATGAACCGCCTTCGCATCTTCCCTGGTGCTGAGCACACTCACACCGCACAACAACCTAAAAAAGTTGAGGTAAAGTAGTATGGCTGACGCAAGTTACTTCTACGGCCTCGGACGCCGCAAAGCTGCAACCGCACGTGCTCGTCTTTACAAGGGTAAGGGAAATGTTACTATCAACGATAAGCCAGCTGCTGAATACCTTAACGGTAACAAGACGCTGCTCGCTGAAGTAACTGACCCACTCGCACTTGTAAACAAGCAAAAAGACTTCGACGTCACTATCCGCGTACAAGGCGGTGGTGCTGCCGGACAAGTCGATGCTATCAAGCTCGCGATTGCTAAGGCTCTTACAACTGCTCACTCTGACCTTCGTTCAACCCTTAAGAAGGCAGAATTCCTCAAGCGTGACTCACGCGAGAAAGAGCGCAAGAAGTACGGTCTCCGATCGGCTCGTAAGCGCGAACAATTCTCTAAGCGTTAATCTGCTTACAGGCAAATCTCCCCTCCAAAAAGTGGAGGGGATTTTTGTTGGAAGCAGTGCTTAGCCTATATAATAGAACCAGATAAGGAGCATCTATGCCCAAAGCATTAGTAAGTGAAGTACTTGGAATCTTACGTCAGTTTGAAGTTGCTGGCGAGTTAACGCTTCGTAAAGAAATTAAGAATATCAAAGAAGTATCGCCACGAATGTCGGTGCGGGTCATTTCGTTTGTTTTTGAAAAGACTCCGTACTTCATCATTGTTGACGCCAGTGCTGAAGATGACACTGAATACCTCCTCGATCTTATTCATGATCAAAAGCCTGGCGTGAAAGGTGTATTTATTCGTAACCCCTACGATGAAGACACCACCTATGGGCTCCGACATAAGTTTAAAGACGTTTACTTGTTCGAAGAAAAGGCTCAAAAGCGTCGCCTCGATATCGAATTAACCGATCGATACAAAGATCTCTCACGCAGTACGGTTCAAAAGTACATCAAAGCCGGATATGTGAGTGTTGATGGTGTTGTTGTGACTTCTTCAAAACATGAAGTTTCTGAACTTGATGAAATTGCTCTTACGCCACCTAAGAAACAAGACATTTCTAAAAAAGAATTGCCGATCATATATATCGACGATAATGTGATTGTTGTGAATAAGCCGGCTGGCGTACTAACGCATAGCAAGGGTGTTATGAATGATGAATTTACCGTAGCCGACTTCTTCCGCCGATATACTACTAATGCCCTCGAGACAACCCGTCCGGGTATTGTACACCGCCTCGACCGTGATACGAGCGGCGTTATTATCGGTGCTCGTAACGACGAAACTGCACTGTTACTAAAGAAACAATTTTCTGACAGGACTGTAAAGAAGCAGTATAGTGCGGTAGTAGATGGCGTACCAAAGCTTGAAAAGGCGCTTATTGACCTGCCGATCGGTCGTAACCCATCAGCACCAAGTACATTCCGTGTTGACCCTAAGGGAAAACCGGCGATTACCGCTTATGAAGTACTCGCAAGTAACGGCACGCAGTCTTTGGTTGAACTAAAACCTAAGACAGGTCGTACTCACCAGCTTCGTGTTCACATGCAATATATCCGCACACCAATTGCAGGCGATAGGGTGTATGGCGCCCAAAATAGTGCGAAGCGCCTTTGCCTCCATGCACATCAGCTTGAGATCACAATACCAACATCTGACCGTAAAGTATTTACCGCTGAACCTCCTAAAGAATTCCAAGAAATGGTGAAATGAGCCTCTACGTACAGCCACAAAGCAAGCACATACTTGAAGCGACCTTAGCAGATCGTCCGCACGCGCTTCTTTTAACGGGCCCGCAAGGGGTAGGGTTGGCGACAATTGCCCGAAACTACACACTTGAGTCTAGTGAACGGGTTATTGCTGTTTTGCCTGAAAAGGATGAAAAAGTAGATTTAGAAAAGGGAACGATTACCGTTCAAAGTATTCGTCGACTTTACGATATGACGCGCACCGTTGAACCTGCCGGAAGGGTAGTGGTGGTTGATTACGCCGAGCGTATGGCGATTCCGGCTCAAAATGCTTTTCTTAAGCTGTTAGAAGAGCCTTCAGAAGGAACCCGATTCGTACTGCTTACTCACCAGCCAGAACTGCTTTTGCCAACCATTACTTCTCGTTCACAAAGGGTAGACCTTAGGCCTATCACAAGTGAACAGTCCGAGGCACTGTTGAGCGAACTTAAGGTGACAGATGCTACAAAACGAGCCCAGTTGCTTTTTATTGCGAATGGATTACCGGCCGAGTTAACAAGGTTAGTGCAAGATGAGGATTACTTTACGGCACGAGCCGGCCTGGTTAAAGATGCTCGCACTTTTGTAACTGGGTCGGCGTACGACCGGCTATTACTAGCTAAAAAATATAAAGATAATCGTACGCAAGCCCTTACGCTTCTTGAGGACTCAATGAAGCTTTTAAAACGCACCCTAGCATCAAACGGTGACATCTCGTCACTGCGTATGCTCTCGCGGCTCGAAGTTATTCATAAACGCCTTTACGAGCAGGGGAACGTGCGCCTACAGCTGAGCGCGGCGATTATGGTATAATGGAGTAAGAATGTTAGGCCTCGTAATTATTGCTATTGTTGGAATTTGGGCGCTTTATCAGCGACAAACCGTTGGTGAAGTGACGACCGACCTCTCTTCAAAGCTCTCTGATAAACTCGATCAACTTTGGTCAATTGCGCAGACTTCATTGCAAGATCGAAAGTATCTTCGTGCTGAAAAGGCGCTGCTTACGATTCTTCGTGTCGACGAGCGTAATGCCAGTGCCTATAACCGCCTCGGTATTCTTTATGCTAAGCAGCAACAATTCAAAGAGGCAATCGAGTGTTTCGAGATTGCTCAGAGCCTTGAGCCAAGTGCAAGTAGCCTTCATAATGTCGGTCTTATTTATTTCGAAACGGCTAATTATGATAAAGCCGCTCTTGCCTTTGAACAGGCACTTGCTATGGATAGTGACCACGCTGCTCGTCACATCGCCTACGCTAAGGTGCAAGAGAAACTTGGTAACAACAAGCGTATGATTGAAGCGCTTGAACGTGCAATCGAACTTGAACCCATCCCTCAAACACTGACGATTCTTGCCGATGCCTACGATCGTGCTAACGAGACAGATCTTGCTCTCGAGCTTCGCGAGCGTGCCGCTAAGATGATCATTCCACAGAGCCAAGCCAAGGTAAAACAGCCTCGCCGTGTGGTGATGTAGTTAAATACTGATATATTAACCCAACAAAAAACCTCATCGTAAGATGAGGACTTTTGTTTGGTACAGGGGGCAGGATTCGAACCTGCGAAACCGAAGGTGGCAGATTTACAGTCTGCTGTGTTTGACCGCTCCACAACCCCTGCATACCTAATTATCAATTTGGAGCCGCCTCACGGATTCGAACCGTGGACCTACTGTTTACAAAACAGCCGCTCTAACCAACTGAGCTAAGGCGGCGACTTAATCTATTTTAACACATTTTTAGACTGATGCTAGAGGTAGAGGCTGAAAAAGTATATACTTATAAGGATGACTAAACGACCGTTTCCTATTGTGGAAGTAAAACTAGAAAAAATTGTTGGTGGCGGCCAAGCCCTCGGTACACTTGAAGATGGCCGAAAACTCTTTGTATGGGGCGGATTACCAGACGAGACTGTAAAAGTGCAATTAACAAAAAAGAAATCTCATTATGCTGAAGGTGTGGTAACCGAAATAATAACCCCCAGCCCTGAACGCGTTGAGCCGAAAGACCCGGAAAGTTTCATTTCAACCAGTCCATGGCAACTCATGTCGCTCGATACTGAAAACCGGTACAAAGCAGCGCTGATCGAAGAGGCTTTCGAACTTCATGATATTGTTCTGCCAAACCCTATTGAAGTCTATTCGGATGGTGTTGAGTACGGGTATCGTAATAAAGTTGAGTTTAGTTTTTGGTTTGAAACCGACACCCAAAAGCTATCGCTCGCTTTCTTTCGCCGAGGCACGCACGGTAAGATTACCGTTGATGGTACAAGCCTTGCATCTGATGCGATTAACAACAAGGCGCACCAAGTGCTTGATGTTCTTAACGAATTGGGCGTGATTGGTCGTGAATTAAAAACGCTCTTAATTCGAAGTGATGCAGACGGCAATGTAGCCTGGCAACTCTATGTTAAAGATGAAACTTTCGACGCGCAGGCGGTGCTTTCTCGTATGCCTGAACATGAAAACGGAGAAGTTATCTACTCTAACCCCAAAAGCCCGGCAAGCGTGATTACAAAGCGTCTCACTGAAGGTGCTTCGCCATTGAGCGACACTATCTTAGGCGTCCCGTTCCGCTATGCAACCGAAGGCTTCTTCCAGATTAACCTCCCTATATACGAACAGGCGCTTCTCGATATGCAACAATGGGTTACACCAAACAAACCAACAGTCGATTTATATAGTGGAGTGGGAACAATTGGTCTCACTATTGGCGGTGACGACGCGGTACTTGTTGAAATCAATGAGCATGCGGTTCGCGAAATGGAGCGCAACATTGAACAGCTCGGCAAGAAGTCGAAGCCAGTTCTGGCCGCAAGTGAAAATGCGCTCGACTACATTACGAGTGATAAAACAATCATCGTCGACCCACCGCGTGCCGGCCTGCATGAAAATGTTATCGATCAGCTGCTCGCGCAAAAGCCGCAGCGGATTATTTATCTTTCATGTAATCCCGTCACTCAAGCTCGTGACGTTGCGCGTCTTGCTGAATCGTATGGTGTAAAAACGCACCGTGGCTATAATTTCTTCCCGCATACACCACATATTGAACACCTTGTAGTACTCGACTTATACTAGTTTTTACGGTATAATCTTTGGAGTCGCCGCGATAGCTCAGTTGGTAGAGCGCATCCATGGTAAGGATGAGGCCTCGGGTTCAAGCCCCGATCGTGGCTCCAGAGAGAATTAAACACCCTGTCTCGTGCGGGGTGCTTTTTATTTGAACTTTGAAAGAGGGCCCACCTCTTGCGAAAAACATTAAACTTTGCTATAATTTACCCCTGAAAGTCCTCGTTATAAAAGTAACGAGCTATAAATAAGTTAAAGGGAAATTATGGCAAAGAAGAACACAAAGCGAAAGTTGGTTGGTCTTGTAAGTGAACTTACTGGTCACCGTACGTACTACACCACCAAGAATACTCAAAACACGACTGAAAAAATCAGCCTTAAGAAGTACGACCCAATCGCTCGTAAGCACGCTACCTACACTGAAACCAAGAAGAACCTTGGTCGTAACGAAGTTAAAGCTCGTAAGAGTTAATCTTCACTTATTTGTTCGATTGTCTCGGCTAGCCATAGGCCAGACGCAAGCGTCGTTTCCAACACCGTCTTTGTAAGGCGGTGTTGTGTTATATAGATGAGTAGTTTCCCGTGCTCAATCTCAATACCGTGCGGCCAGAAACGGCTCGCAATACCTAAGATAATAGGCGAAGAGAATGTTGATTCAATCTTGTGTGCGTGCGTTGCGCTAGCTAGAATCTGGAAGCGCCCGTGAAACTCAGGACTCTTATTGTTAAACATCATTGCATTAAGCGGCTGTATGTGTGGCTGTGTCGCATAAAGTCGCCCATATTCACCGGCTTCGTGACCAGTTGGAATAAAGAACATGTGGGGCAATTGGTTCGAAGCAAGCTCGATCTCAATGATTGACCAAAACTGCTGGTGGTTAGGATTGCCGGCGATACGGATCACATCAAACCTATTTACCAAACGGATATTAAACCCGTTGTATGTACCAACGGCATAATGAGTGTCTTTATGAGTGAGAGAGGCGGTAAATCCACGGATAGCCTCGTATTCGTCATCATGCTGATGAACGGTACCAAAGTGAACTAGCCCAACGGCTTCACTAAACTTCTTTAATACTTTGCCGCGCTCACGAAACGTTGGGCTTAAACGAGCTACAAGATGCTTAAAGTTCCCACCCCTGCGCATTAACGCTCCTGGCCGAGAAAGTCGATTAGTGTTGAAATGTATTCGGCGTGCGACCAGGTGAGTGGTGCTGGTGCAATTACCTCATCGTTCAATGGATCGATTTGCTCTCCCATCATTCCGGTTGTAAGCATGTGGTTTTGAATCCAAGTGAGGGTCGATTTAACATCGTCGAGGTTACCTTTTTCGATGTTGTACTGAGCTTTCCAGAGAGTCGTAATGTACCACCAGTTTCCATTAATTTCAGGATGTGAACGACGATAATAGTCGTTTTCATAGCGCGGTAAGCCTGGATTTTCTTTGGTTTCGCCAAATACTTGAGCGGTTGTAGCGATTGAAGCCTTGACTTCTTCGCTATCTGAACCGAACAGGCCAAACATGTAAGCGCTAAATACAGCAGCGGTATCGATAGTCGCATCGTAGGTGATTTCGCCGTTTTCAACTGATAGACCACGGTAGAAAACCTGACGTTCTTTATTAAATAGGTATTTCTGAGCAGCCGCTTGGATGTCATCGGCGGCACTGCGCCATTTCACGGCGCTTGCTTCATCAGCGACAACTGACGCTAATTCTGATGCGGCAAGGAGTGCTGCGTATGTTACAGAAGTCGTGTGCGTATTAATAAGGAAGCGCTCTTCCCATAGGTCATAACTTGGCTTTGGCAGACCGGTCGTTTCATCAATGAACTCAGCCATAAAGTTAGCCATTGGTTTAATCATTGAGTGATAGAAATCTTTAATAAGCGTACTGTCTTTAGAAAGATTGTAGAACTGTACAAATACAAAGACGACAAGTGCAGTCTCATCCTCTTGAATAGGAGGTGCAACGGTATTGCCGTGAACATATGGATGCCAACTGCTTCCAAGCGCACCATCGGCACGATATTTGTGCATTAAGTAGCCACCTGGGTGTAGGCCGCGTTGGCAGAATTCGAAGAAGCGGTAGGCCTCTTGGTAGTAGCCCATACGAACAAGTGGCCAAATAACATTAGCCCCGTCTCGTGGCCATGAGTACGCGTAACCGTCCTTAGAATAGTTCAAAAGTGTACTGTCGGTACTAGCAATTACCGCACCGCGTTTATCGATTTGTGACTTAATAATCATGACACTTTCAATGAAGCGTTCACGATACTCTTCGGGGAGGCGTTTAGCGCTCGCAATAGCCGGTTGAAGCCATTCCTTCCACCAGTCGGCGGTTTTACTGAGGCGTTCGTCTACGCCACGCTCTTGTACTTGGCGGTGGATGTAAAGCGCTTCACGGTTACTCATACCGGCTGCAATCCAGTAATGCACGCGTGCCGATGAGTGAGCTTCAATATTCAAGGTAAAGCCAAGGATTGAGTCAACGCGTCCGTGTTCGACAACGTTGCTACTTAGTTGACCATCTTCGGCGTCACGGAATGAACCTTCGTGTTCATCGTCACCAAAGAGCCCAATAGTAAATTGATCAAATGGGTTGCTATCAGTTGAGCCAGAGATAACAAAGGCACGTCGACCACGGTAATGAAGAATCGCGTCGCTATCCGGCAAATATTGAGCAGTGTCGGTGTTGCTTCGTGAGTCGCCAATCGCGAAAGCTTGGTGCATATAAAGCTTCACTTCGCGCTGTTCTTTATGGAGGTTAATAACGTGAATATTACGAATAAACACGCTCATTTCTGTATCAACTGCATCGTCAAACTCTAAGATAATACCGAGTTTCTCGTTTTTCGCAACGGTGTGACCAATCAGCGCGGTGTGTGGGTACGTAAACTCAAATGTCCATGAGTCGTCATCCGTCCAGCTGACTTCGCCATTAATATATACGCCAATTTTGTGACGTAAGCCTGATCCTGCCGAGTGATTTTCGAATCCAACGTAAGGGTAGTAGAGATCATGTACCACCCCGTATTTATTTAGGCCAACATGTAGTTCGCCGTTTGAAAGTATGATCGGTCTAGCCACCCAAGCCCCCACTTCTATGATGTTCGTGTAAACGCCAACGGACGTCTCGAATTGCGTTTATATAATACAAAAATGCATCGTACGGTGAACTGTACGGACTAAAGTACGCGTGCACATCGCCATCGGTAAACCACTTTGTACACATATAGTACGCGTGGTCAGATGTTTGTAGGCGACGCCAGTCAGAAATCAGCTCAGTATCATTTGATCGCATGACGTCTTCTTCAAGACCGTACAAGTGACGCATTGCTTCATGCTGCATGCTGTTACCAAGCCAAGCGGTGAGGTCACGCTCAGAGTCGGCCCAGGTAACGGTTTGCGGCATACTTAGTTTTCCAACTGGCTTGTTGGCTTCAATCGCTTCAGATACGGTGTAGAAAGTGTTGTCTGGGTTTGAAAGCCAGCGGTCAACGAATTCTTCAAAGAAGGTGAAAATACCGGTGTCTTCCCATTGGTGCTCACCGAATGTTTCATAGTCCATAAATAGGTTTACGAGCGGTTGGTCTTGAATTGAAGATTCCACCCAAGAATTGTACTTATCAACCGTGAGTGGCCATTCTTGCCATGCTCGGTTACTAAAACGGAAGGCGAGGTCGTCAGAAAGTTTGTAGTTCTTAAGAAGCAGTGAGATGTTGTCGGTACCTTCTGGGCTGTAGACGAAGTTAGGGCTGCGCCATTCAAGAACTGGATCCCAACCTTCAGCTAAGATACCCTTGAAGCCGTACTTATCGGCCCATTGCGCCAACTCGTCGTTATATGAAAGCTCAGTGTTACGGAATACGTTGGTTTCTACGCCAAAGATTTCACGGATTTTAGCCTTGTGAGCCTCAACCTGGCGCTCAAACTCAGAGCGGCTGTAGAAGAAGGCGAGCGAGTGATAGTACGTTTCGGCAACAATTTCTACTTGGCCGGTTTGAACTAGGCGCTTGAAGCTTTCGAGCACGTCTGGTGCCCAGGCTTCAACCTGGTCGATAAAGGTACCCGTAATACTCAAAGAAACCTTAAATTCGGGGTGTTTATTCAAAAGCTTCTCGAGGAGCGCGTTCATTGGTCGATATGACTTGTCGGCGACTTTGTTTAAGATCTTTTGATTGTTACGGTTGCTGAGGTTATCTGGCTCATTGAAATAGTTATGGTCGATAGAGGTATCGAACACACTGTATTCCCGTACACGGTACGGCTGGTGAACGTGCATATAAAGTGTTATACCGCGCTTGCTCATGCGAAGACTCCTATTTTTTTGCGAACCGAACTATATGCATTCACACATTGCTCGGCAACGTCATGCCAAGAAATCCGCGCGTACTCGTGGGTTACATTTTTGCGTAATGACTCTTTTAATGCTGGTGACGTTGCGATGCCGACTAATTGATCAGCAAGGCGGTCGGTGTCCCAGAAGTCGTAGCGGAAGATACTATGAAGTACTTCGCCCACGCCTGACTGGTTAGTGACAATAAGTGCATTATCATGGTGAGCTGCCTCGAGGGCGGTGAGGCCGAATGGTTCGCTGATAGAACTGAGGACGAATACATCTGAAACACTGTATGCGTCGCGCCACTGTTTACCGCGAACAAAACCGGTAAAGAATACTTTATCAGAGATGCCGAGGTCGGCTGCGAGTCGAATCAGTTCGTCACGTTGTTCGCCATCACCAGCAAGTAAAAGCACAAGGCGGTCATACTTCTCGACGGCTTTAGCCAATGCGATTACTAGGTTACCAAGTCCTTTTTGGATGGTGAGGCGAGTCACGGCGCTAATGATGGTGTAGCCTTCTTCTTTAAGGCCTTCAAGATAGCGGTAGGTACGGCGGTCGTACTCGTAGGCGCTGTCAAAACTTAGTGTATCGATAGCATTGTACACAACTTCGATCTTATCAGCAGGGATTTGGTATTTCTCAACAATAATTTGCTTTGTAATTTCACTCACTGCAAAGATACGATCAGCCATAACGAGCCCTTGGTATTCAATTTCGTGAACCAATGGGTTACCCGAGTTACCACCAGCACGATCGAATTCGGTCGCGTGAACGTGAACAATAAGAGGCTTATCGGTAAGTTCTTTAGCACGGATGCCAGCTTCCATAGTTAACCAGTCGTGGGCGTGGATAGCGTCAAAGTCGTTATTTTCGACAAACTCTTCAACGAAGCGGCCGTATTGGGCTTGGATATCACGGATGGTGTGAAGACCACCAGTAGTTGAACGGGCAGTTGTTTCAGCAACAAACTTACTGTCATACGCACCCATGCCAAACTTATGGAGGGGCGAGAGGTTGGTCGCATGATGAATATTCATAAAGTCGATTTCATCATGCGGAGCAGCGTAGGGGACGACAAAGTCAATAGATGTACCCTTTAGGGCTAAGGCTTTCGAGAGGTGGTAGCATGCTACACCCAGACCGCCACTATTGTGCGGTGGGAGCTCCCATCCCAGCATTAATATTTTCATAACCCCCTTAACGATTTGCTTTACCCTAGCGCGTCGCAATCTCCTATTATTTTTTGCGCTTCTGTTACCCCGATTATAGTGGTAAGCGTAGGCATTTACAACACTTGTATTTACAAAATCATTAATTCCTCATTTCTTCCACAGTTTTGTGTGATTCGACTCACACATAACAGATAAAAGTCCACTACTTTTTCTTTAGCTCGCGGTAGGGTATACTGCTTATGTATGTTGCACTATTATGCAAAAAAGTCATTTAACGAAGATCCTCAGCAAGTAAAAGAGGCGCCAATCGAGCGAGCCTGGGTATATGGCGCGAATGTGACCGATGATGAACTTGCTCGTGTGGCCGAACAGTATAACCTCGATGCTGGCATTCTTAAGGACGTTCGCGACAAAAACGAACTGCCTCGCGTGGAATACAATCAAGGCGCTGCCTATGTGTTTATCCGCGCACCACAGCAAGCATCTCGCGGCAATATCGTGACTCGTCCGTTCCTGGCCGTATTAAAGGGAACGCTTCTTATTACGCTTTCTAGCAAAGAATATGTAAAACCACCGGAACTTTTTGAAGCGACTAAAGTCGATATGAAAAGTACGAAGCACGTGTTCTTGCAGTTGACCGGTCACGTTATCGGACAGTACCAGCAATATATTCAGGGAACTGGCAAGTATATACGAAATACTGAGCAGCGTCTTCGTACCCATGAAGTTGATAATAAAGACTTTATTAATTTCGTTACCGTTGAACATGACCTCAATGAATACCGAACTAACCTTACGGCCCTCGAAGCCTTACTGCGACGATTAAGTGAAAATCGTCATGCACTTTTTAGCGAAAAAGACTGTGAATTTATTGATGACATGACTCTTCACGTTAATCAGCTGCTTGTAGCCACCGACAGTCACCTCAGTACTGTCGATAGTATCCGCAATGCTTATACGACAATTGGAAATAATGTTCTTAACCAACGTATGAAAACATTGACCCTTCTGACCCTTCTTGTTGCACTTCCAAATGTCTTCTTTGGAATGTTCGGTATGAACGTGACGCTTCCATTTGCACACGAACCGTGGGCATATGGGGCTATTACTGGCTTTAGCGTGGCACTAGTTATCGCCGTCGCAATTATTGTGCGCCGAACGCGTTTCTAAAAGATATCGTCAACATCAGCTAGGCTGTGTGAACGCCAAATAGGCAGGGCTACCTTAAATGGAACAAGTTGGCAGTAGCCATAGAGCTCCATCCAGCGACGGAGTACGCTTCCGAACTGACCCGCTTGATAAATACCCATCCACTCCACATATCCCCATTTCGAACCAACCGGTACTCCGACTGGAACCTTTGATGCATGGTAATGAGTCTGTGGTCGCTTGGTCGCTAAACGAGCAATATTTTTTGCGACATGCTTGGCTTGTTTCGTTGCGGCAAGCGCCATGCCGCCATGCTTAACGGTGCTGTTGTCACCAATAACATACACATTGTCGAGTGCTTCAAGGTACGGATTGACCTCGACGCGTCCATCTTTGGCTAAATTAAAGTAGCCTGCATTAGCTTTATAGAAAGGATTATTGGCAGTTCCCGATGTCCAAATAGCAGTAGTAGTGGGGTATACCTTTGAGCCAATAGTAATAGCGTCGCCGTCCAATGCTCGCACCGCATGATCAACCAGTACTTTCACGCCTTGCTTTTTCAACTGCTTGCCAATTTTTGAGGCGGCCGTTTTTGAGAGTTGCGGCACAATACGCGGAGCCGCCTCTACTAAGGTGACTTTTGGCTGTGCGCCGTTAAGGCGATAAAGCCGTTTCAAAGAAGCAAGGTGCTCATTAAGTGCACTTGCCATTTCAACACCAGTTAGCCCGGCACCAATAACGAAGTATTCTTTGTCGAGTTTCTGACGGACTACTTCTTCATGGATGTGGTCTTGGAACTCGCGTACTTCATCAAGGGTCTTAATACCGTATGAGTGCCGCTCGAGGCCTTTGATATTGAAGAAGTCGGTGGTTGAACCGAGAGCGAGCACGAGCTTATCGTAGTGATAATCTTTCTTTTCGCTGCTGATAAGTTTACGGTGTGGATCGAAAGAGGTAATAAAATCTTGAACGACTTCAACGTTGGGGTGATGCGCAAAGATGACATTCAAAGGAATGACTGATTCCTCGGTACTTTTACCAGTAGCAGTTGCATAGAGCGTAGCGTGATGCAAAAAGTAGGGTTGATCTGAAATAAGTGTAATCTTGCCAATTTGACGCTTACTTAACTCTAAAGCCGCCTTTACACCGCCGAATCCGCCGCCCACTACCACAACATGCATCTAAACACTCCTTCGTTCTTTACTGCTTATGGTAGCAAGTTAAGAGGTGGCAGTAAAGGGGTAATTCTGGTATTATCGTAGATACATTATGAATTTAGATGCTGCCTTTCATTCAATCACTAATGCACTCCGTTCTGGAGGAATTGCTGTGGTACGGACCGATACGATTTACGGCATTATTGCACTCGCCAGTGACGAACGGGCCGTTGAAAAAGTCTATGAGGCAAAGCAGCGCGACCTTTCAAAACAATGTATTGTACTGCTTACCGACCCAAGCGATGTGCCAGCTCATGCTGAATTAATTGAAAAGTACAGCCAAAACAGCGCAACGCCAACGTCTGTGGTTGTGCCAGCGACCGATGAAGCACCATGGTTGCTTCGTGGCGGCGATTCAATGGCATACCGGGTTGTGCGTGACCCGTTCCTTCGCAAGGTTGTTGATGCTGTGGGCCCGGTGATTGCACCGAGCGCTAACCCTGAAGGCAAGACTCCAGCTCGAAATATTGAGGAAGCGCGCGCTTACTTTGGCGACCTGGTTGACGTATACGTTGACGGCGGTACTGTTGCTGAAGCAGCGCATCCTTCGCAAATAGTTAAAGTTGCACCTGACGGAACGATTAGTTTTATTCGCTCTTAATGAACCTGGCCACTGAAATTACCCCAAGAAAATGATACAATAGTACTAATGGACGATGTGATGAACGACATCATCGAGTTTTTCTCTCAGCCGAACGCCTACCGTTCGGTACTTATTTTGATCGGCTCTATTATTGTGGCCTACATCCTCAGTAAGTTCTTAGCCGACGCTATTATTAAAATTGCCCAAGCTGTTTCTGCACGCTCAGATAATGAGTCTAACGAAGAACGCTTCATCCGTCTGCGCCAAGTTGAAACCTATCTCAGTGTTGCGGTGGCTGTTGTACGTGCTGCGGTGGTTGCTGTGGTTGGGTATGCGGTTTGGATGTACCTCAGTCCGATGGCTAATAGTGGCGCGGCAGCAATCGGTGCCAGTGCCTTCTTTATTGTCTTTGCCGGTCAGACACTCGGTATGCTGCTTCGTGACATCACTGCTGGCGCTATTATGATCATTGAGCAGTGGTTTAACGTTGGTGATTTCGTTAAAATCGAACCGTTTATCGACGTATCGGGAGTGGTGGAGCGTCTGACACTTCGTTCAACCAAGCTTCGTAGTATGAGCGGTGAGGTAATTTGGGTGCACAACCAACAAATCCAAGCCGCCCACGTAACTCCACGGGGTGTTCGCAGCCTTGCTGTTGATGTGTTTGTACGTGATCAGGAGAAGGGCCTTAAAGTGCTCAAGGAGATTACAAAGGCTGTTCCAGTAGGCGCGACAATGCTCGCTAAGCCTCTTAAAGTAGGTAAACCAGAAGAATGGGGCGAATCACTCTGGCGCATTACTGTCATGGGTCAAACTGCACCGGGTAGGGAATGGCTGATTGAAAACTTCTTTGTTAATGCCATTAAAGAGGTTGATCGCGGTGCGAGCAAGTCAAATCGCACCTTCGTATACGAGCCGATCGCTCGCTATGCCGACCCTGTCGCCGACAAGAAATTCCGACGTGCTGTCAGGGCTCAAAAAGACTAATTTATAAAAAGTACTTGCAAATATAGCAATAATGTGCTATTATACATTTCAAGCTTTGATGGCCTTATGGTCTCAAGCACGTTGACAAGTTGAAGAGAAATTGTGAGAACAGAGTGTACGAAGCTTTCTGGTCTTGGCGTTGCGTTTATCAAGTACATGGTAAATGGAACGCTCGGACCAGTCAGCGGTACACTGTCTGGGATTCGCGGGCACAAACGCGGCTCTAGGTGCGATACCTAGCAAGACCGCCGACGCATCCGCGTCACCTTCACCAACCGCCCAGGGAGGCGACACCATGCTGTACCCCTCCGGATTCGTCTAGCCTGCACTGCGCTCATACCCCACAGCCGGCGCGGGTGATGAAACTGACGAGCTCTGAAAGGAGCAATCGCGATGAGGTTCATCTGTATCTAGCGGGCCTACGAGGTCATAAAACCCCGTAGTACCCCGCTTCGTCGATCCCAGATCAGGGTAGGGTACCGAGCTTGGAGACACCACTCCTTGCCAACCCGTGGTGTAGACCCCCTGCGCAGTGCGCGCATCTCGAGAGAGATGTACAACTGAATACCTGCCGACCCTTTACCGGGTGGCGACAATAAAACATTCTCGCGTGGCGGGGCTCTTCTGTGCGAAAGCGCAGGCAAGAGCCCCGCCAACGCGGGACGCCTCTTCAACTTGTCGACAACACCCCGAGCACCACCGCGTGCTCTTTTTCTTTTCACTTTTCAAGCAGTCTCACATCTGTTACAATAACTCAAGCTTAGGGGCATAGTACAACGGTTAGTATATGGGTCTCCAAAACCTAGGATCGTGGTTCGATTCCACGTGCCCCTGCCAAGCATAAGCACAATGAAATTGGCCTCCAATGCGGAGGCTTTTGTTATTATGATTTTATGAAAATGTACTGGCGACGTATTAGAATACCAGACGGCCTTAGTAGTGAGGTGATAAATGATGCTAAGGAGGCTGCAAAAAATCACCCGAAAGGTGTAATAGCAAAAATGCCCTATACAGAGAAAGATTACGAATGGGTTATTCTTTATGACCATATCCGTTCCGGACAGATAACACCTTGGGCAATGCGTAACATGCGACGAAAAGATCTATATTTTTTAGCGGGACTTTCATTTCCGCATCCGGCTCTTCTTAAGCCGGACAAAGACATAGCTCAAAATTATATAAATTATAAAAACAGTATGTTGTTATCCTTAGGTTGGGGTGATGAAGAAATAAGGTGGAGTCAACTAACTAAAATTCAAGGTAATGCTATTCGAGCCCAGGAAGAAATAAGATATCGAAACTTTTTTTGGGCAACTGTTTTTGTGGTTCTGGCTGCAATTATAGGTTCATTTTCTGCATGGATGCTGTCAACAGTATTTTCTGCTCAAATATAAGATAGATCTCGAAATTTGTTGCTCTTAGCCGTAATATAGGCTCGTAACTCTTAGATGAGGGACTTTAACCTGAATTTAACATATTTTCTGCTTTTGTCGTAATCCTATGAGATAATGCATTTAATGAAGCAGTTTATCAAAGACTTAAAAACAGAATGGTCTCCGCTAAAAAACTTCCCAACATATAGATACTCTAGATCAAACTTAAAATATTTTGTTAGGCGAGTAGTTATTTTATTAAATAAAGAGTTAAGCGGCATAATCTTACACTTGTTCAATAACCCGTTAAGTATCGTTATTTTAGTTTTGTCGGTTTTAGTCGCACTATTATTGGCTAGCTTTATGACAAGTGATGGGTTAGTGGGGCTACTGGGCTCCATAACGGGTTTTATAATTAGCTTTATATCAGTACTTGTAGCTGCGGCAATCTTTATCTCCACAATTCACCGCCAGTCAAGCAACAAGACGGCAGATGAAGATATAAAATTCCAAGAAGTCATTATGGATAACAAAGGCACTTTATCAAAAGCGTATGAGATTTGCTATACTGTCGCATCTGATGAAGAAAAAATAAAATTATTTAAATCGACTCCCTGCGATCGAGTTACTGAGTATTCAGACTATGAAAAGTATAAAAAATGGCACCAAGATTATGTCGCTACTCTTAATGATATACATATCGAAACCTACGATAACTATTTATGGTACCCGTATAACACGGCGTTATCAGTAACTTGGAATAGGGCATACTTTATGGCTGATGGATGTGAGGTAGCAATAGTACTCTTAGACAAAGTCAAAAATAAAAATAAGGATTTGAAATTAGCGGTTAAAGATTTACTCGTCGCCTCGAAAAGAAATCAAACAGCTGGGTCTAGGGGTTATTATGTACCAACCGAGTTTGTAGGTCAGCGTCTATATAGAGTTGTCATATATAGTATATTTGCTCTTTTAATGATTCTTTCATTTACGGTTTTGAATGAATATAAATGGGACTTAGTTCCAAATGCTAATTTCCATATACCGTTTGTATTACTTGTATTAGCAGTTTCGTCGACAGTAATTTCTCTATACTTAATTCTGCGCTATGTTTTCAAATTCATTTCATATTTGAAAGAAAGTACTTCTTACTATTCAAATGGATATAATAGCTTATATATCCATGAACCGGATCCTAATATGCATGACCCTAGCAACTCATACGGCATATAAAGTCCTCACTTCTTCCACTAGGAGTTGCCGAAGAAAATAGACCAACCATCGTGTTGGTCTATTTTCTATACATACATGTATGCGAAATTACCTTACAGCATTCTTAAAGAAAACCCATATATACTAAAACTATGGAAAAAACAGTACTAGTAGACGAACTTATAGATAGACTTGAGCAGCTTCATGAAATGATGCAGGTGGATGATGATAACATTACCGTTGATAATGTACTTCTTCAAGCGCTTGTTAACCATGCTAACGAAGCAACCCTTAGTGCGGTCATTCAAGATGTTGAACAGATGATTTTTGCCCGTGATAACAGACGATAAGAAATTTAATGGATAAAATGATAACTCGAGGTTCTACGATGGTAGGGTGGTCGGATGGAAAAATTCGAATAAAGTTCTTTTTACTGACAAGCATTATTTTAAGTATTGTTCTTACTCTCGTACTTAATCTCATTATTTTTCTTGTTTCCTAGCGCTACATCACTGGCGCATTATGACCCGTCCCCAAAACCACAGTAACCTCATTCTCGCGTCGCCGTGCGCTATAAAGCCCAGCCACCGCCACTAAACTCGTCGGCTCAAAAGCTGGCACAAAATGCTCATCCGTCCTCATTAGGTCATTACGAGATTGCACATAAGTATCTACTACGTACGTAATATCCGACTTGTCCGCCGTAACTACCTCAAAATTCGCATACCGCAGCGCACTCTGAAGTCCGCGGGTGCCAATAAACTGCACCGCTGATCCACCATACGCCAGGTTCGGCGCATCCGCTTCGGTAACTGTATCCGCAGCCAAGCTTCTGCTTAAACTATTGCTTCCCGGAGCCTCAACACCGGTCACTCGAATCTCCTCACGCCCAAGTTCTTGCAATCTATCCAGCACTCCTGCTAGCAATCCACCACCACCAATTGGCAGTACGATATGATCAACATCCGGCTTCTCTCGCAGTAGATCGTCAACGGCTGTGCCTTGTCCTCTAATCACATGTTCATCATCATATGGATGCAGTAACGCGCTATCGTGCATATCAGCAAATTCATACGCATACGCAAGCGACTCATCAAACGTCTCGCCAAACACATGGACACGGTTATGCCAATCATTCCATAACTCACGCAATCCTTCGCGCTTTGCAGGTGGTGCAGATCTCGGAACTACAACATCAATTGACATCCCCAGTGCCCTAGCGGCAAGTACCGCACCACGTGCATGGTTTCCTGCCGAGGGAACAACGAGCCGTTCGTGCCCAGCTATCTTCAACGCAGCAGCTCCAGTCAAAGCACCGCGCCACTTGAATGTGCCCGCTTCATTGTCTCCAGCTTCAAGCATATATATTGATTGTTTATTCTCAACTTCGAGGTACGGAAACTCCATACCAAGCGGCTCAACCGTTGTTCTGTCGTTAAATTCATCACGATACGCATCAATAATAGACAGCGCACTCTTGGGTGTTGCGTTAGTTGAGCGATGGAGAAGCTCTGCTGTCATATTGATCCTTTCGTGTAATTAAAAACTCCCGGCCTTCGCGGGCTGGGAGTTACTTTTTCGTGTATCAGTAAATCAGCACCGCTGGGCGGGAGAAGCAATAATAATGATAATGCTTTGTTGATGACTCATCTGTATGCAGTATACACCCATTTAAAATATTTTTGCTATGATTAATTCAATGAAGAAGAGAACTAAGCAAAAAATTAAAAAGCTTATTCCAAAAATATACTTTCGGACACTATATATAATTATACCGGTCTTTGTCATAGCGCACGCTATAGATAGTTTCATTAGACTTCATAACGGGGCTCCATTAAAAGACTTAGAGAGTCGTAAGTATTCACCCGTCGATACGGAACTCCTTATAATAACTATCGCATCAATGCTCTTGCTAGGCTTCTTGAAGGTCTTAGTAAAGATAAGTCTTTTGCCATTTATTCTTATTTGCATTGTTGTATTTGGATTAATTGGGTGGTTTGGGTACTGGGCGTATGAATATACACTTCAAGATCCGGTTCAAGGATTTATAGAACTTGGAATAATAATAAGTGCAGTGGCTGCTCTTATGGGTATCATGCTCTGGTATGAGTCATACAAAAAACGTGATCGTAAAAAGCTCAGCAAGAATGAAGCTTCTAAATAAGAACTATTTGTAATTACATCCACATTATGATATAACAAATATCAATTATGAGCAGCGTTGAATTGGCGCCTGATTTTTCTGTTATCTTAAATCAAGAAGAAATCAGCATCGAGGAACCAACAAAGCCACGACACGAAAAAGCGCCGCGGTTAGCAAGCCGGCTCCGACGCAGCATGGCGAAAGTAGCCCTTGGGTCGACAATTATCACCGGTACTTTTACTGCCGCGCTTCAATACGACATTCAGCAAGGCAAAGAAGCCGTACTCAGCTCTGAGCCTTCAATAAGTCACATTTATGAGCCGGTCGAAGGTGGGTATGATGACGTAGCAACTGTTGTACTTACCGGGCTCGGTACGCGCAGCGCGGCTAAATCTACTGAAATTCTCAATTCTCACTCCGAAGCGGGCCATGTCTTCGCCCTCGAGTATAGTAATAGTGAAGTTGATATCGACCAGCTTACCGAAACCGTTGTAAACGGCTTTAAGGAACAAGGCGAGGCGAGTGGTATTCCTCTCAAATACGTTAATTTTGATGGCTACAGCATGGGTGGAATCGTTCTGCTCGCTATCGCTGCTAATATCCATGAAAACCATCCCGAATATACCGTCACTTCAGTTTCGCTCAATAGTACACCGGTAGGGGAAGACGGGTTGACAACACAAAGTAGCGAGGCGATTGGTACGCTTGGCCAAGCGATTAACGCCTGCAATACCTACATCAAGCTTTGTAGTGGTATCGAATATTCACCAGCGGCTCAACGAATCGTCGAAATCGCAAGCCGCCATGAGAAATACTACGACAGTGATACCCACCAACTCAGCTTTAGTGACTTCAGAGAAACACTCGGTGCAGTTGACCGAAAGCTATCAGCACCGACCGCTCCGAGCCCGGCGTTAATTTATAGCCAAGCCGCCGTCGTACAAGGTGCGTCAGATACTTTGCTTCGAAAAGCTCAGGAAGAGTTCTTGGTTAAGTATGGTGTCGAACAAAGTGTCCGCGAACTCTCTGAACGATCAGATGATAAAATGCCGGTTTCTTTGTTCTACACGATGTCAGAAAACCCTTCTGAAGATAAAGTCGTTGATGTGCAGGCCAGCTCTGAGGCGCTTGAAGCAATTGCCGACGAGTACGATGCCAGCTTGCATATAACAGAGCTCGACGTGGGACATGCGAACATAAAAGCCCGCCAAGATGTCTACAACGCCTATATTCTTGATGAAATTAACCCAGCCGTTACCCGTGCGGTGACTGAAGACGAACGGGAACCGAACCCTGGAATGATCGCAGCGGCGCCCCAAGGTGCCAGCTAAGCCTCGTACTGTGAATTTGAAAATCGTATATACTTATCTTCATGAACGAACCGCGTCCCGAACTACTTACTGATATCAGCCATGACCTTAAATTTTGGTGGCGTCAAAACAGAACAAACCCTACGTTTTTTGGTGGAGAACGCGCCTATGAGTATCGTCTCCATGCTGAACGTCAACTGTTTGAACTGCACGAAGAACTTGATCCAGAATATAAAATCCAGTTCGTAGCTGGCAAAAAGGCGGTTCAGCTCTATATGCTGAGCTCGAGCCCTTACGATCACCTTGAGGTCACACCTGCGCGCGATGAACACGAATTGAAGCCAGGTGAAGCGCTGGATTTAACGGCAATGCGTAAGAATGTCTTGTATCCAGGAAAGCCGACAGAGCAGCCAGTTATGTTCGCGGGGCAGGTATTTTACACTCCAAGTCTCGCAATTGGCGAATCGCTCGTTGAAGGTGGCCTGCTTCAGTTCGCTCCACAAGACACTGAAGAGACGCACTTTGCGCGTATTCAGCGCAGTTAGTATTTACACCACTTCAGTTCATAAAGACGGGTCTCTTTGACCATATCTTCATCACGAAGTGCCGGGTTGCGGTGAACGAAGTGTGTTTTTGTTGACACAAATGTCTCGTTACCTTCGTGTTTAATATCAAAGAAGACCAATACGCTGACTGAGTCGTGGTTTACGTGATTGTTAATATCGAGCGTAGCGTTCTTCAAATCAAAGGTGATAGGTCCACCTTTAGTATTTTGATAGGGGAGTACCAGAACTGCACCAATACTGCCTTTAGCTTGAAAGTGTTTGCTAAATTTCGGCATCCTCGTTTTAAGCAGGTCATTTAAGTCAACGAAGCTTTCATTGACCGGGTCGATCATTAAAGATTTAATTTCAACTGGGACAACCGCAACGCGTGGAGCGGCCTCTCGCGCATTTGCCGCCGGCAGTTCATATACAAACCCATCCCAACTCTCTTTATTAGTGAATGATTTAAGAACCGTTCCTTGGTTTGGTTTTTGCCATGCCGGCGCGAACACGGCATTCTCGATTTGATTCGTACCGTTGAGCTGATTGATTGCCGCCACAATAGATACAAGTGTGATAAGTTCACCAACGCGCTGGTTTGGTTCAAACGTAAGTGCTGAAAGCTCGCTAATATCTTGGGCCTGCACACTAAAGATATCCTGAACAGCTTGAATATCGAGGGTACCGGCCGCTTTCAAACTGCGTGCTAGGTAAATCGCCAGGCTTTTCTTTAAGGCAGCGAGTGGGTCAACACTTTGTAGCAGCACCTCACCAGCAGGCGTTTTTCCTTCAATATTGATGACTCGAGGCAGTGGGTTTGATGGTTTTGAGTCCATGACGTTTCCCTATGAGAGTTTAATATCGTGCTTATCAAAGGCGCTGAGCAACCGTTTTCGCATTTCAGCGGTGACCGCCCATTGCTCCGAAGGCTGCGTCTTACCAGTTACCGTAATTTCAATTGAGCTCCCGGTAAAAGGGCCGATGGTACTAAATTGCGGCGCGCTTAAAATCTTTGGTTTCCACTTTTCGCTTTCGGCTAATCTATCGCCAACTTGGTTTATCACGCTAATGGCCGTATCTAAATCAGTGCTCGAGTCGAGCATCAGTTTAAAGTTCACCTTGCTGTATCCCATCGTTTTGTTGACGACATGAATAATTGAACCGTTTGGTAAGTAGTGTACATCGCCACTGTCGTCGCGAATGACTGTCGAGCGGGTACCAATATGTTCAACCCGGCCATCTGCATCATTAATCTTTACGAAGTCACCCACGCGGTATTGGTTTTCCGTAATGATAAACACACCGGTCAAAAAGTCTTTAATGAGTGTTTGCGAGCCAAAAGCGATCGCAACTCCAACAATACCGGCACTTGCAAAGAGTGGTGACAAGTCAAGAGCAGGGAAGATAACTTGTAAGATTGAAACACCTATTACGACAATAACGAGGATGCGCCAAATGCCAGTCACAAGGTTAGAAAGCGTGTTCTGACGCTTCGTAATATCCTGCTTCGAAGCCTTTCGAAGCTTTCCTTTTACAAACGACCGAACGATTGTATCTAAAATTTTATTAACAAGAGTATAAGCAATCAAACCGCCAAGTAAAAGAAAAGCGATCTGAACTCCTTCATTTTGAAGCCAGTGATTAAATTCCATGTCTATTAGTATAGCAACTTTGCCTTTGCTATCATAAAAGGATGAAACAAGTCATTGTCATTCATGGCGGCACTACCTTCGCTCGGTACGAAGATTATATCGCGAGCCTTTCTACAAAAAAGCTTATCGTTGATCGCTTTACCTATAAGCCGATGTGGAAAGAGTTATTGCAGCAAAACTTAGGCTCAGACTACCAAGTCTTACTCCCTTCAATGCCAAATAAAACTAACGCCCGCTATAGCGAATGGAAGGTGTGGTTCGATCATTTGTCTGAGATTATTGAGGACGACTGTGTTTTGATTGGCCACTCAATGGGCGCGATTTTCCTGGCAAAGTACTTGTCTGAAAGTAACTTCCCTCGAAAGATTAAGGCGACAATCATGATTGCTGGCCCATATGATGATGAAACGGGCGAGGATTTGACCGACTTTAAACTCGAAGGAATTACTGATTTGTTCCGTTCGCAAGCTGGTCGAACTATCTTCTTCTTTGGATATGATGATGCCGTGACACCCGAATCTGAAATTAAAAAGTACCAAGCAGACCTTCCAAATGCTGAGTTTAATATTATGGCTGCACCTGATCATTTCATGCGTGTCGAGTTCCCAGAACTTATAAACGTTGTAAAACACTTGTAGTTTTCGCATCCTCCTTGTAATCGGCGTATAATAAGAGGGTTGATTAATAGGGGGAATGCATGAAGATTACCGATATACACGCACGACAAATTTTAGATAGCCGCGGCAACCCCACGGTTGAAGCCGACGTAACACTTGACGATGGCACCATTGGAAGGGCTGCGGTACCTTCAGGCGCAAGTACCGGTTCACACGAAGCGATTGAACTTCGCGACGGTGGTGAAGAATACGGTGGAAAAGCAGTGACTAAAGCTGTCGGCTTTGTTAATACTGAAATTCGTAATGCGCTTATTGGTGAAGAAGCTGAGGCTCAGACGACTATCGACGAGCGCATGATTGCTCTTGACGGTACACCTAACAAAGGTCGTCTTGGTGCAAACGCTATCTTGGCTGTATCGCTTGCGACCGCAAAAGCTGTTGCAGCATCTAAAAAGCTCCCACTCTACCAATACATCGCTGACCTTTCGAACACCACAGAGTTAAGCCTGCCACTTCCAATGATGAACATCATTAACGGTGGCAAGCACGCCGCTGGTAGCACCGATATTCAAGAATTCATGATTATGCCAGTTGGCGCTGAAACATTCAGCAAGGCACTTCAAATGGGCGCGGAAATCTTCCAGGCGCTCGGTAAAGTTCTCCACGCTAAAGGCTACGGCACGACCGTAGGTGATGAAGGTGGTTATGCGCCAGCGGTTCGTAATGGTAATGCCGAAGCGCTTGAGCTTATTGAAGAAGCAGTTACCAAAGCTGGCTACAAGCTCGGTGAAGATGTCGTGCTCGCTCTCGACGTCGCAAGTACAGAGCTTATGGAAAACGGTTCGTATGTACTTACTACTGAAGGAAAGACCCTCTCAAGCGATGAAATGGTTGCGTTCTACCAAGACCTCACAAGCCGTTTTCCAATCCACTCAATTGAAGACGGTCTCGGCGAAGACGACTGGTCTGGTTGGCAAACGCTTCAGGCGCACCTTGGCGACAAGGTACAGTTAGTTGGTGACGACCTGCTCGTAACAAACACTGAGTTCCTTCGTCGCGGTATCGACGAAAACGCTGCAAATGCCATTCTCATCAAGGTAAACCAGATTGGTACCCTCACTGAAACAATCGCAGCCGTTCAAATGGCCCATGCGGCAGGCTGGAAAGCTGTTATGTCACACCGCTCAGGTGAAACTGAAGACACGACTATTTCCCACCTTGCAGTCGGATTAAACACGGGTCAAATTAAAACAGGAAGCCTGAGTCGCACCGATCGCGTGGCAAAGTATAACGAATTGCTTCGAATTGAAGAGCAGCTCGGCGATGCGGCGGTATTTGCCGGCAAGAACGCTCTCGCTCGCACCAGTGAAAGGGCAGAGTAATGGCGTATTTAGTACTCGTTCGTCACGGTCAATCTGAATGGAACGCTCTCGGGCTATGGACTGGTCAGGAAGATGTTGCACTGACAGAACAAGGGAAGGCGGAGGCTCGTGAGGCAGCCAAGCACCTGCAAGAGATGACGCTTCACAAAGCATATGCTTCAGGGCTTACTCGGGCTCAGCAGACGCTGGAAGAAATTAAAAGCGCTCTCCAGCATACCGAGCTTGAAACCACCCACCATGAAGCTCTCAATGAGCGTCATTACGGTGATTACCAAGCAAAGAATAAATGGGACATTAAAGACGCTATTGGCGAGGAAGACTTTACGAAACTTCGTCGTAGCTGGGATCATCCAGTGCCGAATGGCGAAACACTGAAAGATGTTCATGCGCGTGTTTTACCTTACTACGAGGAGACAATTCTTGAAGACCTTAAAGAAGGTAAAAACGTGATTGTTGCCGCTCACGGCAACTCCCTGCGTGCCCTTATGAAATACCTTGAGGAAGTTGATGACGACAAGGTTCATGAGCTTGAAATTGGCACCGGTGAAGTCGTTATGTATGAAATCGACGAAGCTGGCACAATGGTTTCTAAGCAAGTCTTGAACCAGGGCGGCAAAGCCTAACCTGCCCATCATACGAAAAAGACGCCCGAATTACCGAGCGTCTTTTTCTTTACGGCGTTTAATATCGATAGAGCGCAGCCAGTTCGGTCGGTGTTGCTAATACGTCACGTTCTACGCCAACGATTGAACCACCTTGCTCAACAACAGCTCTTGCTAAGTCACACATACCACTTGATTGATACCCATTCTGGAGCCGTATAAACGGAGCGAGTGATTCATTGAGATCGCTCACGGAGTCGTTGGTCTGCTCCACGACCCCCAGTAGCAGCGTGTCGACCCGTCCGGTAACAATTGCTTCGGTAATTTCTGCGATATCACTCGAAGCTTTTTGTCGGCCTTTATCCTCATTAAACCGTTCAACAAGCTGGTTAATTCTTGCCTCTACAACCTCTTCGCAAATAATGGGCCACGCTAATGCATGAAGTTCTTGAAGAGGGGTAACAGTATGATTACCTGCAACATACCGTTCAAGAAGATGCGCATGATTGCTGGCCTGTCTAAAGTCACTCGCTTCATTTTCAGTTGCTGCCAGAAGCAGTGGAATTCCTTGATCGATTGCTTTATCTTTTAAAATTTTATTATCAATAATCCGCAGGTATTTCATATGTTCTTCTTGCCCTGCGTGGTTAGAGTCACCCTGGCCATGGGTACTCAGCATGTCGTTACCTCCGCCTGGCGCTCCAACCCCACGCACCGTATTGCTTCCTGAAAACATTTCATCGATATTGAGAGCATCTTCAGGGCTTGATGGAAGGTCGATATCAACTGCTTCAAGGCCATAGCTATCACCGTAAAACAGTTTTGGATCATGCTTGGCTAACGCAAGAAGATAAAACGGCTGATCTTTGCTTAGAGCAATACGCAGCGGTGCCAAGTCAAAGTAGGCTCCAACATGAACATATTCATCTGTTTCGATCGGTAAGTAATACAGGTTCACCTCGTCTTTGCGAACTAATATCGCTAAGCTGCGGTATGTCTTTGCCCAGAGCGTGTCATCTTCAATATGCGACTCCAGCTTTTCACGGGCACTTTTTATAGCATCCGGCCCGACTATCATTTCCCATTGTTCAAGGCCTCGCCCGATAACATTTCGATAGCGCGCCTGGTCTTCTTTAGTGGTTGCCGGTGTCGATACCTTATGGGTCGGCATATAGATCGTAAGAACTGCATCTTCTTTCACTTCAGCTAACGTATCAATATCAGATTGAGTTATTTTGTTCACGTACCCTCCTTAATTGATTGGTAATATAAGGAATTTGTAATTATTCTCGTGCATCTGACGGCTTACTGCTGAGCGCAACAGTGAGGAGTGCGGCAGCAGCGATCAGGCCTAAACCAACGCCTACGAATGTATTCATCCGATCAGCGCGCACACGTGTTTCACGCCAGCCGCCATGTACACCTCGATGTTGTCTGAGTGGCTGGAACAAGTTGCCGTCCGAGGCTTCTTGTGGTGTTTCTGACAAAATATTACCTCGAGTAAACTTACTGATTGTATGTTCGTAAAGCCACGGCATGTATTTATTTTGCATGACGAGCATTCGTCCAGCAGGGCCTACGATGACTTCACGGCGTGGATACTCTGCAAGCATAACAATTTGCTTAGCGACATAGCTCGGTTCGTATACTGGCTCTAGCGCCTGGACTTGTTTACCGCTGTAGTTCGCGGCATTTTGGAAAAGGTTAGTATCAATTGAAGCGGGAAGTACCGTACAAACTTTAATATCACTCGCTACGCCATCGTTCTTTAACTCCATTCGAAGCGATTCATCAAAGGCACGAATTGCCGCTTTACTGGCGCTATAAACACCAACGTAGGGCATAGGGGCGCCTGCGTTTACTGAGCTGATGTTAATAAGCGTTCCGTAGCCTTGGGTACGAAACTGCTTTAATGCTGCATGGCTCCCGTGGATATAGCCAAAAAAGTTTACATCCATTAAGCGCTCGATATCCTTTAGGGGCGTATCTTCAAATTTACCAACTAAATATACCGCCGCTCCATTCACCCAAACATCTATTTGACCGTACTGCTCGACTGCAAAGTCAGCAAGATTACGTACAGCTTCATCTTCAGACGTATCAAGTGGAAAGGTGAGCGCCATGCCGCCAAGCTTTTCGCATTCGTCGGCGGTTTCTTCGAGCTCATCTTCCCGACGTGCCGCCAGCACCAATCGGTATCCTTTCTTCGCAAATTCATGGGCGGTCGCTCGGCCAATTCCGCTGCTCGCTCCTGTAATAACGGCTGTTTTGTTCATAGAACCTCCTTCCGTTTACCTCTTTTTAGTTTAAGAAAAACTGCTGAAGTAATACTGAGAGAACTACCGATACATACTACTTCGTTGTTTTTGCGCGGGTTTGATTTTCCAGGCGGAAATTAATTTCTGCACCCAATAACGTAGCAAACGCTGTGAGGTTGAGCCAAGTCATTAACACGATGATTCCCGCAAAAACACTATACGATTCGGTGTAATGCGCAAAGTAGCGTGCGTAGACGAAAAAGAGTGTCGTTCCAAGCAACCAAATAATTGTTGCAATACATGAACCCCAGGTAACCCATTGCCAATGAGGGTTAGAGCGGCTCGGTGCATAACGGTAGAATACTGCCAATCCAAATGCGACCAGGGTGGCGATCACAAACCAACGAGCAACAATAATAAACGTCGCCACGAACCCAGGAATGCCAATGTCTTTTAAGAATGGCTCGTTAAGAACGAGCAGGGCGATTACGATGACAGTAATGAGACCAGCCGCCAAAATAAATCCCACACTCACGAGCCGCAGCTTCACAAATTTACGTGTCTCGTCGGTTTCATAGATTGCATTAACGGCAGCAATAATGTTTTGCATCGCACCGGACAAACTGAAGAGCGCAATTAAAATACCTACAATTACAATCAATACGCCGGAAGAGGGGTTATTCAATGCCGTTTCGAGCTGTGAAGAAATTAAGTTCGCAATATCACTTGGCAGAAAATCTTCAAGCGTCTGTGCAGCGTCTTGAAGCTGAGACTTTGAAATCACGAAACTTAAAATAGCGACAGCAGCCGCAATAGCCGGGAATACAGCAAAGGTTAAGAAATACGCAATACCCGCCGCTAAAATGCCAATACGCTTCGATTTAATTGCATTCTTCGCCTCGAGCAAGGCAGCCTTCCAATCTTTTAAGGCAAACTTACGTGGCGTCCGTGCAAACGTTCTTGAAGTATCGGAAAGAGCAGTCTGTATATTTGAATAAAATTTCTTTACCTTCGATAGCATAGATGCGCTCCTATAGTTAGCGAGTAAATTCTAATCTGCATTTATTATACGTATCAAAAATTGAGATATGGTGTGATATATCACAATTTTTTTATGGCATGAAGATTAGAATGATGCCATGACTACTTTCACAAATAAGTCTCATTAAAAATTAAGCTGTATAATAGATGCAGGGTATAACGCCTGTTAACATCAAGAGGGAGGACTGATATGGAAGTATCAACCGCGATTACATTGTTAACGATAAATTTAATTGTATTATCTGCTGTCATTATTCTGGTAATCATTGCGGCTATCATTTTAGTAGTGAAGCTCAATAAAATTGCGAGTAACGTACAGCAAACGACTAACAACGTCGCCAATATCACCGAATGGTTTTCACCAGTCAAACTGTTTGGTGAAATCTTTAAACTATTTAAGAAACGATAAGGAGGAAGTATGGGAAAAGCATTAAATACACTACTCATTGCAGCCGGAAGTTTTGTCGCTGGTATTCTGTTAGCACCTAAAAGCGGTAAAGAAACTCGTAAAGACCTGATGGATAAAGCAACTGATTACAAAGGCAAAGCCTCTGTAGGTTTGAAAGAAGTTGAAAAAGGCGCAGCAAGCGTCAAAGAAGAGCTTGCAGAAAGCGTTGAATCAATGAAAGATATCGCCCGCGATGCAGCCGATGAAGTCAAACGCACCAGTAGCCGAGTCAAGACAGAGGCTACAGAACGAGCTCGTGCTATCAAGCAAAATGTTCAGCAAACAGGTGATGAAGTAGAGCGAAAAGTTAAGTAATCGCTTCATTGCAGTAAAAATACCTCCGGCATGGGGGTATTTTGTTATCATAAGGTAATGTCTCTTACTGATCAAAAGTACTATCAAAAACAGCAAACCCTCTTTGAGCGCACAATGCGAGCACTCGGAGCGACCGAAGATGAAGCGAAGCGACTCCTTTCAATAGGCCGACAGCAAAGTATTCGTATTAATACGCTTCGGGCTGAAGTAGATGGTACCCTGCGTTCTTTACGTAGTATTGGCGTGGATGCACATACCATTCCATGGATGGACAATGGAGTATATGTGGATGGCAACCTTACCGCAGCACGTGACAGTACCCTTGCTGATGAAGGAAAAATTTATATTCAAAATGCAGCTAGTTGGTTGCCAGTACTAGCACTTAATCCGCAACCGGGTCAAACCATTCTTGATATGTGCGCGGCACCCGGTGGCAAGACGAGCCACATCGCACAAGCCGTTCGCAACCAAGCTGTTATTTATGCCAACGATAACTCACGACCACGACTTCATAAATTGCAGGGCAACCTCAGTCGTCTTGGTGTTGAAAATGTCACCTTTACGCTCCACGACGCAACTCGAATAAGTTCGCAGTTTGATGTCGAATACTTTGATAAGATCCTACTTGATGCACCATGTAGCGGCGAAGGTATGATGACGCTTGATAATAGAAAAGACTTTGAATCATGGTCGGTCGCCCACATTAAACGCCTCCAGCAACTCCAAAAGAAGCTTATCGTTCAAGCGTGGCGATTACTCAAACCTGGTGGGACACTCGTTTATAGTACTTGTACTATGGCACCAGAAGAAAACGAAGCCGTCATTGATTATTTGCTTCGTCATAATGATGACGTAAAGGTTGAAGCCTTGTCGGAACTTGGTGATGCGCTTACTAACAAAGCTGCGCCGGTTCTTTCATGGAACGATAAACAATTTGACGAACGAATCAGCCGTGCACTGCGGCTTATTCCGAGCCCGCAGGTCGAAGCATTCTTTGTTATAAAACTTACCAAAATGGCCGAATAACCCTGTTGTAAAATTTTTGTAGCGTAAGCGCAATGATGATATACTTAACTTCGAATAAGTATATTCGTCAAATCCTTAGCTTAAGAGGGGAGAAGGAAATAGATATGAACCCACAACAGCCGCAAGACCAAGACAAGCCAACAACACCTCCTGAAGGCGTTACTGTTAACGATTCAACGCAACCAACTTCAGGCTTTGACGGTACCGACGCTAACTCGAACGTTGAAGCAAATGAAGCAGCGCTCCAAGCGATCGAATCATTAGAATCTGAAAGCAATCAAACTCAAGACACTGCTTCTGATCAACCAGCTGCACCCGCTTCTGTAACTCCAGCTGCGCCAGCACCAGTTTCAACGCCTGAAGCACCAACAACACCAGTTGATCCAAGCACTGCCGCTCCAGTGTCAGAAGCACCTGCTGACCAGCCCCAGAACCCAACAGCAGCCCAACCAGTTGCACCTTTTCCAACACAAAGCCAGCCTTCTTCAAAGAAGCTCCTACTTCTTGTTGGTGCGGTTGTCGCCCTTATTGTCATTGGTGTTATCGGTTACTTCGTACTCCAATCACTGTAGCCATTTCTAGCTCACGGTATGTCACCCCTGTATGCACTTTGGTCTCCATTGTCGCTTCAGGGGTGACTTGTTATACTGTCTATATATGAAGCCTCTTACACCGGCGAGTCCGCACGCTATTATCATGGTTGGAATTCCAGGTTCTGGTAAAAGTACCTTTGCTGAGCGCTTCGCAGACACCTTTCAGGCGCCGATTGTCAGCCAAACCAAGCTCCAACACGAGTTCGGCCTTGATGTAAAAGCCGCCGAATCTCTTCGCGATTTTATTCTTTCTGAATACATGAAAACAAAACGTACTGTCCTCATCGATGGTGGCCTTGATGCCAAGGCAGATCGCGAGGTCGCAGTACGGATGCTTGTAAAAGCTGGCTATCGTCCGCTTATTGTTTGGGTGCAAACTGATACCACCGAATCTTTGCGCCGTGCATCTAAACCTTACCCTCGTGGCTCAGGCCTCGATGCTGACGAGTTTGACCGCCTCGTTGATCTATTCGACCCACCACACGAAAAAGAAAAAACGGTAGTGATTAGTGGTAAACACACCTACGCTTCACAACTGAAGATTATTCTTAAACAGCTGGCTACCCCTGATGCAAGTCAACCAAAACTTCCACCGACTCCCAAGCCTAAACCTGACCGCTCGCAATCACGCCGAGTATTTATACGATAGGAAATAGATATGCCAACAATTACCGATGAAGAGTTTGGCGCCATCACAGTTCGAAGAAGTGCTCGCGCTACCCAGGTGCGCTTACGAGTTGCCCCAGACGGTACATTACGAGCTTCAATGCCACTTTACGCACCGATCTTTTTACTAAAACGCCTCGTGAAGTCTTCTCGCCCACAACTTCGAAAGATGCTCGAGCAAGCTCAGCCGATCACGGAATATATTGACGGTCAGCAAATTGGTAAAAGCCACACGCTGATTGTTCGCCATGGTGCTGACGCGCTGTCAGTACGACGCAGCAAACAGCAAATTATCGTCACATTACCGGCATCAAAAACCTTAGCCAGCAATGATGTCGTTCGTAAAATTCGTGATGTCTCTCTTGAAGCTTTACGTGTCGAAGCAAAAAGCTACTTGCCTAAACGCCTTGATTACTTAGCAAAGCAATTAGGCTTTACCTACAATAAAGTTCGATTCTCTCACGCTAGTAGTAGATGGGGGAGTTGTAGTAGCGAACGAACCATCAGTCTTAATATTGCTCTAATGAAGCTTCCATTCGAATTAATTGATTATGTAATCATTCATGAATTAGCACACACACTTGAAATGAATCACAGCCAGGACTTCTGGAAGCTGGTTGAGAAGGGCGACCCTAACTACCGCGCACATCGTAAGCTATTAAAACAAGAAGCTCCCTCAATTTAACCCATAGGCAGACGCTCGCTTATAGTCTATAATCATAAGCAATTATGGATAGGGGTGGTGTGGAGTACAACCATGAAGCGACTCGAGCGGTTCGCATTCTTAGCGTTCTGGTTACGCCAGTTCTCGCGCTCTATGCACTGCTTATCGTTGCGGGTGTCATTGCGAGCCCAAATTACAGCGGTCCCGTTTTATCAATTAGTATTTCGGTGTTATGGGTTGCAGTCAGCGTGTTTTATTACTTTAAACCAGTCTCATCTCGTTCAAACGAAGCACTGCGTCTCTTCTTGTATCACTTCTGTGCACTAATGATGTTCACCTTTGTCATTGGGTTTGCTCAGCCGTTTGCGCCGTTCTTCGTGCTCCTCTTCCTCTCAAGTCACTTGTTATTCGGATATCTCGGCCTGGGACTCAGTACATTGTCGCTGCTTGTCATCGCTGCGCTCGATGCAGCAATGCGCTACGAATCCAACCCTGAAATTGTTATGTCAAACGGGCTGACGGTCTTCGCTACTATTTTCCTTGGTTTTTCAATCATCGGTGTTATTCATGCTCAAGAAACAAAACGACAGGCCCTTCTTCACAGTCAGCGTCGTGAGCGCCTCCAATACGATCGTATTCTCACTATTATGAATAACCTGACCGACGCCGCTTTCACTACCGATGAAAAAGGCTCGATTCTTATGTATAACGCAGCCTGTCTTGATTTGCTTGACACGAATGATAGTCTTAAGGGTAAAAATATTGGCCAACTCTTTAAACTAACCGACCAAAATAACCAGCCCGCCAAGCTTATCGATATTCTTAAGGACACTAAAAAAGCCACTCGTCGTGACGACCTTAACCATAGTTACGAGGACGGTGAGTCAATTCGCCTCGAAATTACTTCAGCACCCATTCGCAGCAGCTTTAGCCTTCGTAAAAAACGCGATGAGCTCGGCGGATACATTCTTATCATGCGTGACGTCACCAAGCAAAAGAGCCTCGAGGACGAGCGCGATGAGTTCATTAGTGTAGTGAGCCATGAGCTTCGTACGCCAATTACCATCGTTGAGGGAACGCTGTCTAACATTGACGTCCTTATGAAACGCCCTGAGCAACCGAGCCAAAAACTTATCGCGAGTTCGATTACCACTGCGCACGACCAAGTGCTTTACCTTGCGAAAATGGTGAATGACCTTAGCACTTTGTCACGAGCTGAGCGTGGCGTCGCTGATACACCAGAAATTATCGACGTAAAAGAGTTGCTTCATACTATGCATCATCAATATGAGAAAGATGCCGCCGCTCATAAGCTGCACCTCAACCTAGATTTGGGCCATAAGCTTGGCAAGGTGAATGTCAGCCGTCTCTATCTTGAAGAGCTGCTGCAGAACTTCATTACAAATGCCATTAAGTACACAAAAGAGGGAAGTGTCACTATTTCCGCAGAGCGCTCTGGTAACAGTGTGACATTTTCTGTCAGCGATACTGGTATTGGTATCAGCCGTTCCGATCAAACGAACATCTTTAATAAGTTCTACCGTAGCGAAGATTATCGTATCCGCGAGACTAATGGTACTGGCCTCGGGCTGTATGTCTCTACGAAACTCGCGCACAAACTTCATACTCGTATTGAGCTAAAGAGTCGACTTAATCACGGCTCAACCTTTAGTTTTACACTTCCCGTTGAATAAGATTGACGTTTTAACCCCTTTGAGCTACACTACGTATTGACAGTCTGCAAAGCAGACTATTTTATTTGGGAGGAAAAAGTGGCAACATCAAAGAAAGTCACTCGCATCACCGCAACCGACGATGCACCGAAGAAGGTGAACACACCTGCTAAACCTACAAAAGCTTTAAAGGAAACTAAAGTCGCTAAGGTAGCAAAAGCAACGAAATCGTCAGACGGCAAGCGAAACGTATTTGCACGAATCGGAGGATACTTTAAGGGCGCTTGGACAGAACTTCGTCAAGTTCGTTGGCCAAACCGTAAAGCAACCTGGAGCCTGACACTCGCAGTTATTATTTTCAGCCTGTTCTTCGTTCTCCTTGTAGTACTACTCGACTCACTATTTAAATTTTTATTTGAACTAATCATCGCCTAAGGAAAGGAAACTATGTCAAAGAATCGATATGACTCATCACGACAATGGTACGCTATTCACACCTATAGCGGATACGAAGAAAAGGTAGCCGAAAGCATCCGCCAGCGTATTAACGCGGTAGACATGGCCGACAAGATCTTCGATGTTATGGTGCCAAAAGAAAAGCAAATTGAAATCAAGAACGGCAAGCGTAAAGTTGTCGAAAAGAAAATTTTCCAAGGCTACGCACTGGTTGAAATGAAGCTTACCGACGAAACATGGTACATCGTACGTAACACGCCTGGCGTTACTGGCTTCGTAGGTACCAGTACCCAACCAACCCCTGTTTCTGATCAAGAAATCAGCAAAATCAAGAAGCGTATGGGAGTTGAAGACCCTAAGCACCAAATCGACTTCTCAGAAGGCGAAGTGGTTAACATTACCGACGGTCCATTCAAGGGCTTCGATGGTGCTATTTCTGAAATCGACACCCAAAAGGGTAAGGTTAAGGTCATGGTGAGTATGTTCGGTCGTGATACATCAGTTGAGCTCGACGCACTGCAAGTTAAGAAAGTTTCATAGCTTAGCACTAGCAACAGAGAGAGGGTCGTGGACAAGCGGCTCTCTTTTTGCTATAATAGAGGGGTTACGCACTAATATCGCTTCAATAATGATATTTAGTACAAAAGGATGTAAATTTACATGGCAAAGAAAGTTATCGGTAATCTGAAGCTTCGTATCCCTGCCGGACGTGCGACTGCTGGTCCTCCAGTTGGTTCAACACTCGGTCAATGGGGTCTTAATATGATGGACTTCATCAACCCGTTCAACGACGCAACAAAAGAACTTCAAGGTAAGGACGTCATCGTTCACATTCAAGTGTTCGAAGACCGCACCTTCGCTTGGAAGTCACTTGGTCAGCCAGTTGACGACCTCATTCGTGAGAAGGTTGGTATCCAAAAGGGAAGCGCTAAGCCTCACACCGACAAGGTTGGTAAAATTACTCGTGCTCAACTCGAAGAAATCGCTGAGCTCAAGAAAGACCACCTTAACGCTATCGACATGGATGGTGCTGTAAAGGTTATCGCCGGAACCGCACGTTCAATGGGTGTTGAAGTAACTGAATAGTCTTCACACGTTAAAAAACCGCTTAGAAATTCTAGGCGGTTTTTTTGTTATGTAAAAAGTGGAGCCCGTAGGCTCCGAACTTTTTAGAAATGATCGCGAATGTGCGAGAAACTGTATTCCCACGTCGCATTAGCCTTCTTTCGAGGGTTAAAGATATGCTGAGGGTCGAAGATGTCTTTCGTCTTTTGGAAGAGCGCTAGAACTTCTTTACCGTACATTTCTTCAAGCCATGGCCCACGAACCAGGCCGTCGTTGTGCTCACCACTGAGTGAACCCTTGTACTGAAGGACGAGGTTGTTGACTTCTTTCATAGCTGGTTCAAGCTTAGCGCGGTCCTTGGGGTCTTCAAGCTTCATAAGTGGAATGATGTGGAAGTTACCATCACCCATGTGCCCGGCAATGGTTGCAAATAGCTTGTACTTCTTAATGATTTCACGAATCTTAGGGAAGAACTCAGGAAGGTACTCAGGGTTCACGACAAAGTCGTCGATAAATGGTGCGGTGTGCTTATCTTTAACCTTGCTACGAAGCAGCTGGAAGCTGCGGCGACGAAGAATCCAGAACTTTTCGCTTGATCCTTCGGTCGGGTCTTCTTCAAAGCCGTTAATTTCATAACGAGCTTTAAACGGCTTAAGGTCGCGGTGAAGTGCTTTAATCTTTTCGCGTACTTCCTCTTCAGATGTACCGGTAAACTCGACCATCAAGACAAGCTTCGGGATACCCTTAAGCATCTGGAAGCCTTCTGGAATGAGCGTAAGAAGCAGGTGAATAAACTTGACCGGCCCAAGGAAGCTTAGGAAGCTCGGTAGGAACTTAATAGCAAGAATAAGGGTCGCGTCGTCGAAGCCTTCAAAGGTAGCCGGCTTATGGCTCACAACCGTCTTAATAAGCTCGCCAAGCCCATCGATATCGCGCAGGAACAACACCAAGAGCCCTGAGTGGATTGGGCGCTCAACAAGCTTAAATGTCGCCTCAGTTACAAAACCAAGTGTACCCTGCGCACCAATGATCGCCTGGGTGAGGTCGAAAATTTCTGTTTCACGGTTCCAAACATTCCAAAGGTGATAGCCGGTAGAGTCTTTGCTCACGTGTGGCCGAGCTGCTTGAATAACATCGTAATTCGCTTCAATAAGTTCGTAGAGCTCTTTATATACACGGCCTTCGAAGTCGCTTTGGCCCATTTTTGCGGCAAGCTGCGCTTTGGTAAGAGGCTTTACAACACGTTCGATACCGTCAGCAAAGACAAACTTGAGTTCAGGTACGTATTTGTCGGTCTTGCCAAACTCGAGAGACTTTTCGCCACCAGAGTTGTTATTAACCATACCGCCAACCGTACAAAGGTCACGGCTCGCAGGGTAGGTAGGAAGCAGCGCTTTAAACTTCAACGATTCTTTGTCGAAGTCCCTGAAGTACATACCTGGTTGTGCCACGGCTTGCTGTCCATCAATATGGATGAGCTGATTGAGGTGATTATGGAAGTCTACGATGATCGAATCATTAATTGCCGCGCCTGACATGTCGGTACCGGCACTACGCGCGGTCAATGAAAGGGTAGGGTTATCTTTCTTGTTATCAGCCACAAACTTAACCAGCCGCTCGACATCTTGGGCCGTTTTTGGTGATGCAACCAGCTCAGGCTTAATCTCAAACATCGAGGCGTCGTGCGAGTAAAATTCACGCGTTTCGTCTGTTGTGTCTAAGTCCCCACTGAATCCCGTTTGCTCTAGTTTTTCTTTCAACTCGTTCATACCTGTAATCATAAGCTGAATGACGGGTGAGCGCAAGGGGTAAATAGACTGAACATACCTAGCTTTTCTATAGTATTTGTGCTATAATAAAAGAATACAAATCAATGTTGGGAGGCCGCTAGTCGTCGTACTATGCCGTTTGAACCACAGAAAGGGTTAAATCCTACATGGCAAAGAAAGCCGATTTGCTTGCCAAGGCTACTGAAATGGGTCTTGAACTAAGCGAAAAGAACACGATTGCAGAAATTGAAGCTGCACTCGCTAGCAAAGGTGACGCAGCTGCTGCAGAAGCTCCCGCTGAAGAAGTAACCGTAACTGAAGCTGCTCCAGTAGCAGAAGCTACCGCTAAGGCGGGTAAGCGTTCAGCTAAGGCACTTGCAGAAGCAGAAGCTAAGGCTGAAAAAGAAGCTCGTAAAGAAGCTGGCGACACTTCAAGCCAAACCGGTGAAGAAGAAACTGTTAAAAAGGGTCCAAAGCCAGTTACTCGTCCAGTTATCGAACGCCGCGGCAAGAACTACCGTAAGGTTGCTGAAAAAGTTGACGCTAAAAAGCTTTATACACTTGAAGAAGCAGTAAAACTCGCTGCTGAAACTAACCCATCTAAGTTTGACGCGAGCGTTGAAATTCACGTACGCCTGAACGTTGACCCACGCCAAGCTGACCAAAATATCCGTGCAACAGTTAGCCTTCCTCACGGTACTGGTAAGACCATCCGTGTTGCAGTATTTGCTCCAGAAGCAGATCACAAGGCTGCACAAGCTGCTGGTGCTGACGTAGTAGGCGACGAAACCTTCCTCGCACAACTCGAAAAAGAACAACTCGACTTCGACATCCTCGTAGCAACTCCACAGTACATGCCAAAGCTCGGTAAGTACGCGCGCCTCCTTGGTCCACGCGGTCTTATGCCAAACCCTAAGAGTGGTACGGTTGCGACTGACGTTGCTAAGGCAGTTAAGGAAGCTAAGGCCGGTAAGGTTGAATACCGTGTTGACAAGCAGGCTATCGTTCACCTGGGTGTTGGTAAGGTAAGCTTCGGCGGCGACAAGCTCGTTGAAAACGCAAAGGCATTCTTCGACAGCCTCCAAAGCCAAAAGCCATCAAGCCTTAAGGGTGGCTACGTGAAAACCATTACTGTTAGTACCACCATGGGTCCTGGCGTAAAGGTTGAAAACTTCGTTAACTAATAACGAATTCTTATAAAAACCGCTCCTTAGATGGGGCGGTTTTTTGTTATGGTTTGAAATACATGGAAATTGTTTTATAGTTAATGTTAAGTGGGAGTACTGTTCACAAGCAACCGGAGGCCACAAATGGCATTCAACGCATCTGTCATCGCCGACTCCATCGGCCCTGAGGGCTGCCGGCTGACCACGTTCGAGCTGACCTACCCGCGCATCGTCCACGCCGAGATGATGACGCACCGGCTGTTCGCACGCAACTCGGCCAGCACGCGGGCCATCCCGCTCGCGACCCAGCTGCTCAACCTGCTGACCAACCCGTTCATCCCGGAGAAGTTCGGCATCAACCAGCCGGGCATGCAGGCGTCGCGCAACCTCGAGGGCAAGCAGCACGACCGTGCGGTCGATGGCTGGCTGCGGGGGCGTGACCGTGCGGTCACCACCGTCATCGAGCTCATCCTTGGTGTCGGCCTGGCCGGCGAGGTTCTGGGATACAACCCCAGGAACGAGTTCGCGGATGCCAGTGCGCTGCTCGATCACTTCGACGAGCTCAAGCAGCTCTTCCCGAAGTCGACCGACGAGTTCGACCCGAGCCAGACCGAGCTGCTCAACGTCCACAAGCAGCTGGCTGGCCGCGGGCTCGAGGCCTACATGTGGCACACCATCGTGCTGACGGCGACGGAGCTCGACAACTTCTTCGCCCTGCGTGACCACCCGGATGCACAGGGTGAGATCGCAACCATCGCCCGGCTGATGAAGCAGGTGTACATCGAGTCCGAGCCCAAGCTGCTCACCTACGGACAGTGGCACCTGCCCTACGTCGACGAGAACGAGTTCGAGCAGCTGTTCGACGCCATTAGGGCATCCGTGGCCCGCACGGCGGCGACCAGCTACAACCGTCAGCGCTTCCGCAACCCCGAGAAGGAGCTTGAGCGTTACATCTCGCTGCTGCGTGGCGGGCACATGTCGCCGTTCGAGCACCAGGCGACGCCGTTCACGCTCGACGAGTGGGTGCTGCGCCGTGCCCTGCAGAAGGCCATCGCTACGACCAACCAGCTGCAGCTCAACGAGCTGATGCTCGAGCAGCTGAGCGCCGCACAGGAGTTCTCGGGCAACTTCCGCGGCTGGACACAGCACCGCAAGCAGATCCGGCACGAGAACAACTTCGGCCTGATCGTGGGCAACTGACGCCGCGTGTCGGCTCCCTAGGGAATGAATGAGTTCCTAAGGGAGCCGACACCGGCTCTTTTTATTTTTTATGGTATGATTGGTTGTAAGTGGGTGCTTGAGACAACAAAAACGGGGAAATAGTATGAGAGAATCACGGATGCTACGGCAAGCCCGGCAACGGCTTGAACGTCCTAACGACACGGGTGTATACAGTAATGCTCAACTTCGAGAAGCAATTGAAGGTGGGCAGATTATTCAATACCCGGCCGCACCAGAACTTATTAATGCAAGTAGTATCGATGTTCGACTTGGGCATCAATTTTACAAAACCGACGTCAACAATAATGGCGGAATTTTTAATCCTTTTGACGAAGAAGATGTAAAACGATACTTTGGTGATTACCTCGAAGCACAACCCCTCAAAGACCTCGGTAAAGTTCGCGAGCTGATCGGCGAAGAAGCGCTCAAGAATATTGATCCAGATCAACCAGTTATCCTCATGCGCCCTCACGAACGCATCTTAGCTCATACCCACGAATTTATTGGTATTCGTGACACGGGAACAACCAGTATGCAGGCAAAAAGCACCACAGGGCGCATCGGCGTTGTAGTATGTAAAGATGCCGGCTGGGGTGACCCTGGATATATCAATCGTTGGACGATGGAAATTCAGAATGACAACGACGAGTACGTGCCCCTTCAGGTTGGTATGAGAATTGCGCAAATTGCGTTTTATCATACTGGCCTCGTTGAAAGTGATTACTCGACACTCAGTGGCAATTATCAATCTTCTACCGATCTTGATGAAATTGTACGCAACTGGACACCCGACCAAATGCTTCCAAAATCGTATCGTATGAAAGTCGCGCTTCCGCCGGCAGTTCCAGGGCTTATGAAGGGCCTTAAGTGATGTCTGAGCGCGGGCAATACATCGTCATTGAAGGCAGTGACGGAACCGGCAAGACAACCGTAGCAAACCTCGTGGCCGAAGAGCTAACACAAAGAGAACGAAAAGTTCTACGAGTAGATGAACCCGACAGTGCCTTCTATTATCCAGAAGGTGAAGCAATTGTGCCAGTTGCCGCTGAGCTTCGTCGCATCATTAAAGACGGTTCGTTAGCACGCACCGCTTTTACGAATATCCTTCTCTTCACGGCAGCTCGTCACGAAAACTGGGTGAGTGCTATACGGCCAGCTCTTACTGCCGGTATTGACGTTGTTAGCGCCCGAAACTATTGGTCAACGCTCGTATATCAAGGTTATGCCGAAGGCTATGATCAACAATTTATCCTAGACATTACTCGCCAAGCGAACGGTGAGCAGTATATGAATCCCGACCAGGGCTTTATTCTCGACCTAGTGAACGAAGAAGAACGTCAACGTCGTATCGCCAATCGTGGAGAACTTGAAAAACCGGATACATTTGAATCTCGTGGTGATGGTTTCCAGCAAAAGCTTCGCTCTGGCTATCGTGATATTGCAAAGAAGCAAGACCTTCCTCTGGTTGATGTTGACGGGAAAACCCCACCGCAAGTAAGTAGTGAAGTGCTCGAAGCTATTTTTAGCAGTAAATAGGCTAGTCTTCGTCTTCGTCTTCGTCTTCGTGACTAACGTAAAGCATACTGTCAAAGTTATCTAACTTTACGTCATTCGTGTTTGGCATTTTATTGGCACCGTTACGCACATCATCGAGGTGAGCCAACAACGCAGGGAAGCGTTCGGCCATATCTTTTTCAAGTTCTCGACGCCGAACCTCATGGGCTACACTTTCACGCACATCAATAAGCGCCGCAGTCTCGGGGTTGAAGGCATAAATCGTCGTTGAAACAGGAATCACTAATGAATATTCATCCGCTTCAAGTAATACATCAGCAATATCGCTAAGGTACCCAACTTTAACCGCTTCATCCTGCCAGGTGCTGTCTTTTGCATCAAGCCGGCGAATAGCTTGGAGATTTTGCCATGGAATTGCAATCCGACGTAAGATAAATGAAGTACGCTCACGAATCACGGTTCCGTCTGGCATGACGCCTAGATTACGCTTACGAGTCATGAAGAACCCTTCGGTATAATCGGCTTCCCATTGGATTTCATTGACCACACCTTTCACACGGTACCGTGTTTCCGGTTCATCATCGTACGTACCACCCAAAAGCTCAACGCTATCACGAACAGCCTCTCGCATAGGCGTGATATACTCCAAGCGCTTTCCGTAAGGGTGAGTGAGACACGCTAACTCTGCGCTGCGAATGCCGAGCATTTGCCGAACAAGCAGCAATTCAGCCGGAGAGGCATGGCCAAGTTTGGCACGACTCAGAACTTCTGAAGCAACAGGGTCGTCGGCAAATTCCTCGCAGCTATGCAATGCAGTCAAATAGTTTTCATGGTTCGCGTTGCCACGACTATGAAAACGCGCCGCAAAGGTATCTTTCATATACTCGGCAATATTCTCAGGGATGTCTTCAGGGATGTCAGTATCGACAAGTTCTTGGAGGTTTTGAAGTAATTCCCGTTGTTGAGTATAGGCGAGGCCGTGATCGAGAGGGGTAGAACCGAAGGTTTCAGGTTCTCCTCGGGGGATAGTAGCGGCTTTTTCAAATACCTCTAAAGGTGGCAAATGAGGGGATTGCTGCTCACGACTAAATTTAGATTGTCTTTCGAAGGAAGACATAACCTGTATATTATATCACTTTTTTTGCGTTTAGTCCATACATCGTGAGCAGTTAGTATTGACTGACAAGGGTTATTACTGTATACTCAAATCCGACATACCAAAGACAGTAGCCGTGAAAGCGCAAGCAATCACTTAATCCGCTACCGAGGAACGTGTAACACATACATTTTCTATAGTCTTTGGCGATGCGAGGTCCAAAGACTGTTTTATTTCTAAGACAGCTCAGAACCACGAGTCACATCGCCATTTGTCGGCAACTTAACAATCAGGCCGAATTATTAATACCAAGGAGATTTTTATGGCAATTAGTCGCGATAAAAAGAACGAATTGGTTGCTGAACTTACCGAGCTTCTAACCAACGCAAAAACAACTGCGTTTGCTACTTACCAAGGTCTTAGCGTGGCTGACGTTCAAGTGTTGCGTGCTGCTGCACGTGACAACGGCGTTGTTATTAAGGTCGTCAAGAACCGTTTGGTTCGTGTGGCCCTTAACGACGTTGAAGCTTACAAGGACGTTGACACCTCTTCATTGAATGGTCAATTGCTTTACGCAATGAGCGCCGAAGATGAAGTTGCACCTGCAAAGGTACTCAGCGAATTTGCAAAGACAAACCCTGCTTTGGCAATTGCCGGTGGTTTCTCACTCGAAGGTGGACTCATGTCTGCTGACGACGTAAAAGCCCTCGCCGCACTTCCAAGCAAGAGTCAACTCATTGCAGAAGTTATTGCTCAACTGCTTTCACCTGTTCACGACGTTACCAACGCGCTTTCGGGCAACTTGCACGCGCTCTTGGATGGTGTCGAAGCAAAGGCAACCAGTTAATTTTTCGCCCGCTTCGGTGGGCACCCCGACAAACCCTTACAGGTGAGTCACTAATAATACATTTTGAAGGAGGCTATCATGGCTGATCTAAAGAAATTTGCAGAGACCCTCGTTGGTCTTACTGTTCTTGAAGTTAACGAACTCAAGACAATCCTAAAGGACGAATACGGCATCGAGCCAGCTGCTGCTGCAGTTGCTGTTGCTGGTCCTGCTGCTGACGCTGGCGCTGCTGCTGCAGACGAAGCAAAGTCAGACTACACTATCGTTCTTAAGGACGCTGGTGCACAAAAAGTAGCTGTTATTAAGGCTGTTAAGGACCTCACTGGTCTTGGTCTTGGTGAAGCTAAGGCAATCGTTGACGGTGCACCTGCAACCGTTAAGGAAAAAGTTCCAGCTGAAGAAGCTGAAGCTGCAAAGAAGACACTCGAAGAAGCTGGCGCAAGCGTAGAACTTCAGTAATTTCACTCATTCGGCCTGAGATAGTTACAAACAATACCCCTCATATCGAGGGGTATTTTTGTTGGTAAAATTGATAATAGAGTCTAATTGTTGTATAATATATACATGTCGCCAAAGTAATCATTGGCGCCACCATCCATCATTCGTGAGGCTATACTCACCGAGGTACCTTTAGGGGGGAGTAATGTCGAAGACTGCACCGACGACGCTGCATGTCATCGTCAAGTCGGGCACCGTCCAGAATCGAGCACACCTGTTCGTTCTCGACCAGCTCGTTCGTCCGAACGACGCTCTTGTCAGTACGTTGGCTCTTGAGGCCAATCACGGCAAGCACAGGGCGCAGTTCGAGAACATCACAACCGACGGCCAGACGACAACCCTCGTCAAGATCGTCATCGTGCGCTCAATCAAGCCGTCGCGTTATGCACGACAGCTCTACAAGATCATCCACGCGTTGGCGCTCGAACTGGGCGTCACCCAGGAGATGACGACGCTCGAGCTCGACAAGCGCATGGGGCCGATGTCTCTGGATCAGTTCGACGCGATGCTCAAGAGCAACGAGTCAGCGGAAAAGAAGTCCATGAAGGAGAAGGCGCGTATCGACAGGTACATGCGCAACCACCCCCGAACCCGGCCCACTCGGTCTTTCGTCGCGTAAGCGACTAAGGACTCGACTAGAATGATGGGTGTCGCCCTCGTAATTTCGGTTACGAGGGCTTCGCTCGTTTTAGAGGGTATTTACAAATTATTATTTTTATGCTATAATAGATGTTCAGAAGTACCAATGGAAGTTGTGTGAGCCATCGTCGTCTCAGACCGAAAGGCCATTCCCATGATCCAGGCATCTTCGCTCCTCGTCAACACGGAACTCAACACCATCTCGGGTGAAGTGATCGGCAGCTTCCTCAAGACCGCCGTCATCCTCGCCTTGGTCGCGTTCGCGCTGGTCACCGCACTCGCGCTCTACGCCGGCAGCGACACCTCGCGTGACGCCACGACCGAGAAGTCCAGCATCCGCAACTCCCTGGCGATCTCCCTGATCTTCGGCGGAACAGCGTTCCTGTTCTTCTTCGTCGCCATCTTCTACATGCAGGCCGCGATCCTGACCGACCACCTGTCCAACCCCATGGGGTTCGTCGTGGGCGTCGTCCAGGCGATCGTGACCTACATCGGCCTGATCGTGGCCGGCCTGATGATGTACCTGATCGGACGCCTCGTGCGCACGACCAGCAAGTTCTTCCACCGCCACCCGGTACACCTCGGCTGAACCTGAGGACCGTGTATCGACCAGTGGTTTGACGAGGATTCCCTCTGTATTCGTACAGGGGGATCTTCGTTTTTTAATACTTTATGTCTATATACAAAAATGACAACAGTTCGATCTTCTCATCTGTTAATTATGTGGATAAGAATTGTTAAAAAGGTTTGACAGCGTGATTGAGCAAGAGTATTCTACTTTGAACAAAGCTATGTGAACAGAGAGGATCGGTATGGAAATGCCCAGCAATCACGAAAGACTACAAGCTATTTCCGATGTAGTACGCGAAGAACTAAGTCGGCATGAAGAAAAAGGAGGGGTGTATCACGATCTTCAAGCTGCGATTATTGCTAAAAAAGCAATTGAAACATGCATGCCTGGCCTCGCCGAACTGCAAAACTCACGCATTATCGTTGAGGCGAGTGCCGCCGTTTTACTCGGCGACGAGGATCCGCTATCGCTCGATGGCATTCATGTAGAAGGTGCGTTTCAAAGAATCTCAATTCAACAAGTTATATCGAGTATTGAGAGCGGTGAAACACCTCTCCAACTTTCAACCTTCGACTTATGCGCCGTGTTAACCCCGCAATATGCCGACCCTGATCCACGGGATTTAGTATTCGGTAAAGAGCTGTACGTACCATTTAAAAGCATCGATCTTTTCGAACAAGCGGCATAAATATATGAAAGAAGCCCCGAAGGGCCTCTCTCACCGAGAGACCCTCCAGGGCTATGCGCAGTAGTCGCATACCTTAGAAGCGGGCAGTGCAATATGATGCGTAGGACAAAAGTCGTAAGCGAGCGTGGATGCCATGCCCTTAAGGGACGTAGCCGTATCCGCCGGTCGACCGAGCGGCGAGGTTCCGTTTGCCCACTCGATCTCATCGACACTCAACCCGAGTGCCGCGGCGATCTTGTAGGCGCAGGTCTCGTTCGTCTTGAACGGTGATCCGGGGATCATGGCGCGCATAACGGTGCTCGTGTGAACTCCTGCGAGAACAGCAAGTTCATGCGCGGTCATTCCCATGATGTCGAGCACCTGAACCAGGCTCAACTTTGTCTTCTCTGGTGCCATTCGGCACCACCTCCAATGTATGTCGATGTGCAAATCGATACGAACGTATCGATACTACTTATACCATTTTATTAAATATTGGTCAATTATTACAACTGATTTTAAAGTGTTAGCTAGCTATATTTTTAAAAAAGGCGCATAATAGCACGAACTGTTAATAAGGGAGTGTGGTATGAACCCGCCTATGCATTATGCCAAAACCCAGAAAGCTAAGGATTTTTTAAATTCTGAAGCCGGTCGCAACGCCTACGAACAGCTTGTGAAGATGGTCGAAGATGATACATTTAATACGTCTTCTACTTTTTCGCCAAGCGCAGAAGATGGCCGTTTGCAATTCATTGACAAGCATATGACGTACTTATGTACTCATTTGCACGTTAACTCGGTACAGTATTTATCGAATCTGAATTTGCTTACGAAAATACGCAAATAGTTTCAGTCAATTTAATAGCCCGCGCTCGGAGATATCCTAATGGATACTCCATGCGCGGGCTTAACCGTTCTCGGTCAGCGAGTCATGAAGACGGTGTGGCCGGCTCGACGACCAGTCGTGGGCTGGGGTAGGGCACCTTCTCCTCGCGGATGAGGTGCGACTCCTCGACCTGGTGGTTCTTGGCCCTGATAACGAGCGTCGTCTTGCGCGGCTGAACCAGCAGGTGCGCGATCTTCGGGTAGAAGTGCGGGTAGTTCTTGAGGAACGCCTTGATCATGGTCTTGCTAATCACACGCTCCTTGAGTACCGACACCCGCGTGACGAAACGCATGAGGCGAGCGAGCCTCATGAGCTCCGCCTCATCCGTGATCTCCAACGCGGTACCGGAGGTGCCCAGGGTCACACTGCCACTGGGAAACTCCAAGGTGCGCGAGGCACCCTTGACGCCGTCGCGCTTGTTCTTGCGCTCGACGGCACGAGCCAGCCTCTTGACGACGGTCTTCAGCTCAGCCTCACGAGGCTGGATGTAGACGTCGCGCTTGAGCTCGGCGGGACGGATCTCCGTGGCGAACGTGGCGTGCGCGCCCTGGATTTCCGAGTTCAGCTCACCATACCGAGCAATAAGCTGGGTAATGAGGAGCTCGTCTTCGAGCGGAGTTACCTCCATGTCGTGTCCACCCATTGTGGACCCCTTTCTCCCTAAGTCTTCAAGGTACAATGTTATTATACAATAATAATTAACTTCTCACAAATTCTCATAGAAATGAAATGGCCACGCTTCTCGTAAAAGAAGCGTGGCATCATTCCACCCTCTAAGGGGTTCGTCTTAACGACTTATGAACCGACAGAGGAGTTGTGCTAGCGACGCGGACGCCGACCGATCGTGCAGCCACGGCGGCAGTAGTTGTGCTCGCCATTGTCGCAGACCTTGCAGTTGTCGTAGTCGCAGCAGTGCTCATCGAACGGCTCGGGCACCGGAGCGGGAGTGACGGCCGGCTTGGACGCCACCACTCTCCGATGAGGAGTCAGCTCGAGGTACTTCGGGTCTACACGACCGAGCTCCACGCCGTACTTCGCCTTGTAGGCACGGTTGAAGCGGATACAGACCGAGTCCAGCGCACTCTCGCTCACATCACGGTGGATGCTGTTGAGCTTGTCGCTGAGGCTGTCGGCGATGTAGATGTTGACCGAGCGGCTTGTATCACCGCGGTACACAGCAGTATAGTTGGGAAGCAGTCTTACCAACCATACCACCTCCTTCTATCTAGTGGGGTGAAATGGACACGTAGCACCAAGGTGCTAGTAACTTATATTATATCACATTATCGTGCTTTTGTTAAGGAGTCTCCTCGTGGTCGTGCCACAAGGTCAGCTAAAACAGTTCGAGCAGTTTGAAGGATAATTCGTCTGTCAACCTGCGAACTGGCTTCATGAGCATAGGCAATATCGGCCGCTGCAACATCTTGCGCCGTATTCTCATACTCTGGAATATGCTGATCAAGACTAAGGCTGTTAACGAGCCCTGGCTTACTCATGCGTCGAGCATGAAGCCACTCAGTTTGCTCCACAGACGACAAGGAATCCATAACATTTTCAAACTCAGATCGTACGATTGGTCGCGGACCAACCACCGACATATGGCCCGTAGTTACCAATCCAAGTTGGGGAAGCTCATCGATATGCGATTTGCGAACAAGCTTAGATACCTTACCCGTGGCGCGCACATGGTTATGACCGGTATCGGAGGCGGTGTATTCAACCGGGCCGCTCAACGTCCGTACTTTAGGTAGTAAAAGCACTTCATCTGGATTGCCGATGCGTTCTTGAAAGAAGAAGGGGGCATGGCGGTTTTCAAGCATGACGACTGCGAGCGCCGCCATACCTATAGGGATACTGAAAGGAATTGCCAACGATGAAAAGGCAATATCAAATGATCGTTTTTCCGGACTTCGTAACCACTGCTCTCCAGCTGTCATGTTCTTGACTTTTACCACACAGATTGCTATAAGTAAAGCTAATACTATTTCAAAACACATACAGATAAGGAAATGCGAGACCATGTCTGAACTACCGGAGAAACAAGCAAAACGTCTCCACGCGCTTATTCAAGAGGCCGAGACAAATCTTGCTGCAGCTAAAGAATTGCTTATTAGCATTATTGGCGACGACGGCGCAGTTATTACCCCTAAAAACAACCCACTTGAAGAAGTTGGCGGCAAAATCATCGAAGGTGTCTTCGATGGTCAAAAGATGGCCGGCCCAGATGGCAAAGAGTACCCAGTACCTGCTAACTACGCCAGCAAATCTAAGTTGGTAGAAGGTGACATCCTTAAGCTCACCATCGCCGACGACGGCAGCTTCATTTACAAGCAGATCGGCCCAGTTGACCGTACTCAAATTATTGGTACGCTTGTACAACATGACGGTGCTTACTACGTAGAAGCGAACGGACGCGAATACCGTATCTTGCTTGCAAGCGTAACCTACTTCCGTATTAACGTTGGTGATCAAGTTACTATTATTGTTCCCACCGACAACCAAGACGCTACGTGGGCAGCAGTCGAAGCGGCGCTCTAAGATAAACAGTATGAATATATCCCCGCACCAGGTGTGGGGATATTGATTTTATAAGGATTTTGTGATATAATATACCGGTCTCAATCGAGACGCCCTTTACCGATATAGAAAGAGGTGACTCCTGTGACTCTCACAGACTCCCAGGACCTGCCGACGCTCGAGATGATCTTCGGCAGCAACAGCCTAGTGCGCAGGTCGCTGCAGCGGGCCGACATCTACACGGTCGTGCCCGTGATGCTGCTGCCGCCCGAGGAGCTGATCTCGCAGGTGCGCGGCATCGGCAAGACCGGCGCCGCCTACATCACCGGCGCGCTCAACCACGTCGGCCTGCCGCACCACAAGTTCAACGACCGCCTGGGTGACTTCATCGACCAGGCCTTCGGCGGTGTCGGCACGGCGCCCATCGGTGTCCTGCACGTCACGTCCGTCGTCAGCGAGCACTGCACGCGCACGCTCTACGCCCGCCTCAAGCTCATCCGCATGCTCGAGACGGCCTACCCGCACATGACGGTCGCGGAGCTGGCACGACTCAACTTCGAGCAGCTCAAGGCCATCATGCACGACCACACCCCGTTCGGCCCGGTCGCCAAGGCCGGCCAGCGCGAGATCAAGGAGGTCAACCAGCGCCTGCGCAACCTCGACTGGAGCCAGCTTATCTGCATGGACGAGCTGGCCACCAAGCAGACGGGCCTCAGCCTGGTTCGGTAACGAACCGTCGGTACAAGGGCAAGGGTCTCGCATCAGCGAGGCCCAAGTCCCTAGCATCATAAGCGTAGTTATGATTCTAGGGACTTTTTGTTTACTTAAAATATTGCAAAAGCATAAGCCAAAAGCGTATAGTAGAGCTATCACGAAGGTGTAAATAAACAAAGTGTAAAAACTACGGCAGATTTCTCGGCTACACGACGCAATATGTGGCTATAATGATCGTAGGGTAAAAAGAAAAAAGGGGAATAAGGTGTCTCAGGCGCTGTATCGCAAATATCGCAGTAAGTCATTGGCCGAAGTTGTCGGGCAAGATCATATTACCGATATTCTCACTCGTGCGCTAAAATCTGGGCGCGTTGCACACGCGTATTTATTTACTGGCCCACGCGGGGTTGGTAAGACCTCGATTGCCCGTATTTTAGCTCATGAAATCAACCAACTTCCTTACAGTGATGATTCAACCCATCTCGATATCATTGAAATTGACGCCGCGAGCAATAACGGCGTAGAGGACGTCCGCGACCTACGCGAAAAGGTACAAATCGCACCAGTTTCAGCCAGCAAAAAGGTCTACATCATTGACGAGGTGCACATGCTTTCTAAGCCTGCCTTTAATGCGCTCCTTAAAACACTTGAAGAGCCGCCTGAACATATTGTCTTTATCTTAGCTACGACCGACGTTGAAAAGCTACCAGCTACTATTATCAGCCGCACACAGCGCTACGGCTTCCGGGCGATTGCCAATGAAGACGCCGTTAAACACCTCAGGCACATCGCTGATGAAGAAAAAATTAAGATTACAGATGACGCTCTCGCGCTCATTGCTGAACGGGGCGACGGAAGCTTCCGCGATAGCATCAGCTTGCTTGATCAACTTTCGAGCCTCGCCGATGACAAAGATGGCATTACTACTGAGCTTATAGAAACTTCTCTTGGCCTTGCGCCTAAGACAATTGTTACTGACTTACTACAGGCCGTCGATAAACACGACGTCGCCCTGGTAGCGCAGATCTTAACCAATACAGAGGCTGAAGGTATTAGTACTGTTGTGTTGAATGACCAACTCGTAAAGTACCTCCGCGCCGAAGCCCCAGTAAAACCACAGCTCTTGCCGCTCCTCGATGCGCTGCTTGATGTGCCGAAATCAACCCACCCAAGCATCAAGCTACTCAGCGTCCTCGGCACCGCCGCCCTTGAACACAAGCCAAAAACTGCCGCTCTCGCCGCACCTGTCCTCGAAGTATCAGCCACCATCGAAGAACTCTCAAAACAAGCTACCGAGATTAAACCCGAAATGAAAGCGACAGCAGTCATTAAAGAAGCCCTTGCAGAACCAAAACCTTCTAAGGCTAGAATGAGTGACGCTGGCGATTCTAATCGTCAGTCTCTGCAGCCTGACATCGAATCGGCGCCAGTGCCCGATGTCGATGCCAGCGCGAAGCCTATGACGATTAGAAGCGACAGTGGCACGCTCACTACTTCGATTAAAGGGTTTGATTGGAAAGCTGTTATCGAATACACCCGCGTCAACCACATCGCCCTCTACAGTGTTCTCTCAAAATGTGACTATGAACTAAGCGGCAAAGACCTCACCATCTACTCAGTCAACGCTTTTTATAAGAAAAAGTTAGATGACGCGAAATATCACACGCACCTCTATGATTCGCTCAAAGCAGTCAGTGGTTATGAACTAACTATTCACACGATACCCACAAGAGCGCCCATGAAAGATAGCCAAGCAGCCGCCATTGCTGATATTATGGGCGGAGGAATGGAAGTCTCACCGGAAGCAGCGTAACGCTCGCTCTACGGTCAGACCTCGAAAGGAAAGGGAGTTATGGCCGATAAATCAGTCCCGGCCGGGAAAGTACCACCACAAAACGTCGATGCCGAGATGAGCTTGCTCGGAGCTATTTTGATTGATGAAGAAGTACTGGCCGATATCACCGAACACGTGAAGCCAAAAGACTTCTACGACAAACGTCACGCGATTATCTTCGACGCTATCATGCGACTTTACGAGAAAAACAAGCCGGTTGACCTCCTTACCCTTACTGACGAACTAAAACGTAAAAAAGAGCTCGACGAAGTGGGCGGTTCAGCATACCTGACCGAACTTACCAACTACGTACCAACTGCGGCACACGCTGAATCATACGCTGAAATCGTTGCCCAAAAAGCCGTCCGACGTCGCCTCATTAAAGCCAGTGGTGAAATTTCAGAGCTTGGATACGATGAAGCAACGACGACTCAAGAACTACTGCAACAGGCCGAAGCCGAGCTCTTTGCAGTGAGCGATCAATCCCTTAAACAAGACCTCACCAGCCTTGAGAGTATTTTGACCGACAGCTTCGATCGTCTTGAAGAACTTCACCGCAACAAGGGTGCACTACGTGGTGTGCGTACCGGCTACCGTGACCTCGATAATATGACCGCCGGCCTGCAGCGCAGTGACCTTATCATCCTCGCAGCCCGTCCTGCGATGGGTAAGACAACCCTTGTAACAAACCTTGCGTATAATGTGGCCACAATCGCCAAGCAACCCGTCCTTATGTTCAGCCTTGAGATGAGTAAAGAACAGCTGGTCGACCGTATGCTGGCCGACGCGTCTGGTGTAGACTCTTGGAATATCCGTACTGGTAATCTTTCTGATGATGACTTCAGTAAGCTTTCTGAAGCAATGGGAGAAATGAGTGAAGCACCAATCTACATCGACGATACCCCTGGTTTGAGTGTTCTTGAAATGCGCACCAAGGCACGTCGCGCTGCACATGACCAACCGCTCGGCCTTATTATCATCGACTACCTGCAGCTGATGCAGGGAAGCGGCCGTCACGACGGCAACCGTGTGCAAGAGGTGAGTGAGATTTCTCGTGGTCTTAAGCTAATCGCCCGTGAGCTAAACGTACCGGTCATCGCGCTGAGTCAGCTGTCTCGTACTGTTGAAAACCGTTCGCCACAAATTCCACAACTTGCCGACCTACGTGAATCCGGCTCGATTGAGCAGGACGCCGACATTGTGATGTTTATTTATCGTGAAGCTTACTACAACCCCGAGACCGAACGTGAAAATATTACCGACCTGATTATCGCCAAACACCGTAACGGGCCAGTCGGTAAAGTTGAGCTCTACTTCCACCCAGAGCGACTGCGCTTTATGTCGCTTGATCGTCAGCACGAGTAGACAATTTACTCAGCTTCGCGTGCTATAATTAATGAGATTATTTATGGCAACACGAGACTTCTCTAAATATTTTTTGTATCGCTGGCGCTACGTCATTGGATACATTGCTATTGGGCTCCTACTTGCAGGGTTATTGCTCTTTGCCGGGCTTTATTTACCAGGCGCGCTCGAACAACAAGAGCTCACTGCCGTAACTCGTAGCGCGGCAATTTCTTTTAGTGATCCAAGTACGCTCGCTATTCCAAACCTGCCGTACTATTTATTCCAAGCGGGTATTTTTTCACTATTCGGCGTTACTATCTTTACTATTAAATTGCCGTCGCTCATTTTGGCGCTCTTATCCGTCATCGGACTTGTCCTCCTGCTGCGACGCTGGTTTAAACCAAACATCGCCGTTATCTCGTCGTTGATTGCTATATCAACCGGACAATTCCTCTTTATTGCTCAGACCGGCGCGCCGAGTGTTTTATATATTTTCTGGCCGATCATGTTGCTTCTTCTTGGTACGCAAATTACACGTGTTAAACGATACCGCTTCCTTTGGAAAATTCTTTTTGCCATTACCGCAGCGCTCAGCCTCTATACGCCACTAAGCATCTATCCGCTGCTCGCTATTGCACTCGCGATTATTTTCCACCCGCACTTACGAGCGATTGTTCGTCGCCTATCAAAGTTCCGGCTTACCGTTACGGCTACCGTATTTATCTTACTTATCGCACCGCTTGTGTATCTTATTACTATCAATCCACGGCTCGGCCTTACACTTATTGGCGTATCGCCAACTACCGATTGGCCGCCAGACATTATGGCTAACCTCCTTGAAGTATCGAAGCAGTATTTCTTATTCTGGCAACCAAGCGTTTCGCGCTTTATGAATCCAGTCTTTGGTCTGGGTACGGCTCTACTGATCGTACTTGGTTTTTACCGTCTTGTTCGCACTCGCGAGACGACGCGTAGCTACTTAATTATCTTCTGGATTACGTGTCTTATCCCAGTTCTTGTTCTTAATCCGAACTTTACGAGCGTAACATTCCTGCCGGCCGTTCTAATGCTAGCAGCTGGATTTACTTCGCTTATTGGATACTGGTACCGACTGTTCCCATTGAACCCCTATGCGCGTGTGAGTGGTATGATCCCGATTGTTATTCTGGTTGGCGCACTCATTAGTACCGGTGTTGTTCGCTACGTATATGGCTATCACTACAGTCCGCAAGTTACCCCGCTTTTCTCTAAGGATTTAGCGCTTATTCCAAACGACACCAAACAATTCGTTGTCAGTAAAGATGAGCAGGAATTCTATGAATCTGTTGCAAAATATCGCACCCAACTTGATGTCGTAGAACAACCATCCGCTGATACATTCGTTGTGACTCGTGATGCGCGCCGCTTGTTTGAAGGCTATGAAATCAAACAAATCATTACCAACGAAAAAGCTCATGATGCTGATCGTCTGTATGTGATGCAACGCGTCAAAGAATAATTATGCTATACTAACAGTAGTAGAAAATACGGAGGAATACTATGGCTTTTGACCAAATGAAGATGCTGAACAAGCTACGTAAAGCGCAAGCTGACCTTAAGAAGGAAATTATTGAAGTTGAAGCTGGTGAGGGTGCTGTTGTCGTACAAGTTACCGGTGAACTTAAGATTAAGAAGATCACCATCGACCCAGAACGTGTTGATCTTGATGACATCGCTGAACTCGAGCACTGGCTTGAAATCGCAACTCGCGACGGCCTTGCAAAGGCACAAGAAGTTGCTGCAGAAAAAATGAAGCCACTCATGGGTGGTCTTGGCAACCTCGGATTCTAATTCCGACGTTCAATAAAGAAATAGAGGAGAGACGTGGCTCGATTATTACCAGTCGCACTGGAAAAACTTATCGATGAGCTCGGCCGGCTGCCTGGAGTAGGGCAGCGTACGGCCGAGCGCTACGCATATTATCTTTTGCGCGCCGATCAGCGTATTAATGACGGTATGGCGACAGCAATTCACGACATACATGCCCGAGTGAAAACATGCCCGGTGACGTTTGCTTTGATCGATTCAGACGAAGAGGTCTCAGCCCTCTATAGCGACCCGGATCGCGACAAGAAACTTATCGCCGTGGTTGAAGAGCCGCTTGATATCGTCGCCTTAGAGCGTACGGGGCAATTTAAAGGAACCTACCATGTGCTTGGTGGAGCAATGAGCCCAATTGATGGTATCGGCCCAGAGCAACTGCATATTCCTGAACTTATTAAGCGCCTCATTGACGATGAAGTCGAAGAAGTTATTATTGCTACGAATGCCAGCGTAGAAGGCGAGTCGACGGCACTATTCTTGCAAAAACATATTAAAGACGCCGGGATCAACCTTACTGTCAGCCGCTTGGCGCGTGGCATTCCGGTTGGTGTTGACCTTGAATATGCCGATCAAATCACATTGAGTCATGCACTCGAAGGACGACGATTACTCTAAGTTGTTTTGAAATTAAAAGAAAGCCTCATCTGGGGCTTTTTTATTTACGTAAAGAAAGTAGTTGCCCACCCTCGCCACGAACTATTCGGGCGAGGGTGGGCGCACCTCACGAGTGAGTACTGGACAGGTGCGTCTGGTCGGAGGTCTCGATGACAGCCTCCTGCCGGCGCGGCTCGAGCTTCGCAGCCCGCTTGGCCTGCTCGTCACGCAGCCGAGTCGGAGCCCGCATCGCCTCGTATACCTCGCGCACGTAATCCTTCTCCCGATAGGAGAGCGGGTCGCGGACGTTGTCCTTGGAGTTGATGCGGTACTTGGTGATCTCCCAGCGCGAGGTGGGGCCCTCAGCGGGCTTCACCTCGATGTCGTAGAGGTAGTCACCGTCGGTCTTGGTGGCCACGATGACCGCACCATCCAGACCGGGGAAGGTCTTCGTCGTCTGGACCTCGCTCGCCAGGAGCTTCAGCAGCTTGCCGATGAGGTCGCGAACTTCACGCTGCTGCATGAAGCGGGGGCGTACCACCGCCTGGAGCACCAGCATGAGCAGAAGCATCACCGAGCCGAAGCCCAAGACGATGACGCCAAACCACCGAACGCCGGCCGTGTCGCCAATCGTCACGTACTCGTTGTAGAGCAGCAGCCCGCAGGCCAGCACGATGAGGATGCCGATCCAGCTCATCACGATGACCGCGCGGAGCAGTTTGTAACTCTTCTCGTCGAGGTTCATCTCACACTCCTGTAGAAATTCGAGCCCTCTGGGCACATGAACAAACGGGTCGTGCAAGTGAATATTAGTGTAGCATATCTAAATAGATACGCTATTTGTTGCAAAATATGCTCTCCTCTGTTGTGGTAAAATAAGACCAATGTTTAATTCTATCCTTCCACTCCTTAAAGACCACCAAAAATTTGTTATTATTCAGGCGGAAAACCCCGACGGTGATAGCCTCGGGAGTTCTTTGGCTCTCGAAGAACTGTTATCTGAAGCAGGTAAGGACGTTAAGTTGTACTGCGCCATTGATATTCCTAAGTACATGCACTATATCAAGGGGTGGGATAGGGTAGAAAAAGACTGGCCGACCGACCGTGAGGTGGCTATTTTAGTTGATACTTCAGCCGAGGCGCTTATTCTACAGGCGCTCGCACAACCCGGTGTCCGTCATTTCCTCGAAACACACCCTGTGATTATTATTGACCATCACCAAACCGAAGGTGATTTACCGTTTAACACTATTGACGTTATTAACCCACAGGCCGTTGCTACGAGCGAAATCATCTACAGTCTTGCCCTAGAAGCTGGCTGGACGATTACCGCATCAGCCGCTGAAAGTATGTTTGTCTCAATTCAAGCCGACAGTTTAGGCCTTACGACACCATCTACAACAGCCGATAGCTACAAAGTAGCTGCCGAATTAGTTGCGCTTGGTGCGATCCCAGCCGAGCTTGAAGAGCGCCGTCGTGAATACATGAAGAAGCCGGCTGACATCCTTGAATATAAAGGTAAATTGATTGAGCGGATTGAATACCACCTCGACGGTAAACTCGCGACCGTACACATCCCCTGGGCTGAAATTGAAGAATATAGCGACCGTTACAACCCAAGCGTCTTGGTACTCGAGGAAATGCGTATGGTAGAAGGCGTTGAGGTGGCTGTCGCTATTAAAACATATCCAGACGGCAAGCTTACTGGTAAAATCCGCGTTAACGCACCGATTGCATCTCATATTGCCGGCTACTTTGGTGGCGGTGGCCATGACTACGCGGCAGGCTTTAAAGTATTTGAAAGTTATGACACAATCATTAAAGAATTACTAACCGCAACGGATAAGGCGCTTACCGATTATGAGTCTGCAATTTCATAACCAACTTTCTAAGAAAATCGACGAATTTCACCCCATTACTGAAGGTAAGGTAACGCTGTATACCTGTGGGCCAACCGTCTATAACTATTTAACGGTAGGGAACTGGACAGCCTATGTCTATTGGGACACACTTGTCCGTACACTCACTGCTAATAACCTCGAAGTAACGCGCGTTATGAATATTACCGATGTAGGGCACCTTGTGAGTGACGCCGATGATGGTGAAGACAAGCTCGAAAAGGGTGCGAAACGTGATGGCAAAACCGCCTGGGAAGTTGCTCAGCACTACACCGAAGATTTCCTTCAAGGAATGGCCGCACTGAATCTTATTGCGCCAACTTATATACCAAAGGCCACCGAATATATCGAACAGCAGCTCGACCTTGTGCGAATTCTGAAAGATAAAGGTTTTACCTATCAAATTAGTGACGGGATTTACTACGACACTGCTAAATTCCCGACCTATGGCGACTTTGCCGATCTCGACCTTGACGCCCAAAAGGCTGGCGCTCGCGTAGAATTCAACCCTGAAAAACGCAACCCGAGTGACTTCGCCCTTTGGAAGTTTACTCCAATCGGCGAGAAACGCGATATGGAATGGCCGACGCCAGTCGACCTTACTATTGACGGCACTGCGCGTCCTGGCTTCCCGGGCTGGCACCTTGAATGTTCTGCTATGGCGATGACACTACTCGGCAAAACGATCGACATTCACACCGGTGGTATCGACCACATTCCAGTTCACCATACCAATGAAATCGCTCAATCGGAAGCGGCCAACGAAGTACCGTTCGCACACTATTGGCTCCACAACAATCACTTAAAGGTAAATGGAACCAAGATCAGCAAGTCGCTTGGCAACGGCTACACACTCCAAGATATTCAGGAGAAAGGATACGATCCACTTGATCTGCGCATGTTTATTTTGCAGAGCCACTACCGTACTGAAGGTAACTTTACGTTCGAAAATCTTAGTGCGGCCCGCAACCGACGTCTTAACTGGCGCAACATCGCTGCGCTCCGTCACCAGACACACGATACGTTAGAGCCAGATACGGTCACCGAGACCGACAGTAAAACTGTTTCGTTATATGCCGCAAGTCAAGCTCTTATCGGTTCGCTTTCTGATGATCTTAATACTTCAGAAGCGATGGCGGTCATTGATAGTGCATTTGATATGGTTGTATCGAGTAAGCTTGAAGATATCCACCAGCACGCGCTTGTATCGTTCCTCGAGACGATTGACCAACTCTTAGGCCTCAATCTTCTAGGAACCACTCCTGACATCTCTGACGACCTTAAACGGCTTATTGTCGAACGTGCACGTGCTCGCGAAGAAAAGAACTATCAACGCTCAGACGAAATCCGAGATGCGCTCATCAAAAACGGCATCGCTGTACGCGATACCGCCTCTGGACCTATTTGGGAATACGCTCAGTAACGAGGTATTGTTATTAGGCTTCTTTTTCAACCTGTGTTGCTAAACGAACTTTTGGAGCCTTGTCTTTTTCAACGCTTGCACGATGGTTTGAAAGATATTCTTCAAGCAGTACTCGAATGCTTCCGGCGATTGGGATAGCGATAATACCACCTGGTACACCAAACATGTACAAACCGATTGTTACGGCGATCAACACCATAAGAGCCGAGAGGTCGATACGCTTCGCTTGGATACGAGGGGAAATAATATTGTTTTCAATTTGCTGGTAGACAACGAAGTAAAGCACATAGATAATTGCCGCTGGTAAGCTATTGAGAGCCAGAAGCACAGAAATAATCACACCACCAATCGTGGCACCAAACATTGGAATAAGTGAAAGAACAAAGGTGATAGCACCAGTAGGAAGCGCGAGATCAGCTGGAACTTCAAGGAAGAGGCTAAGAAGAAATACCGCAAGTCCAGCACACACTGCACCAATCATCGATACCGTGAGCTGCCCAGTAACATATCCGCCCACCACACCGTACATACGGCCTGCAACGCGGCGGTGCTTTTGCATCTTTTCTTGATCTGGATACACCTTCCAAAGCCGGTTAAGCCAGCTCGGGCCTTCAATAAGCATTAAGAAGGTAAGGACAAGTACAAGGATGAGCGCGGCAATAAATGCGAAGAATGAGCCGATACCGGTGATGAGGTTTTGCCCAACATTCCCGGCCCAGTTACCAGCGACATTCTGCACAGAATCAAGTGCGCTATCGAGTTGCGGCTGTAGGTTGTATTGTTCCACAAAATGGCTCAACGAACCCCATTGTGTCGTAGCGCCTTCAACAATTGCCGGAACAGTTTGCGCGATTTTTGCAGTCTGTTGAATGATCGTTGGAATTACTAACGTAATAATCACTCCAAGAAAAGCGATTACAGCAATATAGGCGATTGCCGTCGCACCGACACGGCTTTTACCCGGAAGGCGCCTCGAGATAAGCGATACTGGGGCGTTTAACGCTAATGCCAAGAAGAGCGAAATTCCAATAATCAAAAGGGCGGTTTGCGCCTTAAATAATAACAGTGCGGCTAGGCCAATCCCAAAGACGACAAGCCAAAAACGGACGAACGTGCGTGTGTCGATATCTATCTTAGTCTTCATATGCCGTATTATACACTGGTAGGCAAGTTTTTGTTCTTTTGAAACCTCGACAAACCGCTTATGGTATCGGTATAGTAAAGGACAGTATGGAGATGTTACTACGCGCCCTTAAGAAGCAGTTAGAAGGTGAACTCTTTGTTGACGCCGCTACTCGACACCGTGTCAGCCACGATGCAAGTATTTACCAATTAGTTCCCGATGTCGTCGTTGCACCTAAACACACTGCCGATATTGAAAACTTGGTACGTTTTGTGAGTACACACAAATCAACCTATCCAAAGCTTTCCATTACCCCGCGTAGTGCCGGTACCGATATGTCCGGCGGGGCGATTGGTAATTCCATTTTGCTTGAAATGACACCGCACTTTAGCCAAATCCATTCACTCAAGAAGAATATTCTACACACCCAGCCCGGTGTCTTTGTTCGCGATATCGACCCGATGCTCAATGCAAAAAACTTGCAACTTGGTTCCGCGCCTGCCAGCCGGGCATTATGTACTATTGGCGGTATCGTTGGAAATAACTCGGGTGGCGAGCAGTCACTTCGCTATGGTAATGCTGATCAATCGGTTCGAGAACTTGAAGTAGTGCTTGCTGACGGCAAAGCCTACACAATTAAGCCGCTCACCAAAAGACAGCTCGATCGTAAGATAGCTGAAAATACTTACGAGTCAGAATTATACCGCCGCGTCTTTGAGCTTATTGAAAATAATTACGACCTTATTAAAAACGCTCGTCCCCGTGTGAATAAAAATTCAATGGGATATAACCTATGGAGCGTGTGGGATCGAGACACCGGTATCTTCGACATGACTCAATTATTTACCGGTAGCCAGGGGACCCTCGGGGTGATAACCGATATTAAGATTGAAGCCGTGCCAAAAGCGGCTCACTCTGGGCTTTTACTCGCGTACCTTCCATCGCTCAAATACCTAGGTGAAGTCATTACAACGGTCATGGAGCACAACCCAGCCACCTTTGAAGGCTTTGACGACATAACCTTCAACCTTGGTATCCGCTACTTTAAGACCTTCCGCAAACAGCTTGGTACCCGCGAGTATCTTCGCCAGCAAGCGCACCTCCTTAAGTCAGTTGCAAAATTTAAAGGTCATCTGCCGAACCTGCTACTAATGATAGAGTTCGACGGCGATACGCAGTCGCAGGTCATTGAAAAAATCTCTCGCCTTCATGATGATTTAAAGAAATTTAAAATTCGTATGGATATTGAAAGCGATGAAGCGTCGAGCGCACCATTTTGGAGTATTCGCCGAGCAGCGCTCGCATTGCTTCGAAATCAGGTGAAGGGCCGGTATGCCTCGCCATTTATTGACGACATGGCCGTGCGACCGCAACACCTTCCGCAATTCATTCCAGAGCTACGAAAAATTATTCGTAAATATAAATTACCCGCCACTATTCAGGGGCATTTTGGTGACGGCAACTTCCATATCATTCCTCTTATGGACATTACCGGCTCGAAAGACCAAGCTAAACTCGAACCAATTATGCGTGAGCTTATTCCAATCATTTTGAAATATGAAGGCACAATGGCAGGGGAGCATAACGATGGTATGGTGCGTGGCGCTTGGCTACCGGCGCTCTTTGGTCAAGACATGTACGCATTGTTTCGGCAAACGAAAGAAATTTTCGACCCACAATATATTTTCAACCCCCATAAAAAGACCGACGCTAGTTGGGAATTCAGCATGAGTCACCTCCGGAGTCAGCACGAAAATAATTTGATTAAATGACGCTAGATATTGTATAGTAAGTATAGCTATGGCGAACGAAACGATTGGCTGCGTAAAAGCCGCAACACGAATACTCGGTGACAAATGGACACCGCAGCTTTTGCGCTTCTTTGTAAATGAAGACAACGTTCGTTTCTGCCAAATTCAAGATTTCGTAGAAGGTATCAATCCACGCACGCTATCAGCTCGCCTTGATATGCTTGAAGCCGAAGGGATTATTGAAAAGATCTTCCCAGCCGACAAAAGCCGCTGCGAATACCGTCTTACCCAAAAAGGCAAAGCTCTCACTCCAATTTTGCACGACATGCAGCTCTGGAGCACTCAGTACGCAGCTTCAAAAGCCTAACAACGTATTACCAACAGGAATTACTCCTATACTAAGTATCTTTTAAGCTTTAAAGCGGTATAATTGTGCTATGAGGATTTTAATTGTAGAGGACGAACACAAAATTGCCCGAGCCCTCGCTAAGGCGCTCGAGCAAGAAACATATGCTGTTGACGTTGCCTACGACGGTGATGAAGGGTACGCTATGGCTACAACCGAGCCATACGACGTCGCTATTATCGACCGTATGCTTCCTGGGGAATACGATGGTATTGCTATCGTAAAGGAAATGCGGGCCGCAAAAATCCATACACCTGTTTTATTCTTAAGTGCGCTTGACAGTGTCAATGAACGTACCGCCGGCCTTGATGCAGGCGCCGACGATTATTTGGTAAAACCTTTCGCACTTGAAGAGCTGCTTGCTCGGGTACGCGCTCTGCTGCGCCGTCCTTCAGAGCAACAATCTGATACGCTTCAAGCCGGCGACTTAACACTCGATACCGTCTCGTACAGTGTAAAGCGCGCTGGAAAAGACATCCAGCTAACAAGCAAAGAGTTTGCACTGCTTGAGTACCTTCTTCGCAACCAAGGCCGACCTATTAGTAAAGAGGTGATTATTAGTCACGTGTGGGACTATGATGCCGACATTCTTCCTAATACGGTTGAGGTCTATGTAAAGTATCTTCGCAACAAAGTCGACACACCGTTCGACAAACCACTCATTCATACCGTTCGCGGATTCGGATATAAACTAGAGGCTTAATTATATGCAAAAGATGTTTCAGTCGGCCACACTGAAGTTGACCGCATGGTACTTAGCTATACTAATGGCGATTAGTATCACGTTTAGTATTGTTATTTATCAGCTAAACTATCGTGAAGTGAGCTTCCGCCTCGAGAACCTGCAACATAGTATTATTGACGACTTTAATGTTCCGGCGCCGTTTGATTCGTATCTCGACAATTATCGCAACAGTCCAAACAGTATATTATTCGACGAGTCACGCAAGGCTTCCGATCAAATGATCTTGTCGTTAATTTACATCAATCTCGTGGTTTTATTTGCCGGTGGGCTAGGGGCATATTTCCTCGCGCGACGTACCCTACGACCAATCGAAGAAGCCCACGAGGCGCAAAGCCGATTTACAAGCGACGCCAGCCATGAACTCCGTACACCACTTTCGGCAATGAAAGCAGAATTAGAGGTAAACTTACGCGATCCTAAACTGGAAATAGGGGAGGCACGTGAACTGCTCGAAAGTAATCTTGAAGAAGTAAACAAACTCATTCAGTTATCGGAAACGCTTCTGCATTTTTCACGGCTTGATCACGATAAATTAGAGCTTACGACGATTGATTTGACAACTACGCTCGATGAAATCATGAAGCGCTACCCAAACGAAACACAACGGTTTGAAATTACCGCTCGTAAAAAAGCCAAAACCAAGGCTAATGAACCTGCTATAAACGAGCTCATTGGCATCTTGATTGATAACGCCCTCAAATATAGCCCTAAAGGTTCAAAGATTCTTATTCGTATCTTCAGCCAGCGCGGACACATTGGGTTTGAAATTAAGAATGAAGGCGAAAAAATCCCTGAAGAAAAGCTTCCTAAACTGTTCGACCGCTTCTTTAGGGCCGACACCTCCCGTACGAATAGTTCGGTAAATGGCTATGGGCTCGGACTCTCAATTGCTAAAAAGATCGTTGATATACACCATGGTGAGTTAACGGTAAGCAGCACCGACGACGCAACGACATTTACGTTTTATTTGCCAATAATTCGCAACAATCCGGTTACTCCTCCCTCTAAATAACAGGGGTCATAACGGTGTGCTTAAATTACAACGAAATAGGTCGGCTATTTCAGAGTTCTCTCAGAATTGAATGCGATACTGAGGCCAGTAGCACAGCTACAAACATCCAGACACTGAAAAATGTCATAAAAAGGAAGGGAGTGAACATCATGAACACAACCACCACCAACGAAACCGAACGAAAACCAATCTTGCTGAGCAAGAAAGGCCTAAAGGAGCTTCGAAAGTCAATCGCTCAGCTAGAACTTGACCGTGCAGCAGTTTGCCGAAGCCTCCGTGAAAGCGATAAAGGCTCAAGCCACGACGACCGCTTTGAACGTAGTGAGCGTCTCTTGCGACTTGAAGCTATTGATGCGGAACTCGCTGATAAGCAACAGATTCTGAGCCGCGCTAAAGTAATTTCATCGAAGCGCACCCGAATGAAGGTTGCAATCGGTTCAGTGGTCGACCTTATCGACCAGTCAGGCCGCTTAATTCAATACACCTTAGTTGAAAGCATCGAAGCTAACCCAAGTGACGGTCGTATTTCAGCAGCCAGCCCGCTCGGTAGCACCCTTATCGGTAAAACCGTAAAGGATATGGTTGAATGGGGAAATGGACTCAACAAGAATAGTTTCCAACTTGTTAGAATTAATTAAGGTGAGGCGAAATATACCATTCCAATAGAGTCGGTGCGACACCAACACCGTGAGCGTGAACCGTCCACCGCAGCACACTACCTTAATGGGTCCCTTACTAAAGAGCAGTCACAATGTGGCTGCTTTTTGTTATATGAGAGGAGAAGCTAGTATCAGCCTCGTCACAGCTACAAATAATTGCTACAATAGAGCTAATGCTTTTTTACCAACGAACCAGCGAAGACACGTTGCGAGAACTGTCCTCATCTATTGATGGTATTTCTCGCCACCAGGCAGGCCAGCGCCTCGTTAAATATGGCCGAAACGAAATCACACTGAAGGGCGAACCACTTTGGAAAAAAATTATTGAGCCGTTCGCCAACGTTTTTATGGGCGTGCTTTTTATTGCCGCCGTTATTAGTTTCTTCCATCACGCTGTTTTTGACGGCATTATCATTCTCGTTATTATGGCCACAAGCGCGGCGATTTATTACGTGCAGCGGTTCTCAACCGAGCGTATTTTGCGTTCACTTCAAAAGAAAAGTGCGCAACTCGTTGAAGTAGTGCGCGGTGGTGAGAGTTATGAAGTTGACGCCAGCCAACTTGTTCCTGGTGACATCGTTCGGCTCAATGAAGGCGATAAAGTTCCAGCCGATATTCGCTTGCTTCAAATTAGCACCTTCCGAACCGATGAATCTGTCCTCACCGGTGAATCTGTGCCGGTCACAAAAGAAACCGAAGCCATAAAGGGCAAAAAAGAGGTCTACGAACAAAAGAATACTGCCTTTCAGGGCTCTTTTGTCGTTTCCGGTACAGGGCTCGGCGTGGTCGTTGCCACAGGAAACGAAACCGAATTTGGTCGCATCGCAGCGCTTGCAAATAAGCAACCCGATGCAGCGACCAGTCCTGTCCAAAAGAAAATTGATAAGCTGATTAGTTACATTATTGTGATTGTTGCTGGTATCGCCGTTGTCGCATTTGCGCTCGCCCTCTACCGAGGCGTCGAGTTAAGCGAAGCCTTTCGCTATGTTATCGCCTTATCTGTATCAGCTGTTCCTGAAAGCCTCCCTATTGCTATTTCTGTAGTGCTCGTGCTCGGTATGCGCCGTATGGCTGCTAAGAAAGCCCTTGTACGCAGCATGAATGCAATTGAAACGATTGGCGTTATTACCACCATCGCTACTGATAAAACCGGTACCCTCACAAAGAACGAACTATCCGTTCAAGAAACCTGGCAGCCTGAGTGGAGCGACCACCACCTCCCAACAGTCGTCCATAAAACCATTAACCATCACGGTAAGAAATCGAAAGACCCGCTCGATGTCGCGTTAATTGGATTCTCTGAAGCTGAAGAAACAGTCGACTTGAAGGGCGAGCCGATTAGCAAGCTTCCATTCGACCAAGCCGTCTCAATGAGTGGTAATGTATGGCACCACCGCGGCAAGCATGAACTTGTCGTTAAGGGTGCACCGGAGCAAATCATGATGCGCAGCCAACTCACTCGTACGCAAATGACAGAGGTTACTAAGGCGGTTACTCAGCTCACAAGCCAAGGATATCGAGTCATTGCCGTTGCAACAACCCCGCTTGATAGACCACTTGAAACCTTCCAAGAGATGCACCCTAAACTCAAACTTCAATTCGCTGGACTGATCGCGGTAGCCGACACGCTTCGGCCATCTGCTCGGCGGGCAATTGCTGCCGCCCAAAGCGCCGGTGTAACAGTACGAATGATTACTGGTGACCACCTTGAAACAGCCTACAGTATTGGTTTGAAGCTTGGGCTAGTTGAATCAAGAGACCAAGTATTTGATAGCCGTCTTATGATCGACATGACCGACAAGCAGCTTGCTGAAGTTGCCCATAATGCTCGGGTATTCTCGCGCGTTACCCCTGAAAATAAGTTCCGTATTTTGAAAGTATTAAAGCTCACTGAAGTTGCTGCCATGACGGGTGATGGTGTTAATGACGTACCCGCCCTTGCGAACGCGCATGTTGGCGTTGCAATGGGAAGCGGTTCGCAAATTGCAAAAGATGCCGGCGATATCATCCTGCTCAACAATGACTTTGCAAGTATTGTCCGGGCTATGCGCGAGGGCCGCATCATCTTCTCTAATATTCGTCGCATGCTCTTTTATTTGCTCTCGACCAACATCGGTGAGGTTCTTACGACCATCGGAGCGCTCATCGTTGGGCTTCCAATGCCGCTCGCGCCAGTTCAGATCCTTTGGATTAACCTCGTCACCGACACGACAATGGTAATTCCTATCGGTCTTGAACCGGGTGAGAAAACGATTATGAAGCAGAAGCCGATCGCTCCTAACGCTCCTATCGTAGGTAAGTACATGGTCAGCCGTATTATCCTGGTCGCTCTTGCTATGAGCGGCCTTGCTCTAGGATTATATGCGTACTACAACAACATGTACGGTCACGCCTACGGACAAACGATTGCTTTTGCAGCACTTGTTGTTATCCAATGGGCGAACGCGCTCAATGCCCGTAGTACGTTCGAGTCGGCATTTAGCCGTATTCGAGTCTGGCATGGCCCATTCTGGATCGGACTGACCATCGCCGTCAGCCTTCAGGCGTTAGCACTCTTTGGGCCACTGCAAGAGCTTCTGCACGTCCACCCGGTTGCTATCGGAGATCTCTTTACCGTGAGCCTTGTATCATTCATTGCTATCCTCCTTGTCGTTGAAGTCCACAAGTTTATTGGACGACGCTTTATTTTAAAGAAGTCTATAGGATCGTAGGTAATAAAAGAACCCACCTCGCAGAGTGGGTTCTTTTTTGAATTGATCTCGTATTACGACAAGATACTCACAAGTGTCCAGTTACCGCCGTGGTTATCACTGCGAAGTTGGAACTGGTTGTGGCCGTCGGTCATAGTAAGGACTTCGGCAACTTGGCTGCCTGTCTTTACGAGGCAGCGAAGACCAGCGTCGAGGAACTCGTAAATTGTTCCACGAAACTCCATACGGCGAGGATATGCCGAGAGGTTCTTCTTAAAGCCCATTTGTGTGACGGCTACTTGTTCGTTAATAGTGACACGATTCATATTCTTGTTCTCCTAAGGGGTTTAGTAGTTTTTAGCGTGCAGTTCCTAGTGATGGATAGTGAACGCAAAAAGGCTGAACAAAAGGTTGATCAGCAAACGGATTTAGGAGGAGTGATTTGGAGAGGGGAGTTTGGACCGTTCGACCGGACACCCTTTTTACCAAATATCACGTTAGAATTGTGTCGAATGATAGGGGCGCTTGGCTTTTCCCATTAAGGGCTCGCAGGCCAGTGTGCGTATCATCGATGGTGGCTTCTACTAGGCTTTCCCTTGCAAACACGAGGGGTGGCCGTTGAATATAAGCCTGTAAGTGGAAATCCGTTACCCATCTTAGATTTCAGGGTGAGGAAGTACTCACATGACTGTATTTAGTATACCTCGCGTAATAGTTACAGTGTCAATAACAAAAGTGTACTACGTAAGCATAAGTATTGCATTTTAGTGATTTTTGTGTTATAGTTGATCACCGTGTCTAGGTATGTTTTTGGCTTCGGCTACCACCGTACCGAGACATGCACCGAGTGAGTACCTTCGGGAATTCCTCAGTTAACATCCGCATCCTACATTCAGCAACACTGCACCCCCAAGCACAACCGCCCAACCAGCAAGACGACACCCCCGAAAGAGGAATAACGTGAGCCACAACGCCCACAAGAACGTCCGCCTGGTGACGATCAGCCTGCTCAGCGCCGGCATCATGGCCTCCATGGCCATCCCCGCCAGCGCGACCGCCCCCGCGTCCGCCTTCAAGGCGGGCTCGCAGGACAAGTGCGTGGTGACGCCGGCCCGGTGGAACACCATCACCACGGCCGCCCAGACCCACGTCGAGCAGCGCTGGCTCCGCAACTTGCTCGGGCAGGACAAGGTCGAGTACGACGAGACCAAGTTCCAGTACACCATCGCCGGCAACGACGAGGTGGCGCACGAGGAGTGGAAGTACTACAACTTCGTGCCCGGTCTCGAGAAGATCGCGCACAACGAGTTCCAGTACTCCCGGACCAACCCGGGCGAGAAGGAGCTCTACCACAAGGAGTACCAGTACACCCGTGAGAACCCCGGCCAGGCCAAGGTCGCGCACGACGAGCGCCAGTTCGCCCGCACGAACCCCGGCCAGGCCGAGCAGTCGCACATGGTCTACAAGTACGCCAAGACGACGAGCAACTCCCACAAGGAGTACCAGCTCAAGAAGACCGTCAAGGTCTACACCGTCGAGCACAAGAAGGTCCAGATCCCCTCCAAGGGCCCGGACCGTGACCGTGCGCTCAGCTGGCTCAGCCAGATCGGTGCTACTGACCTCGGTGGCAACTGGTGGCAGCTGCCCGACAGCGTGGTGGCCGCCGCCGGCGTCAACCCGCACAACGTCGCCCAGTCGGGCAGCGTGAACCTGTCGTCCTACGGCGGTCCTCGTGTGACGGTCTCGTACCAGATCACGGGCATCGAGACGTACGACCAGCCGCCGGCCGGCTCGTTCGTCGACATCGGCAACCAGACGGTGTACTACACCGGCGGATCGTCCTTCTCGCTCAAGCAGTCGGACGCGGTCTGGACCCGGGAGACCCCCGCGGGCTGGAACGTGTTTAACACCAAGACCGTGCAGGACCCCGACACCACCGAGTACTACAACGGTGGCAACTGGACGACCGACGTCAACCCCGCGGGGTGGACGAAGATCGCCGAGGACAAGATCGTCACGCAGGAGTACAAGGCTCCGTTCACCGAGTTCCGCGCCCAGGACGGCTCCGCGACCACCGACGTCAACAACGCCGGCTGGTTCAAGGAGCTGACCTTCGACGGCTGGACCCAGTACGGCGACCCCAAGGAGGTCGTCACCCAGCAGTACATCGCCCCGTTCCCCGAGTACCTCGCCCAGGACGGCTCCGCGACCACCGACGTCAACAACACCGGCTGGTTCGAGGAGACCTCCGTCGAGGGCTGGGGGCGCTACGGCGCTCCGAAGAGGGTCGTCGACCGCGAGGCCATCGACCCGTTCACGGAGTACCTCGCCCAGGACGGCTCCGCGACCACCGACGTCAACAACGCCGGCTGGTTCGAGGAGAACCCGGGTGGTGACTGGGAGCACTTCGGTGACTCCAAGGAGGTGGTCACGCAGTACCCGACCGAGGACCAGACCTTCTTCCTCAAGGTGGACGACCAGGGCAACCTGGTCAGCACCACCAACGGCGAGGAGGCGACCTGGTTCACGTCCGACGAGGGCATCGACCAGCAGACCTGGACCGAGTTCGGTCGCATCAAGGTGGTCACGCAGGAGGAGACGCCGGACACCGTCGTCTACCTCACCATGGACGAGTCGGGGAACCTGGGCTACACCCAGAACCTCGACGAGGCCACGTGGCTGCCGGTCGGCTTCGCGGGTCAGCCGATCATCTCCGACCCCGGTTCCATCTGGGAGGAGATGATCGGTGAGCAGGGCAACCCGCTCATCGACCCGACCACCGACCTGTCCCTCTGGCGGCAGGTGACCAACCCGGACGGCACTCCGCTCGTCCAGACGGTCGTGCTCCAGGAGGAGATCCCGCCGTCCACCGTGTACTACGTGCCCGGTGGCGGCCAGCCCACGAGCATGCTCGGTGACTCCAACTGGACCACCGACTCGCCCGAGGACTGGATCTTCGTGGACAAGCGCGAGGTCACCGACAAGGCGGCCTCCACCACGAAGACGCTGGTGTCGGCCGAGTCCGTCACCTGCACGGTGGTCTCCACCAACAGCGGCGGGCCCTCCAAGCTCGCCGAGACCGGTTCCAACCCCGCCAACCTGGCAGGCCTGGGTGGCCTGGCTGTCCTCGCGGGCGGCCTGATGGCCGGCGCTCACGCCCTGAACCGTCGTCGCAACGGCGGCCAGGCCGCGGACAACACGCAGACGCTGAACGTCTGATGCACCACCCCGGGAGTCCCGGTGATACGCCTCGAGCAATCGAGAAACGGTCACCGGGGCTACCCGGGTATTATCCAAGTATTCTTCTATTATTTAGGAGAGTAGCTGAGTAATACCCGTTATACTATAGATAGAATGAAACGCCTTGCGACGTATTCTCAAAATTTCTTGCGCTCGCCTAAATTAGTCGAGTCTTTAATTGCGCGTAGCAATCTTACGAAAGATGACGTGGTATATGACTTAGGGGCGGGGAGCGGCATCATTTCTTCAGCGCTTGCCCCAAGGGTAAAGCAGGTTGTCGCTGTCGAGTTTGATGCCAGAATAGCCAAAACGCTGCGCCATAACACAAGTGCTTATTCAAATATTACTACTAAGATTGGTGATGCGCTTCAAGTAGCACTGCCGATGACCCCGTACAAGATCTTCGCAAATATCCCATTTCACCTTAGTTCTCCGTTAGTGCAGCGCTTCATTAATTCGCCCACAGCCCCAGATTCCGCCTATCTTATTGTTCAAAAACAGTTTGGTCGTAAACTCATCGCAACCGATACGACCCACTTTACAAGCCAACTTGGCATGGTACTTGGAGCCGAATATAAAGTAAAGATCATCAAGTCTCTTCAGCGGACTGATTTTTGGCCACATCCCGCAGTTGATACAGTCTGTATTGAAATGATTAAGCGACCAATCCCTTTGGTTGCTAAAAATCGCCTTAGTGCTTATGCACAATTTACACTTGAGTGCTTTTCCGACCCAAAAAAGCTAGCAAAAATGCCACTGGATAGTATTGGTCAGCAGCCAGGTGTCTCGCCATCGCGATTGTCGCTTGATCAGTGGATCTTATTGTTTAAAAGTCAAAAAAAGTACTAAATAACACCTCTCAACCTTAAGTATATATTTACTTTTTATACTTTTTATGGTAAAATATATACGTTCGTGTGTTGAGCTTTTCGAAGACCTCGCGCGAGTACTTCGACAACTCAGCTCACAAACAAAGCAATGCATCCCATTCATGTTCATCACAGAAGAGAGTGAGGTGGGCCAATGGCCCAGAACCCGGCGCATGCGCGCCCCACGGTGCGCACGCACACCACGCGGCGACGGGTGGCCATCCCGGCCATCCTGACCCTGCTGATGATGCTCATCATCCCCACCCAGGCCGCCATGGCCACGGGCGGGGACGGGAGCTTCAACTGGGACTGGCGCTACGACAACCCGTCGTGTTCGGCGCTGACCGTGAACTACCCGTCGGACATCCCGGCGGGCCAGTCCAACGACGTCAACGTCCGGATCATCAACCTGGGTGATGGTGGAGGCGAGGTCACCCTCAACTTCCACAACAACTCGGGTACCTGGAACGGCACCCAGTCGTTCAAGTACTCCGAGCACCCCCAGTGGCCGGGCTGGTCCTTCTACAAGGTGGTCTGGACCCAGGTCGGTGGTACGAACTACCACTGGCAGGGTGAGGTCACCTGCGGTGAGAAGCCGCCGACCCCCAAGGACGCCTCGGCGTCCGCGACGTCGGAGCCCGCTACCTGTACCGCCCCCGGCATGGTCCTGTTCGACATCGTCAACGCGACCTGGCTGGGGGAGCAGGTGACCGAGCCGGGTAGCTACATCCGCGTGGCCAAGGCCAACGCGGGTCACCTGTTCGCCAACGGCACCGACACCCTCGAGGTCCCGTACACCGTCGAGGCGAAGCTCTCGCCGCAGAGCACGGATCCGTCCGCGCCCTGCTACGTGGCTCCGCCGCAGACGTGTCTGGACAACCCGGACTACAGCTACACCTTCGACCCGGCAACGGGCCAGGTGGTGCTGACGGTCACGGGTGGCAAGGAGGGCGACGTCCTCTGCAAGCCGCTGTACCTGTCCCCGACGTCCTACTCCTACGACCAGCCGGTCAAGGAGCCGTCGGACCAGGCCTCGTGGCCGCAGACGCTGTTCGGGTACAACCAGGTGACGGTCGACAAGGTCGGCACCTACACGTCCAACCCGCCGCAGCTCAACAGCTGCTACCAGTACGACATCTACGCGTCGTTCGACGGCCCGATCGTGCCGCCGGCCAAGCTCACGGGTCCCAGCGACCCGAACGAGCCGCGCCAGCTGCACGAGGTCCTGCCGGGGAAGGGAACCAACCCGACCTACAGCTGGACGCCGAGCAAGGACTGCGGTGAGACGCCGCCCCCGGGCGACGAGGACGCGCAGTTCACGCCCCCCACCGTCATCGACGTGTGCGGGGTCGCGAACGACAAGGTCGAGCTCGGCACGTCCGAGCACGGCATCCAGGAGGTCACTTCGGTGACGCCGCTCGACGACGGCCGCGTCCGTCACACGGTGGTGTTCACCCCCAACGACGGCTTCGTCGTGCCCGCGCCCGGTGAGGGCGACGAGTACACGGTCGTCGACGGCAAGGCCGTGTGGGAGCTCTACACGACCAACGAGCCGTGCGAGCCCACCACCGAGGAGTTCACGCCCACCAACGTGACCTACCTCGACGTGTGCGCCATCGACAAGGACCGGGTGGTCATTCCCGGGTTCGGCCCTGCCGAGCCCCGGGAGAGCTACACCGACTCCGAGACCGGCATCTCCTACTTCATCTCGGTCGTCGAGGTGAAGAACGGTACCTACTACGTGGAGTACCAGCAGGACGGCGCCGAGCTCAAGGCCGTGACGGTGTTTGTGCCGTTCGAGAACGTGGTCCCCAAGGCCCCGGGCAAGAACGACACCTACACCATCGTCAACGGTCTGGCGGTGTGGCAGCACACCTTCACCAACGAGGCGTGCCCCGTGCCGCCGAAGGGTGAGGAGCCGCCCAACAAGGTCGACAAGCCGGTGAAGCCGGCTGCCAACCCGGTCGTGAAGACGCCGGTGAAGCAGGCCGCGCCGCCGGTCAAGCACTCGAGCCCCAGCAAGCTGGCGACCACGGGTGCGGAGCAGTCCGTCCCGCTCGCCGGTGTCGCCGGTGCTCTGCTGCTGCTGGGTGGCGCCTTCGCGAGTGCGCACGTGATCCGTCACCGCCGCTCCAACGGCACGACGGGCAACGCCAGCGCGTGAGCTGAAGTAGAACCAGGCCTTCTAGGTTCCTGGAGCTACGTCAAGAACCTGCTTCCAGACAGACTCTGGTACAATTCGTCATAGCGACGTCCTGCCTTTCGAGGTAGATGACCGCCCTCCGCGATTAACTTCGCGGGGGGCGCTTCAATTTCTGACCTAGTTAGAGGTGAGGGTAATGCAGTTACGCTACAGTATACCCTTTAAAAATATTGACTTTTATGTATAAATGTGCTAATATTAGTATTAACGTATGTGGGTAATGAGACTCTGAGCGTTTGCGCTTATCGAGCCTCATTTTTATGTACGGATGAACTTTGACAAGTAGGACTAGTACCTATAGATTCCTTCCGAATAGTGGAGTGCGATCAGAGCTTTTATGTCATAAAGGCTGTGACCGCACTCCAGATGAGAGCGGTTAACCATTACGGTTAAAAGAGTACTCCCAATCGGAAGGCAATCTCAATCATGCGCGTCAACAAGCCCATCAAGATCCTGACCACCACCGGCATCACGCTCGGTCTCGTCGGCATCCCGGCGATCGCCCACGCGGACGAGGTCTCCCCGGAGGCCACGACCCAGTCGGTCGACGTCGCCCCCGTCGCGGAGCCCGCGCCGGCCCCCGAGGTCGTCGCCCCCGCGCCGGAGCCCGCTCCCGTCGTCACGCCCGAGCCCCAGCCGGCCCCCGCCCCCGTGGTGGAGGTCGCGCCGGCCCCGGTCGTCGCCCCGAGCAGCGAGTCCGTCGTCGACCAGCCGGTCGTCGAGCCCACCCCCGAGTCGGCCCCGCAGCCCGTCGCCAAGTCCGCCCCCGAGGTGGCCGCGGCGCAGGTGCAGCAGGTCGCCCCGGTGGCGCCCGTCGCGCCGGTCGACACGGTCGCCCCGACGGTCACCATCAAGCCCGAGTCCATCGGCAAGGACGGTGTCCACCGGAGCATCAGCTTCAAGCTGTACGACGCCGGCAAGGTCGACTACGTCAAGATCAACGGCGTGGTCAAGGACCTCTCCAACAACGTCTACAGCGACCTCAACGGGGTCAAGCCCGGCGTCTACGGCGCCGTGCAGGGCACCAACACCCTCGAGGTGTACGACGTCGCGGGCAACGTGACGGTCGTCGTCTTCTCCCTGGACACCGCCGGCCCGACCTTCACGGTCAAGCCGGAGGGTACCACGGGTGCGGACGGCATCTACCAGAAGCTCAGCGTCAAGCTGTTCGACTCCTCCAAGGTCGACAAGGCGATCATCAACGGTGTCGAGAAGGACCTGACGGACAACGTCTGGTCCGACCTCAACAACATCGTGCCGGGCGTCTTCGGCGCCAAGGAGGGTCTCAACACCCTCGTCCTGGTGGACGCGCTGGGCAACCAGTCGACGTACACCTTCACCCTCGACACCACCAAGCCGGTCATCAACACGCCGGCCGGCGGCCAGTGGGTGAGCGGGACGCACACCTGGACCATCTCGCAGGACGAGGCCAACCCGGCCAAGGCCTACGTGGAGATCCAGCAGCTGGTGGGCGGCAAGTGGCAGAAGTTCCAGGGGTTCGAGATCCAGGACTCCAACGACCTCACCGCCACGTTCGACACCACCAAGCTCACCAGCGGCGTCGAGACCCAGATCAAGATCAGCTCGACCGACAAGGCCGGCAACCACACCAGCAAGACGTTCAGCGTGAACGTCGACAACGTCGCGCCGACGATCACCGTCAAGCTCGAGTCCATCGGGTGGGACGGGGTCTTCAGCGACGCCAGCTTCAAGCTCTTCGACGGGCTGAGCGGTGTCGACAAGGTGTTCGTCAACGGTGTCGAGAAGGACCTGACCAACAACAAGTGGTCGGACCTGAACGGCCTCGTGCCGGGCAAGTTCGGCGCGGTCGAGGGCTGGAACACCATCGTGCTGCAGGACGTCGCCGGCAACACCGTGACGCTCGAGGTCTTCCTCGACGTGACGGCGCCGACGGTCGTCGACGTGCAGAACGAGTGGCAGGCCGAGCGCAACCGTGAGTCCATCACGGTGACGTTCTCCGAGCCCGTCTTCGACCTGCCGCAGGGCTGGTACGGGTCGGGCACGGTGTGGACCAAGGTGTTCTACAACACCAAGCTCCACACCCTGACCTTCACGGACCAGGCCGGCAACCACGGTGCCTACACGATCGCCCCCCAGGGGGCGCCCGTCGTGGAGGAGCCGGAGCCGACGGACCCCGAGACCCCCTCGGAGCCCGAGCAGCCGACCGACCCCACCGAGCCGACCGAGCCCTCGAACCCCGAGGAGCCCGGTGACACGGAGGAGCCGGGCACCTGGATCCCGGGTACGCCGATCCTGCCGGAGACCCCGGACGGTTCGGAGGCCCCCGTCGAGCAGCCCACCACGGGCAACTCGCCGGAGGACTACTCCCAGGGCGACGACGTGACGCCGGTCAGCTACCAGCTGCCCAGCGCCACCCAGTCGTCGAGCCAGACCAGCGCGGCCTCCGTGCCGCAGAAGGTCACGCCGGTCCAGCACACGCTGGCGCACACCGGTGCGGGCACTGCGCTCGCCGCGGTCGTCGCCAGCGGCCTCCTGGGCGGCGGTGGCTTCCTGAAGCGGTTCTCGATCCGGCGCAGCCGCTGATCAAGTTCCGCACACCTCTCTCGCAGGGGCGGTAGTGATGCTTTTTATCACCGCCGCCCCTGCGAAGGGGACTAGTCTTACCCCGTCAACTTCGACAAGCCCGCTTTACAGCGGGCTTTTTTACTACCTAAAAAGTATCGCCAATAAAAATACCCTCCGATAAAGGAGGGTATTTGTGTCGTCGCTCAATGACTAACGACGTTCGACAAAGGTAAGTGCCTTACCAGTCGCACCACCACGACCAGTACGACCAATACGGTGTACGTAGTCTTCGTAGGTAGCAGGTTGGTCAAAGTTAATCACGTGGCTCACGTTTGGAATGTCGAGCCCACGGGCTGCAACGTCAGTTGCAACCATCACGCGCACCTTGTTATCCTTAAAGGCTTTAAGGGCACGTTGGCGCTGTGATTGTGACTTGTTACCGTGAATAGCTGTTGATGGCACACCGCTGCGGTCGAGGTGGTCAGATAGGCGTTGGACACCAAACTTCGTTTCACCAAACACAAGCACCTTGTCGAAGTCTTCGCCACCAAGCATATCAAGAAGGAGTTCGAGCTTGTGATCCTTACTGCTCGCTTCAACGATATCTTGGTCAACACTTTCGCTAGTGTCAGCCGTACGTACCGAAACGGTCTTAGGGTCACGAAGGAAGCCTTGTACGAGCTTTTCAATCTCAGGAGTAATCGTCGCACTAAAGAAGAGGGTCTGACGATCTTGCGGAGTCTCTTCAATAATCGCCTTGATGTCTGTAATGAATCCCATGTCGAGCATACGGTCAGCTTCGTCAAGAACGAGCGTACGAATATGGTCGAGCTTAAGAACCTTACGCTTCATGAGGTCACGAAGACGGCCTGGGGTACCAATAATAACGTGTGGTCCACGGCGGAGCTGTTGAATTTGGCGGTCAATGTTTGTTCCACCAACAACTAATGTTGAGTAGAGCTTCATGCCGTACGAAAAGGCACGGAACTGTTCGTCAATTTGCTGAGCAAGTTCACGAGTTGGCGCCACAATAAGCACTGAGTTCAGTTCTGGGTTAGCTGCGAGGCGTTCAATAATAGGAAGCGCGAAAGCAGCAGTCTTACCAGTACCAGTATTTGCAAGACCGATAACGTCGTTACCAGCGAGTACAAATGGAATCGCTTGGTCTTGAATAGCACTCGGAGTAGTATACCCCTTGTAGTCAACATTGTGTTGAAGACGGCTGTCGAAGTTGAAGTCTTTAAATTGGTGCTGTGCTTCGTACGGAGTTTCCTCGGCTTTAGCTACTGCACGGTTAATAAACTTGCTTGGGTGAATGTACGCACCGCGGCGCTGTTTTGAGCCACCACCGTTGCGTGAGCCGCCCTTTCCAGGACGGAACGAACGAACACCTGGGCGGTTTCCGCTTGGGCGTGCTGAACGTGATTGGTTTGAAGATGTGTTTCGATAGGCCATAAAGGCAGAGCCCCTTTCTTGGGGTTATAAATAGATATGTTGTCGCTGCAGACGAACAGCGAGAACCTTTTCATATCTACAGTTCTTTCTTTTATAAGATTTCCCAACCCTTGAAGACTATAGCGGTATCCATTCGGATGCAATATTTCTATTATAGCACAAGCTGCTTCAATTGTCTAGAGGTGGCAGGAATATTCTTGATAAATAAAGGGTTTCAGCTTATCATACAGACAGATTTCTAAACATAAACAGGATATTCCTATGCAGATTACCGTTGTCGGTGGTGGATTTGGCGGCGTTAAGGCCGCGCTCGAACTTGCGAAGAACAAGAAGGTACATGTAACCCTTATCAGCGATCGTCCTGACTTTCAGTACTATCCAGCGCTTTATAGTACCGCTACAGGTGGGAGCAACTTCCAATCATGGATACCACTCGGTGAGATTTTTGCCAGTTATGATAATGTCGACATCGTTATCGATAGTGTGACAAAGCTCAATAAAGCAACGCGTACACTCACCACCGCTTCCGGTGAAACACACACGTATAACAAGCTCGTCTTGGCGCTTGGCTCCGTTACAACGTACTTCGGCATCGAAGGTCTCGATCACTACGCGTACGGCATTAAGTCGCAAGGTGAAATTGAACGGCTCAAACATCATCTCGTCCACGACTTCATGCAACCTAACGGAGCAGATGCGCACTTCTTAATCATTGGTGCCGGCCCAACTGGCGTCGAACTCGCTTCATCACTTGGTGCATTCCTTAAGGACCTTAAGAAGAAATACCGTAAGCCAGAACCTCGCATTTCAATTAGTATTATTGAAGCCGCACCACGCGTCCTGCCTCGCATGTCAGAAAAGGCGAGTGCTAAGGTTGCAAAACGCCTTAAATCACTTGGGGTGCACGTTGAAACAAACAAGAAGGTTGAGGCGGAAACTGCCGATAGCCTGATCGTCAGCGGACGGCCAATTAAAAGTCATACCGTTATCTGGACATCGGGGGTGGCAAACAACCCATTCTACGCAGCCAACGCCGACCAGTTTGAACTTTCAAAAAACGGCAAGGTTGTTGTAGATGCTCACATGCGGGCAGATGATCATATTTACGTCATTGGCGATAACGCATTCACACCCTACAGTGGCCTGGCGCAAATTGCTGTACACGACGCCCTATTCGTCGCCAAGCACATTCTTAAAAAGTCGAAGAAGAAGTATCACGCAAAGCTTCCAGCTGTCGTTGTTCCGGTTGGTAAGAACTGGGCTATCTTTGAATACCGCTGGCTCAACTTCGGCGGCCTACTTGGTTCACTCATCCGTCAAGCTGCTGACCTCATCGGCTATCACGACATCTTACCGCTCAGGCAAACTATGAGAGCATGGGGTTCGCAGTCAATCAAATCAAGTGCAGCCTACTATCCTGAACTCGACAAGCCAAAACAGTAATACAAAAAGAGGCGCCCCACACAGGAGCGCCTCTTTTTTGTTGCGAAGATTATTCGCTTTTTTCGGTGAGCAACCCGAGGTTGCGGGCACGCACATGTGTAGCAATCGTCACGATTGATACAACCGTCACGTAGAGTAAGCCAGAGAGGCAGGTACGAAGAATGTCTGCTTGTGCTACAAAGATTAATAACGATCCACTCGCAACTGTCGCGACGATGAACCCATAACTCGCATAGAGTCGTTCAATAGTTGGTTTAAAGAAAGTAAACGAAGCAAGGCCAACGCTTGCCAGCGCAATTAATACGTGAATAAGAATAATCATAAGCATAGTATACTATCGTTTGCCCTCTTACGGAAGATATCCGCCGACTGCAATCAGCAGACACATCGCAAGCAGTACCAGCAGCGATACACCAAACATACTCCGCGCCCACTTAACATCATCGACTTTCCGATACAGTGACACACCCTTGTAAATCCAATAAATCGAAAGAGCTGTCGACACGACTGCGTACACCACGCCCGTGTATCCAAAAATAACCAACGACATAGCGGCAAATGCATACAGAATTACTGATATAAAAATTTGTAGTTTAGCGCTCTTGAGCCCGTATTTTACCGCCCAAACCGGTAAACCAGCTGAAGCATAGTCCGATTGTCGAAACATAGAAATTGCGTAGAAGTGGGGGAGTTGCCAAAAGAACAAAATGAAGAAGAGGATCCATGCAGCACTATCAAGCGAACCAGTGAGTGCAGTATAGCCGGCCATAGGGGGAAGTGCCCCAGCCACACCACCGATAATTGTGCTAAGTACCGTCGTTCGCTTAGCGATGCCGTAAATAACTACATACCATACGTACGCAATCACCCCGAGTAATAGCGTCAACCCATTGGTCAACAGACCGAGCAACACGAATCCAGCGACACCTAAAACGATTGAAAAAGTGATAGCCTTAGGAATGCTAATTACCCCGCTCGCCACATCTCGCTTAACCGTACGTTTCATTCGTTTATCGATATCACGGTCGAGAATGTTATTCGCCACACACGCCGAGGCAATAATAAACCCGATGCCACCAATCGTGCCTACGAGAACAAGCCAGTCGAACCCAACCATGCTAGCTGCTAAAAAGAATCCGGCGACGCCCGCCAAAGTATTACTGATTGTTATGCCAGGCTTAATAAGCTGTAAGTAAGAAGTAGTGTGTCGTTCCATTAAATTCCTTCGTTTTGTTCCATGTACTGGTGCATTTCTTCGGGGGTCATATCCATCATATTGTAATTAAGATGATGCATTACCCACACCGTACCAACCACGATAATGAGCACAAAAATTGCCGTAAATATAAAGGTGAGGAGCTTCCAGTTACTACCGCGACCAAGATGTAGGAAGAAGACGAGTTGCACAATAAGCTGCACAACCGCTATGACAAGCACGAGGTAAAAGAGGATATTTTCAGGTACGAGATGGTTTGCCACCAACAAGTAGGCAACAACCGTACAAATTACCGACAGGATAAATCCCGTTACATATGAAGTGTAAGATACGGGTGAGTGGCGGTGTTCTACAGTAGGCTTTCTCATGCCATACCTCCAATCAAGTAGACGATACTGAAAATGAAAATCCAGACGATATCAAGGAAGTGCCAGAAGACGCCAAGAAGGGTGAGTCGCTGGAGATCGGTTTCTTTGGCGTTGAAGCGCCATAACCGTATTGCAACTACAATCAACCACAGCAGTCCGATAGCAATGTGGATCCCGTGTGTACCAACGAGCACAAAGTACGATGACAAGAACGCGCTACGCTGCCATCCATATCCTTCGTGAATCAGCTGGCTGAATTCCCAAAGCTCCATACTAAGGAAAGCTGCGCCGAGCACCCCGGTAATGAGAAGCCAGATTAACGTTTGCTTTTTAAGACCACGAGCCGCAGCTAACACAGAAAGCCCTATGGTAAAGCTGCTGAACAAAAGAATCATTGTCTCTACGAGTACGAAATCGAGGTCGAATAGATCAGCGCCTGATGGGCCACCAAATGTACTGGTACGAAGCACGGCAAAGGTTGCAAATAGAGTTGCAAACAAGAGGCAGTCGGTCATCAAGTAGATCCAAAAGCCGAGCGATTTTCGCTGGCGGATAGCTACTTCTTCTTCAGCGCGATTCATGCGTTCGCTCCTTTCATTGCTTGCTTAGCGGCGATTTCTGCAGCCTCTTCGGCAGTAATTAATCGATCAGGTTCGTCATCGGTCATCTTAATAATAACTGCGATAACACCGCCGACAAACGCAATCAAAGCGATCCACCAAATGTGCCATACGATAGCGAGGCCAAGCGCAAGTGCAAATACGCCGATAATCGGGCCGGCTCCGCTATTCTTCGGAACCCAGATATCTTCAAATTCCCGCTTTGGTATGTCATCCATCTTTTTCATTTCCCAGAAAGCGTCGCGGCTTTTAACAGTTGGGATTTTAGCAAAATTATATTCAAGGGGTGGAGAAGTCGTTGCCCATTCGAGCGTGCGACCATCCCACGGGTCATTACCAACACGGTTTTCTTTACGCTTCCAAACGCTCACTACCACCTGCAATACCTGCAGGAAAACACCAAACGCAATAATCACCACACCGACACCTGCTACGATAAACAAACCTTGCCAGCCGAGCGATGGATCGTAGTGATCAAGTCGACGCACTGCACCCATAAGCCCAAGAATGTAGAGTGGCATGAAGGCAAGGATAAAGCCGATAATCCATGCCCAAAACGCATAGCGGCCAATTCGTTCATTAAGCGTGAAGCCAGCAAACTTAGGAAACCAGTAGGTAAAGGCTGCAAAGATTCCAAACAGTACACCACCGATAATCATATTGTGGAAGTGCGCCACCAAGAAGAGGCTGTTATGGAACTGGAAGTCAGCAGCGGGTACCGACATAAGCACACCCGTAAGCCCACCGATTGTGAAAGTAACTACAAACCCCATAAACCATAGCATTGGCGTATGGAAGCTAACCCGGCCGCGGTACATTGTAAAGATCCAGTTAAAGACCTTTACTCCCGTTGGAACGGAAATAATCATCGTCATAATACCGAAGAACGTATTGACGTCAGCGCCAGCCCCCATGGTAAAGAAGTGGTGGAGCCATACTGTAAATGAAAGGACGGTGATAGCGATAATCGCCCATACCATCGAAGTATACCCAAACAATCGCTTTCGCGAGAAGGTCGCCACGACTTCAGAGAAGACACCAAAGGCTGGCAAGATAAGAATATATACCTCTGGGTGACCCCACGCCCAAATCAAGTTAACATAAAGCATCGGGTTACCACCACCCGAACTGGTAAAGAAGTTCGTTTCAATTAAACGGTCGAGTGAGAGCATCCCGAGGGTTGCGGTGAGGATAGGGAAGGCCGCCATAATCAGCGCCGTACTACCAAGCACACTCCAGACAAAGATTGGCATCATCATCAACTTCATACCAGGTGCGCGCATTTTAATAATTGTCACGAAGAAATTGATACCCGTCAGTAAACTACCAATTCCAGCTATTTGAAGGCTCCATATCCAATAATCTACTCCCACACCCGGGCTATACTCGAGGCCGGAAAGCGGTGGATACGCCAGCCACCCTGCGGTTGAGAATTCACCAACCACTAGAGGCGCGTTAATAATAATCATACCGGCGACAAAAAGCCAGAAGCTTACCGAATTCATAAATGGAAAAGCAACGTCACGTGAACCGATCTGCTGCGGCACGATCAGGTTAAAGAGTGCGGCAATAATACCCATCGCCACAAAGAAAATCATAATAGACCCATGGGCAGTAAAGACTTGCTGGAAGTGATCTGAAGTTAGTAAGCCTAACGAATCATTACTTGCTTGTTGGGCGCGCATCATCAAAGCGTCGGCACCTCCACGAAGCAGCATAATTACTGATACGATAAGGTACATAATACCAATCTTCTTTGGGTCAAGAGCGGTGAGCCAGTTCTTCCAAAGCCAGGTCCACTTCTTAAAATACGTAATACCCGCACAAATCGCGAGGAGCCCTAACACCATGCCGATTCCAGCACCGGCCATAATTGGCTCATGCACGAAGCCTTGCCAGGTAAGACGGCCAAATAAAAATTCTTGTAGTTCTTGTGACATTAGTGGTTCATCCCTTCGTGGCTGTGTTCGTGATCGTGCGATTCTTCGTGCTCAGAATTGTCGGCCTTCGTGTGCATATATTTCATGACAATGTCGTCATAAAGAGTTGGTGCCATTAACATATACGTTGCCTCTGGGTTATTAACGCTATTTTCAGCCAGCTTGGCGTAGGTTTTAGCGGTCAGCATATCCTTGGAGTCGGCAGCTTTTCGAGCCCAGCTTACAAAATCAGACTCTTCCATCGAATATACCTTAAAGCTCATGCCCGCATAGCCATCACCGCTAATGTTCGTTGAAGAGCCGTTAAATGTACCGACCGTATCAGCCATGAGGTGTAGGCGCGTCGACATTCCCGACATCGTGTACACTTGACCAGCTAACGCCGGAACCCAGAACGAGTTCATTGGCGCGTCCGAAGTGAGCGTCAGGTCAATCGGCGTGTTTTTAGGAATATTCATGTAATTCACTGTTGCAACGCCAAGCTCTGGGTAAATGAAGAGCCACTTCCAGTTGAGGGAAACAACTTGCACCTTAACAGGTGTAATGTCTGACTTAAGCGACTTGTACGGATCAAGATTGTGCGTTGATACCCATGTAATGATCGCTAACACCAAAATAATGAAGAGGGGAATACCCCACCATAATGCTTCAAGTTTTCGATTACCCTCAAGCTCCGGCTCATAGGGCGCCTTTTCGTTAGTCGCACGATACTTCCAAGCAATTGAAAAGAGCAGTACAAATACTGGAACAACGACAAAAATACCAAGACCAGTAGTGATAGCGATTAAAATAAATTCCTGGTCGGCGATTGTTCCACTTGGATTAAGTACCGGAATATCACGACCCCAGGTTACGAAAAACAGCGCACCTACAATAGCGAGCGTTGTAACACTCGCAATGAGAACTTTTGATACCCTCCGCACCAACCGTTTTTTAGGATTGCGCATATGCTTCCAATGATAGCCTGCTTTACGATATTTATCAAATTAATTTACCTTGTTTTTACATGATAGTGCTATACTAAACTCACCATGAATAAGCTCATGCTTGCCGGGTCAACTGCGCATCAGCTGTCGCGCACCCGCTCCCTTTTCACACAAAAGGGCTTCACACTGGTGGAAATCACTATTGTCGTTGCGGTAATCATTATTCTTATCGTCGTTATTCAGGGCGGAATCTCAAGAGCAATGTCGCAGTCCCGCGACCATCAACGTGAAAGCAATGTCACGGCTATTTCAGAAGCGCTCGAAACCTATTACCAGAAGAAAGGTGAGTACCCGCCAGTTATCGCGATCACCTCTGACAATGGTGCGACGCCTGGTGTAGTAGCCGGTATTCTTAATATGGATGAAGCTTCGTTAAAGATGCCGATGTACGATAATCCGCTCGGTTTGGTTTCTAGTAGTAGTCCGGATTACGGTACAAAAGACGTTATTGTGTACGATGCATCGCGCCCTTCAAACAGCTCACAGTGCACTTCATCGCCAACCGGTGGCTGCGACGCTTACACGCTACGATACCATTCTGAAATAAGTGACGTGGTCGAAATTCAAGGCCGACACAACTCTTTATAGCGTTATCTTCAGTACGAACGAACCAAGGAGCGTCCAAATATTTTTTAATATTGCAGATGTATCGAACATAGTGTTTTGTGCGAGAATTTCCGGGGTATCTTCAGGTGCAGCTACTTTTTCTGTTACTAACGGTTGCTGCGGCTGTTCATTAAGGGGCTCTGGTTGATGGTAGTTTTCCTCTAGGGGAATAGTTTCGACGGTAGATACTAGTTCTTTATCTATAGCAGAAGCTGGAGAGGAAACAAGTACAGCTTCAGGAAACTCTGGCTTATTTTTTACTTCTTCTTGCGGAGCAATCGCATATATTACTCCCAGGTCGGGAACGCTTTGCACATCAGAATTATTCTTTTTCTCGAGTGGTTTTGGTTGAGGTGGATATTCTGTAGTTGTATCAAGAGACTCTACAAAAGGTACGTCGATATCATCCTCAATAGATGCAGCTGATTCTTCAAAGATGACAGGCTCAATAGGTTCCTGGGCTGGAATGACTTTCAGCTCAACGGCTGGCAATGGTGCTTCTGAGTCGAACTCCGGTTCAGGGTCGGTGAGAATAGACTCTGGTTCTTTTACCTGGACAGGCTCCAGTTCCTTCATTACAGGAGTTTCAGCATTTAACTCTTGGTTATGCGTCGGCTCATTAGGCGGCAGCTGTACCTCTTTTTTAACTGGTCGAAAGGCGGTCGCTACTACCACCGGCACAGCATCATCAAGCAGTAGCTCTAAATACGATGGCGCTGCCTTCTTCTCAATTACTTTCTCTATCTTCTTCTTATCTACTTTTTGCTCACTTTTTTGTTTGGGCTTTGGAGTTTTTTCAACCGTGACGGGGTTTTCTTTAGGTTGAGGCGGCTCAACGATCCTAACAGGCACCACTTCTATACCATTAGGATCTTGCGGCACCATACTTTCAAAATTAAATCCAATATCTTGAAAGGAGTCGCCATTAATTGATTCAATTTCATTGAACTCTAACTGCTGTGGTTTATTAATTACATCTTTCGGACACTCTCCAAAAAGCGATACAAGTGGACACGATGCACAAAGGGCAATAAAGCCAATCTTGTTTTCGCATGGCACTTCAAACGATTCGCGATCAATAGCCTCTACGAGTTCGGGTGACTGTTCGAAACGAACATCTTCTTTTAACATTTCGTTCATCACAACACGCTTTCATAAAATGTTTCAGTCACCACGCGGTCTTCATCAACGCCCGCTTCCATGAGTTGTCGCCACATAGCTCGCACGAATCCTTGCGAACCACACACGTAAAAACGGCTGTCGACGAGCGATGTCACGGGAATATCTGTATGTACAGCAAAGCGTCGCTGTAATGCCTTGGCAGTTACCTCACGAGTCACAAAGTAGTGTGCCGTGACATTATCGTGTTGGTTAAAAAGAAGCGTAATATCATCGTGAAAAACGAGCTCTTGTTCGGTCGGTGCTGTTAAATGTAGTTGCACTTCGCGAGCAGGGGAGCGCGCTAATTCGTGACGAATAATACTCCATAGTGGCGCGATCCCTACGCCAGCTGCAATGGCAACTATCGGCAACTCATCGTTCACGTTAAAGAACCCGTAAGGCGAGCTCACCTGAAACGAATCGCCCGGTTTAAGCGAACAGAGCAGCCCTGAAAACTCACCAACATTTTTCACGGTAATAGACACTTCGTTATCAAGCGGTGAACTTGAGATGCTATATGCTTTACCGGCTTTAAAGCCAGTCTCGTCAAAATACACCGTTAAATATTGACCGGCTGTAAAGTCGTACTTCTTTCCCTCGACCCTAAAGTATATCGTCGAAATAGTCGGCGCCTCTTTTCGCACTCGAGTTACGATTGCTTCACGTTTCATATCAGTGCACCACACATTCGTCGACAAATTGTTCCATCGTCGCTTTTAATTCGACCAACTCTTCGTCACTATAGGTGACTTCGTTAGCAAATTGCGGATTAAGTGTACGACCGGGTCGGAATCGCTGTAGAGCATAGCGCGGCGAACCTTGCACAAGATGACCAATTTCAATAAGGTCGGTCGGACTCACCTGGCTCTTAACTAGCGTTGTGCGAAATTCGTGATCAATACCACTCGCCTTAATAAGTGCGATCGTCTGTTGAATTGCATCTGTATCAACAGGACGAGCAACTACTTCCTGATAGCGCTCCATTGAAGCTTTAATGTCTATCGCAATATAGTCTACGAGTTTACTGGCGAGCAGCTCGTGGACCATCTCTGGGTTTGTTCCATTCGTATCGAGCTTTACGAGAAAACCAAGTTGTTTGACGCGGCGAATAAACTGCGGAAGATCGGCGTGCATAGTTGGCTCACCACCACTAATCACCACACCTTCAACTCGACCAACTCTGCTTTCTAGGAAGAGGAGGATATCCTCTTCCGGAATCGCATCGGCATAGCGCTCGGGCAATACCAATTCAGGATTATGGCAGTACCCGCAGCGCATATTACAGCCGATTGTAAACATCGCAACAGCAGTGTGATGGGGATAATCAACCAGCGATAGCTTTTGAAGACCCCCGATTTTCATGATCGAACGGCAGCCTCGACGCTGAACTTATTGCGCATACCAAACTCCGCTTGCTTACCGTTGTTCCAGCGATGCGTTGGAGTTAAGAATCCAACAACGCGAGAATAAATTTCACATGGCGCCTCGCACGTTTCACACGTTTCATGCTCACCGCGAAGGTACCCATGGTTCGGACATACGCTAAATGAAGGGCTAAATGTAAAGTATGGTAACTGGTGATTTTCACAGATAATCTTAACGAGCTTCTTCACCATTTCCGGATCATCAACCCGTTCACCCAGGAAGAAGTGAATCACTGTTCCACCCGTATATTTAGTTTGTAGTTTGTCTTGAAGATCAAGCAGCTCAAACACGTCATTGGTGTAATTGACGGGTAGGTGTGTTGAGTTCGTATAGAACGGATGTTCAACTTCATCGCCAATACCATTCGCAAAATGCGCAGTCTTAGGAAAATCTTTTTTATCAATTTGCGCTAAGCGATACGTAGTGCCTTCAGCTGGTGTTGCCTCGAGGTTGTAGTTATTGCCCGTTTCTTCCTGAAAATCCGCCAACCGATCACGCATGTAATCGAGTACTTTTTCGGCAAATTCACGGCCTTCATCACTGGCAATATCTTTGCCGATAAGGTTTACGAGTGCTTCATTCATACCTAAAATACCAATGGTCGAGAAGTGGTTTTTCCAGTACACACCGAACCCTTTTTTAATGTTTCGAAGGTAGTATTTGGTGTATGGATACAGGTTAGCATCAGTAAACTTTTCGAGCGCTTTACGTTTAATTTCAAGGCTTTCTTTCGCTAACTGCATTAAGTGCTCAAGGCCGTCCATGAAGGCTTCTGTTGTCTCGGACTTTAAAGCTAAGCGAGGCAGATTAAGTGTCACCACGCCGACTGATCCAGTCATTGGGCTTGAGCCGAATAGCCCACCACCACGATATTCAAGCTGCCTATTATCGATGCGAAGACGGCAACACATTGAGCGTGCATCCTCTGGTTTCATTTCAGAATTCACGAAGTTTGAGAAGTAAGGAATGCCGTATTTTGCACTCGCTTCCCAGAGGTTTTCAATAACCGGGTTATCCCAATCGAAATCTGGCGTAATGTTGTATGTAGGAATAGGGAAGGTGAAGACTCGGCCCATCGCGTCACCCTCGCTGAGTACTTCCAAAAATGCCTTATTGAAAATATTCATTTCCTCTTGAAAGTCACCATAGTTCTCATCTTGCATTTCACCGCCTAAAAGAACTGGGTTACCGGCAATATGTTCCGGCGCTTGAAGGTCGAGGGTAACGTTTGTAAACGGCGTTTGGAAGCCAACTCGCGTTGGTACGTTTACATTAAAGACGAATTCTTGAAGCGCTTGCTTTACTTCCCTGTAGGACAGTTTGTCGTAGCGAATAAACGGCGCAAGGAGCGTATCAAAGTTACTAAAAGCTTGCGCCCCGGCCGCTTCACCCTGCAGAGTATAGAAAAAGTTTACGATCTGGCCGAGCGCCGAGCGAAGATGTTTAGCTGGTTTTGAGGCGACCTTGCCAGGAACACCAGTAAAGCCTTCGCGCAGTAGGTCCATTAAGTCCCACCCAACACAATAGACCGACACAAGCCCAAGGTCATGAACGTGCATGTCGCCGCTCCGGTGTGCAGCGCCAATTTCCTGTGGGTAAATTTTATTAAGCCAATAAGTTTTACTGACTTCAGAAGAAATATAGTTATTAAGCCCTTGGAGCGAATACCCCATATTACTGTTTTCTTTAATTCGCCAGTCAAGGTCACCAATGTAACTGTCTACCAAATCAACATGTGCGGCGCTGGTTAGCTCGCGAAGTTGTTTATGTTGGTCGCGATATAAAATGTATGCCTTTGCGGTTTTTTTATAGGAAGAGGCGAGCAGTACATTTTCAGCGATATCCTGAATTTGCTCGACGGTCGGCACTTTGCTAGTGAGTTCTTTTTGCGCTTGATCGATCACGCGCTTAGCTAGCCGACGCGCCGTAGCATGGTCGAATTCACCCGTTGAACTACCAGCTTTTTCAAGCGCCGAAATAATTTTTTCCATGTCGAAGCGAGCGGTCTTGCCGCTTCTTTTACGAATCGTATTGTACATACACCCTCCAAGTTGTGTTGTAATGCTGTTTTTGTTAAATACGCTAAATGTAGCGTCTACATTCAGACTAATACCACATATATAGCGGTGTCAAGCTTACGTTTGTTGTAATATTTCTCGTGATGCACATCACGCTATTACGACATATTTACAGAGGTAACAATGCAATACCTAGAGTATAAATGTTTATATTCTGTCAACAATGTGATGCAGTAAGTAAAGCATACCACGCGTGCATTATGTGGCTTCAGCATACCCTCAGTGTCGTTGCTTACCATGAATATATACGTAAGTGGAGGGAAAAATTATGAAATACTATGACCTAATTAAAACCGTCCAATATTACTCAGGATTCTCCGACGAGGAATCTAAAGATGCATTAGACGGGGCAGTCGCCGCACTGGCAGTGCATTTAACAGAAAGTGAGCGAGAGAGTTTTGCTCATCAACTTCCAACCGAGCTTGAAGACATGGCATTAGCAGTGTATGCCACGGAAGAAAATAGCACCCAGGATTTATTAGAACAATTTATGGAATTTCAAGAGGTAGATGAACCGCGCGCCAAGCACCAGCTTTTATCTGCCTGGGAGGCATTAAAAGATATCCTGAGTGCCGGATTAATCGATCGCATCCGTTCACAACTTCCCGCGCGTACCGTTGAATTATTACATTAAACCATAGGCACATATTTTCATTTTTCACTTACAATCCACGATTAAGGCGCGTATAGTAAAGGTACAACCTAACGGGAGGATGTGGATATGAGAGTAGCAAACATTGTCGCCTTAGTATTAATCTTAATCGGTGGACTGAACTGGGGATTGGTCGGATTTTTCGACTTTAACCTGGTTGATGCGCTCTTCGGGGAGGGCTCAGCACTCTCACGAATCGTATATGCACTCGTCGGAATTGCAGCGGTCTACAAAATCGCTGTCGCCGCAGCCGTCCGTTCTACCGGAACTGCTCCTGCGAAAGTATAAGGCCTTTCGAACACCCAAGAACCCTCCAAATGGAGGGTTCTTTTTTAGTCATGAAAAGAATGAGGCCCGTCGTGACTGGATATCACGACGGGCGATGGATAGGGAGGAGCTGACGGAGGTCAGCTGAGAGGCGAAGGCGCGTCGCGTGGTGCGCTGGCACCTCCGCTGACGCTGAAGTGCGCCTTGTCGAGCAGCTTCCTGCTGATGAGCCGAAGCCCAAAAGCAGCACATCCCTCGTTCGGACCGATGACGACCTGGACCTGGTGACCGTCGAGGTCACGCAGTCCCGTCACACAGACGCGCTCCGGGTTGTAGGTAATCCGCCCTTCGCGGCGTGCACGGTTGTGCTCACGCTGCGGGAGGGATTCGAACCAGAACTTCGCACCATCACCCACGACGTACTCCACATCGGCGATGAGGACGCGACCGATCTCGGTCGAAAGCCTCGCCTCGAAGTGGCGCGACGCTTTGGTGCTGCTCAGCAGCTGCCATTGAGCGTCGATGATGCTCAGCAGGTTCTTGGCGCCTTGTACGGCTCCTCTCCTCGTGTTCACATTCGAGTCAAGCGTCAGGACCAACATTACGTGGAGAACCCCCAGCAACAGCATGAATAGAACCTTGCTATTATAAAATAAATTATGCGCTTGTGTCAATGTAGGGAATTGCACAAATTACAGTAGTACTGTATACTGATTTGAGTATTAAAAAGGAGCCCTATGGCAAAACACCGCAACTGGCACGGCGCCGACATCAAGCGCGCTCGCAAAAAAAAGCTCAAAGCTGAAAAGCGAAAAGCACAACGCATCTAATAAAAAACGACCCCGAAATGGCGGTCGTTTTTTTATTATTACCTCAAAGACCTTACGGCTTCAGAACAATCTTCACCGCGCCGTCTTCTTTCTTTTGGAAGATTTCATAAGCATGCGGGGCTTCATCAAGTGATAGGTGATGGGTCGCAAACGTATCAACACCCAATGGGTCTTCGTCGGTGAGGAGCGGAAGGATATCGTCGATCCATCGCTTCACGTTAGCTTGCCCCATACGGAGCTGGATTTGCTTATCGAACATGACGTCCATTGGCATAGGGTCGGCCTTGCCGGCGTACACGCCAGAAATCGAGACCGTTCCACCACGTCGCACTGTATCGATAGCATTGTGGAGTGCATTCAGACGATCGATACCGGCTTTCTCGAACATCGTTTCAGCAATAGGTTTTGGCAAAGCGCCGGCTGTTTGTTGTACAATCGCTTCCATCGTTGAACCATGCGCCTCGAATCCAACTGCATCAATCACGGCATCCGGGCCACGACCATCCGTCTTTTCAAGAATGACTTCTTTCAAATCCTTCTCATGCTCATTGAGGTCAATGACATCAATACCATTTTTTTCAGCTCGTGCCAGTCGCTCCGGCACAAGGTCAACCGCGATAATTTTGCCAGCACCGCGGTGTTTAGCAATACGGGTGGACATGTCACCGATAGGGCCGAGACCCATCACCACAACTGAACCGCCCTCTGGGATATTGGCATACTCGACAGCTTGCCATGCGGTTGGTAAGACATCTGATAAGTAAATATATCGATCATCCGGGCCTTCATTAGGAATAACGATTGGTCCATATTGAGCCTGAGGAACTCGAAGATATTCAGCCTGTCCGCCGGGAATGTGCCCATAGAGCTTACTATACCCAAGCAAGGCGGCCCCACGTTCGTGCTCGCGCACCTGCGTCGTTTCGCATTGTGACTGCAAACCTTGCTGACACATATAGCATTCGCCACATGAAACGTTAAACGGAATAACCACGCGATCACCAACCTTAACATTTGTGATAGCGCTTCCAATCTCCGCCACAATACCCATCGGCTCATGGCCCATAATGTCACCCTTTTCCATAAAGGGAGCCATCACTTCATATAAGTGGAGGTCTGACCCACATATACATGTCGAAGTAACCTTTATGATAATGTCGGTCGGCTCCTGGATAACAGGATTCGGCACTTCTATTACTTCAACTTTGCGCTTTCCTTGCCATGTAACTGCTCGCATGTGCACCTCCTTACTTATTTATCGTCGTTGGGTTACGTCTTCGGCGTTCTGGTCGTCTGCATCTTCAATAGCTTCCCGCATATCGTCGTCACCATGACCAGCTTCGTCAAAGTCGTATTTATCTAACTCCTTCTTAAATTCTTTTTTATCTACTCCTAATTCCTCGGTAGGGTCGTCCGTTTCTTCATCAGTAATCACATCGGTACCACTTGTATCGAGGTCATCTTGATAATTTTGAAGTTGTAAATCGTCGTCTGGAATATTTTTCGGGTCAGGATTAACTGAATCCATTACTACCACCTCCTTTGTACTACTAAGTTTAGGTAATAATTTTGAGTATTAACTTACGATACGCTCAGAAGATTCGTCACGAGTAGTCGTAAGGAGTGCATAGCCAGCAACAAGCAACCCGACCACTACGTGAGGAAGCCATTGACTTGGCTCAGCGTTGTCCATGAAGCTAAAGAGCCATGGTGAGATAAGTAGGAATAGACCAGTGACTACATCAAGCACAATGTGAACTTTCATAGGTACAAGCTTTATCGGACTTAGTGGACTTGTCGTAATTAATTCATTAAGAACAATAAATACACCTACGATAATAGGAACGAGCGACGCGGCTTGATTGTCAGAAAAACCGAATAATACCGGGCTTACTACAAGCAAAGCTCCAGTTACTAACCCAATTACTGTATGTGCTTTCGTTGATATAAATCCCATCGTACACCTCCTTCAATTTGGTTATATCTTTATTATATTCTTCTGTAATTTTTATGAGAAGGAAGAAGAGCAACATGTGCTAGTGGGTGTAATGAAGAAGAGAGAGTGAGATTTTTAACAGCAACTGGGTGATTTTTACCGAGTTTTATATAAATCTTGAGCTGAATTTAATGATGTTTTTCCTACATCAATAGACGTATATGAAGGATGATTGGTTATCTTATTAACGATTTACTTGTCGTTGAGGTCGGTTGACACTTGACGACGCTTGCGAAAGGCCCAGCCATCGATTACTGCAATAACACCTAATACCCAGGCGCCACTCACAAACCAGCCAGCAAGTATATCTGTAGGGTAATGGACACCAAGATAAAGTCGAGAAAAACCAACCAGCATCATAAATAACGTTGCGCCAATAATTACTGCAATACGCCACTTAGTGCGCCAAAACACAGCGATTGCCGCGAAGGCAAGTACGCTACTTAACATCGCATGCCCACTTGGGAATGAGTAGCTTGTTTCAGTAACAAATTGTTCCCATAAATCTGGTCGGCTTCGTTCGAAAAGAGCCTTTAATACAAGGTTAATTATTGTCGCACCGGCTACTGCGGCGGCAACAATAGTGGCGTGTCGATAATGACGTCGGACTAGTAGGATTGTCAAAGCAATGACAGTTATTACTATTACACCAATCGTTCCTCCTAAATGAGTCACCGCCAAGAAAAACGTATCGAGAGCAGGTGATGATTGCTCATTGATAGTGTGTAAAACAGCCTTGTCAAAAGCAAGTGTATCACCTTCATGCACTTCGTCGGCAAGCGCCACAAACCCGATGGTCGCACCCAAAAAGAGTGCAAAGAAAAGCGCTAATTTTATGAAGCTATGTTTGTTCATATATACAACTCCAGTTCGGTCGATTGTAAATAATCAAAACTAACCGGGGAATCACTTGCGGCCAAGACATGGTTTTGTTCATCGCCCTTATCGTATCCAGGCTCAGCTTGATACAGTCCACACCACTTAAACACTTCGCGAAAACCTGCAATTACTTCATGGGCAAATTCACCACGAGTAGGCGTGTATTCGGAAATGAAATTAAGTGCGATAACACCGTTTCTTTTCATATGCTTTTTATAGTGAAGTAACATGTCTCGTTCGAGCAAGTGGTGAGGAATTGTAAATCCGCTAAAGGCGTCGATAATAATCATGTCGTACTTTTCTTTGGTAGTTTTAATGAACTCCGCGCCATCACCAACATAGACCCGCAAGCGCTCACTCTCGGGCAGCTCGAAGAAATCACGAGAAAGTTGAACGAGCAGCGGATCAATCTCAACGACGTCGATAACCATGTCCGGGAAACGATGAAACGCGGAGATTGGCAACATAAACGCACCGCCGCCAATGACAAGCAATTTCTTAGGCCTGACACTGAGCACCATTTCAATAAATCGTTGGTTATAGCTAAACAGCAAATACGGATCATCGTCCATCGCCATACCCGATTGTGGTGTTTGCTTGTCACCATAAAGCACTCGGGCGGGCCGACCATTATACATGGCGTCGATGATCTTATACGAACCATGCTGGCTCTTGCCCGAATACAAAACTTTTCGCTTAAACATTTCTTACTTTTAACTCGATTTAATTAATATGTTATCATTCGGCTTTTTTAAGACGACTAATTTATAGTCCTCAGGCGTTTGATACCCAAGCGCATTCGTGCGAATTACCGTTACAAGCTGTTCATTCGCATCTTTAATAATGCACGGGTGCCAGTCACGATCATCAGGGTCGAGATATTGCCACATACCTTTTAGGTAGGTGCGTCCTTGTTCATGAATCACTTGTTCGGCCGCTTCACTTGTTTCAAGACGTTCAATCACATAGCCAAAAATGGTTGCAGCCAACCAACTATTTGCGTCCTTAACGACGTAGCCGATAAACTCTTTGTTTTCTTTGTCATAAATTGCAGTCTTCATAAATACTCTTTCCTCGGTAAAAGGGTTACTTAAACGACGCCACTATCGCACTGAAGCTTGGGCGTGTTGAATTGACATGAGTGCTAACCCGACTAATAAGACCGCTCTGGCTTGGGAATATAGTGTCTTTAACGAGTTGAAATAAAAGAATGAACTTTGGAGTTTGGACGATTTCAGAAATTTCCTGCAAGTCGTCGACGAATAGCTTCACTGACCGCTTTTGGTCTTTGGTTTGCTTAGGGCTTAAGAACCGCAACGCATACGCCGTGATTACTGCCAAAATAATACCGACCGACACCGCAATAATAATTGGTGCAAGCAACAACCACCACCAGGCGTTTTGCGTTACGAGCCAAATCGTCACCGCTAGAAACGCGACAGCCACGATGCCGGCAATGAGTATCGTTGGTATAAAGATACGACGTGCAAACTCTGCGGAAACTGCACGGATAGCAAGAAGAAGGGGAGAGGTATTCATATATCTAGTATACGTGCTAGTTCTCAATAAGCGCTAGTACGTTTCCAGCCGGGTCATTAAACCAAGCGACATCAGGGCCGTCACCGCTCGCTTTACCCCGCAGCACACCAAGTTCATCCTGAAGCGCTGGAAGGTTTTCGTACTTCAGCATTTCAATACCATGGTCCTCAACAAGATGCTCGATTGCTTCATCGATATTTTCAACCACAAAATTCAGCACTGTATACGTTGCCGGCTCATGATCAGCTTTTTCATAAATGAACAGCGTCGCACCGCCAGGAAGCTGCAATGTCAAACCCATCGAATCATCTTCAAGAGATAGTTCGAGCGTATTAACGTAAAACTCTCTCGCTTCATCTAAGTTATCAACCGATAGACCACTAAACGCGAAATCACTTTGAATCATACACATTCCCTCCGTTTATAGTCTTATTATAGGGGACTGTCTGCTACTTTACTACGCGAGCATCAACGAGTTTTTTAAAATGCTTTGGCCGCTCAGCCTGTAGATACGCTACAATCTTTCCCATCACAGCCTGGTCTACCGTAAGGCCATGCTGGCGAGCAAATTCAATAATCCCACGATCCGCCTTTCCTACTTTTGACTCATCGTCAACAAGTAGTTCAACTTCAGCGACGGCGTGGCTGAATTGTGAATTTGCAAAAGTAGCTTTGTCTATATCAATCTTAAAACCGTCTTTTAGATAACTCGTGCGATTTGTATAGCAAGTGACAAATCGGTGAATGCCAGCTTTCGAGAGCGCCACCTCAAAATCAATACCTTGTTCTAATCGTAAGAGTTCGCTGATTTGATCAAGTGAGGTAATTTCGTGATATCGGTTCGTTCCTTCATGCGATCCACTCCCGGCTGCAATTGGAGCTTTCAATTCATATTCGTCTTCGCGCCGGCGAAACCACATATCGTTTAAGGTGAGTTGGTAGTCTTCGGTATCAAAGTAGGTATCTTCAATTGTTGTTCCGCCTAATTTTTCAGCACCGTCCAGTAACACCTCTTTTTGCTCGGGTGTTAATATAAACTTTTTCTCAACTTCAACCTTACTCATAGCCATAGTATAACTCGCCTTATTGTTTTAACCGATAAAGTGAAGCGTAAGCACCGGTAAATACTTTGTCGTATTTCTCTATGAATACACCGCCGTGGTTTTTTATAAGGCTCGTATGTACTGGTTCGCCAACATCATTGTTTGCGATCACAATCCATTTTGCGTATTTATCCGGCTCACTAATAGCACCGTTCCAGCTTTTACTCACCCCTTCATGAATGAATGAATCGAGCCGCAATCCACTTTCAAACGCAACCGCGTTATACGAAGAGGTCGACATGATAACTTTCTCGCCAGGTGCTATATTTGCTTTCATTGCGGCTGCTATATCTTGGTTTACAAATGCGCTCGAACCCTTAGTGCCGTCTTCAATCGTAATGATTCCTTGTTGATATGTAAGGACGCATTGAAGAATAATCACTACGACACACCCAACTACAGTGTACGCTCGATGTCTCGGCCAGTTCAGTACAAGAAGCCCAAATCCAACAGCAATCACCGGCAGTGCTAAAATTCCATATCTCACATTAAACAATTCGCCAGCATCAGTGCCAGAAGGGTTCCAATGTAATTCTGGAAGATTAAGAATAGAGAAGCCAAGATACAGCGCAACTACATTAAAGAGCACGATCGAGGAAATAGTGACAAAAAATAACCAGGACACCATCTTGTTTACCGACTGTTTCTTTAAGAAGTAAACAATCCAGCCAATACTGCCAAGGAGCGTAACGATGAAGCCGACATTTCTTATAACAGAAAAGCCGTATGCCTTTAAGCTCATTCCCGCATTGTATTTCGTTATCAGTCCACTGCTTGATTCAATAATTTGCTGTTGTGCTCGAGCCGAATACGGCCCGGTAAAGGAATAGAGCGGATCACCAAAAATAAGCAGATTCCAACCAAGCCACAACGCCATAGCAAATGCGATAGGGAACGAATAAAGAATAAGGTACCCGACTGCCGCTTTAATAGGGCGTTTGCGAATAAACAATTCATTCGTTAAGAGCACCAGCCCAATAATTCCTGCTACAAACCATCCGTCATATCGAGTGAGAACACCGGCCGCAGTCAACAAGCTCAGGCCTACTAAAAACTTGGGGTTATCGTATTTTAAATATTGAAGCAGATAAAGCGCCGAATAAATAAACAGGCTTAAATAAAGCTGCTCAGTGAGCGGAGTAGACTGTAAATACAAAAGATTGAGCGTGAGCATATAGCCCAAAGCTGCAATAATACCGGCAAGCTGAGATTGGCTTAAGTGAATTAGAATTTTATATATTCCAACAGCACCAAACACATATGCAGCCATAGAAATAAGTGACCCAGCCAATCCCGTGTGCCACAAAAAATCATTCCAAATAAGCGGCAGCGAAAGGAGGTGACTCAATGGTAACCACACGCTTCCAAGCTGCGACATACCAGGCTGCATATTATCGAGCACTAGACGCGCGACATTAAGATGCGACATGGCGTCGTTATAGATAGTCGTTAACCCAAGGCTATAAAAAATACTCCAGCTGACAATACTCATAAAGCATGCCAGTGCAGCTACAGACACGACCGGATGTTTTTTGACGTAATCTATCATACGACGCTTTTCTTAATATTCTTTAGATGCAAGCCATGTTTAGTCTTCTGCCAATGGAATGGGCGTATGATTAAGTCCCTCAGCGCCATGAGAGCGGCAAGGCTCATCATAAGCCAGTAGAGTGGAACGAATAGGGCATAGAAAATAAGCTCGGGTCTATTTTGTCGAGCTGCACCCATCATGTAGTAATAAAGATACAAGAAATTTCCGATTATCAGCGACGTCGCCCCTATATAAAAAATCGGCGTCAAATAAAGCGATTCAATAAATGGCCCGGTAATTGGACGGAATACAAAATAGCCGATTGTCATTATCCAAAGAATCGGATTAATAAGCATAGAAACGATCTTGCCACCGATTGCCAATTGAAAGGTAAACATATCTCTTATTCGGCTATTGCGTCGGAACTCTTTCAGGTCGCGCATATGCACCAGATATGTCTGCATATATCCCTTGATCCAGCGTGAACGTTGCTTAAGCCAGTTAGTGAACTGGCTGTTAGCTTCTTCAAGCGTTGTAGAGTCGAGAATAGCAGTTTTCATGCCGCGCTTTGCTAAACGAATCCCAAGATCTGCGTCCTCGGTTACATTAAATGGATCCCACCCGCCAAGCTGCCGTAAAAGATCAACTCGAAAATGATTTGACGTGCCACCCAGAGGAATTGGCGCTTTAATCGACTGAAGACCAGTAAGTACAAGGTTGAACCACAGCGAGTATTCTAGCGTAAACAAACGAGTAAGAAGGTTTTGATCCCAGTTATAATAATTCAGCTTTGCTTGGATACAACCAATATCCGAGGCGCCATTCTCAAAAGCGAGTACCGCCATTTTAAGTTGAAGCGGATCGGGAATGTCTTCGGCATCATATATTACCGCGTATTCACCGGTGGCTTTAATAAGGCCGTAGTTACATGCTTTAGGTTTTGTCTTCGGCATAGAATCAGGCACGATGATTACTTTAAAGAAGGGCGGTAACTCCATATTGGAGATTACCTGTATCGTTTCAGTATCATCTTCTTCAAGTAGCAACATAACCTCTAATTTTTCGACAGGATAATCAATCGCACGCATCGCCGCAATAAATTGCGGTACAACCGAGCTCTCTTTGTAGAGCGGACATAAAATCGTATAAGCGGGCCATATGCGCTCCATGGCCACATCCGTCTCCGAAATTGTTATCTCACTGTATGCTTTATAGCTGCGATAGATAAGAAACAGATTGAACAGCAGGTCGAGTGCATAAAGCAGCGTAATAATTGTGACGGCCGCGACAAGGAGTGTATGGCTTATCAACAAAGCGAAGCCTGCAACAAGAAGCAGCGTACCAAGAATAATATACCGCTGCGACGCAGTTGTTCGTTCGACCGCGGAACTGCGACGGTCGAGGGTATTGTGAGTAATATACTCTTTGCCTTTGTAATAAAATCCGGCACCTCTTTGTTGTAACTCGATATCTGTAAACTCGCGGAACTTTTTGCTTATTTTGCGTTGAACATTGGAAATAACAGGGGTTTTTACGGTTAATTTCGACAGATCAATACGAGCGAGGCGATTTCTTTTTACTACATCAACGAGACATACGGCCCGATCGGTAATAATTTCTTGCAATGTAATCTGCCGAGAGGCAAGCAAGCTCTTTTGAAAAACCAAAACATCACTTTTTCTTATGTCATCAGACTTCAGTGAAAGCGGCTTATCGCTGAACATAAGTTTGCTTATATTTTTTAAGCTGCTAAATAGTACGCTTTGTTGATAAGCAATGATAAGTGATTTTCGATGACTATGAAAAAATCGGATGAGCTCACCGATTTTATTTGGTTCTATTTCTAAAAGCTTATCCGACAGCACCACTACTGAACCTTCGACAGTGTTTAAAGTATCGCTTGGTTTCGCTAGTCGAATAGGGAAGGCGTCGACATAGTTTTTAATAGCTGAGACTAACACGCTATTTGTTTCTATGGGTTCTAAAAAAATCAGCTCGTACAAAGATTTGTCATTATTAAATGCCGAGTCTACTTTAATAATTAAAGCTCCCGCCATAGCTGCTTCAAACTGCGCACTCATGATAACTGAAACTTTGTCAGATTCTTTCATACACCCCTCGCGTTGATATGCTCTTTATATACCCCTTGTGTACACCTTGTCAATTAACATAAGCATAATTGAGAACTAGAATGTCGACAGTTCATTTGGTATACTATATAAAATATAGTAAATAGAAATGAGCATTATGGTAAAAAAGCAGACTCCAAATGAAAAACCTGTAGTATTTGGGCTTGATACTTTTGGTGATATTCCTAAAGACGAGAAGGGTGACTTATTTAGCCACGCCGAGTCGATTCGCCAAGTCATAAAAGAAGCGGTACTCGCCGATAAGCTCGGCGTTGATATTTTTGGCGTCGGCGAGCACCACCGGTCAGACTTTTCTATTTCCAGCCCTGAAACCGTCCTCGCTGGTATTGCAACAAAAACTAAAAATATTAAGCTTGCTTCAGCCGTTACCGTGCTCAGTTCTGACGACCCGGTACGCGTTTTTGAACGCTTCGCAACACTCGACGCCCTTTCAGATGGCCGAGCACAGGTTATACTAGGCCGCGGCTCGTTCACCGAATCATTTCCGCTTTTTGGGTACGAACTGCGTGACTACGAACTGTTGTTCGAAGAGAAGATCGACCTCTTTTCGAAACTGCTTGACGAAAAACCAGTGAACTGGGAAGGCAAGACTCGAGCTGCACTAAAAGACGCTGATGTATTTCCTAAAACCGAATCTGGGCGCTTAGATGTCGCCGTTGGGGTTGGTGGTTCACCAGAATCAGTTATCCGCACTGCGCGGTACGGCTTTCAACTCGTACTCGCTATTATTGGCGGCGCCCCAGAACGGTTCGCGCCATACGTCGAACTCTACCGTCAAGCAGCTGAGGATTTAGGTAAGCCAATACTACCGGTTGGTATGCACTCACCAGGCTTTATTGCTGAAACCGACGAAGAAGCAAAACGTATTGCGTGGCCTGGCTTTAAAACATTATGGGATGCTGTTGGTAAAACCCGCGGCTGGCCACCTTATACCCGCGAGCAATTCAATTATGAAGTCGAGCACGGCTCACTGTATGTCGGCTCACCAGAAACGGTCGCTCAGAAGATGGCTCGCGTCATTAAAGCACTCGACGTTAAGCGGTTCGACATGGTGTACGGCGGCGGCCATTTGCCAGCAAGCGCCCGTCTTAAAATGATTGAACTTTACGGTGAAAAGGTAATTCCGCGCGTACGCGAACTGCTGGTTGAAGAATCATGAACGTAAAAAGCATCGGTATATTAGGCGCAGGGAAGGTAGGAATCGTGTTAGCTCAGCTCGCTTTGAAAGCTGGGTACACCGTTTATATTGCCTCATCAAAAGAACCAGAAACTATCGCCTTAACAATAAAAGTTCTCACCCCTGGTGCGATTGCAGTAGGCAATAAAGAGGCCGCTCGTCTCGCTGACGTCATTATATTGGCCCTGCCGTTAAGCAAGTATAAAAGTATCCCTAAAAACGAACTTGCAGGAAAACTTGTTATCGACGCTATGAACCATTGGTGGGAAGTGGATGGCCCGCGTGAAGATACGATTGACAGCAACGCCCCATCAAGCGAGGCAATTCAATCCTATCTGAATGAATCACGTGTCGTAAAAGCATTTAGCCACATGGGCTATCACGAGTTACACGATGAGGCTCGATCAAAGGGAAGTGAAGGTCGCAAAGCGATTGCAGTTGCCGGCGATTCCCACGAAGATATTACAGTCGTATCTGAAATTGTGAACTCGCTCGGCTTTGATCCGCTTCTCATTGGCAGCTTAGCTAATGGAGTAGTTCTCGAGCCGGGACATCCTGGATTTGGCGTGAATCTAAACAAAATAGATCTTGCTGACGTCCTTACAGAAAACGCAAAAGTCGCCTAACGGTGTGCTCCTTAGCGAGAGCGTTGACATTCATTTTGGTGCATGGTTAGGTAAGGGTATTATAGGTATAAAACGAGACACGGGGAGTTATATGGAACGAGAATTAAAGACTGAAACATTTACCGAGATTACTCACAATACCCATCCCGAGCCCATGCCAGAACTCTTTGAACAGCCACAGCTTCCACTTAACCTTCATTCTGAACGACGAGTGCGGTGGATAAATGTGACTCTGGAAAGAAAGCGTCGTTTGCTCGGAAGCAAAACTGTCGCCCGTGAAATCATTCTTCCTGACTCAATGGCACTGCAATACACTTCAATTCCGAGCGATGAGATTCATACGCTCTCAGATCCTCAACTTCGAGCAGCCCTACAATTACAAGACGCCGCATATGCAATCGATAAGTTCCAGCATGCACCCGGGCATACCTCTGCGCATTCCGTCACCGTGCGCGCTACCGCTGAAGGAAAAGACAGTAAGCTTACTTCAGTTACCTTTACGGGTAGGGAAGTCGAGCATGAAGGCAAGGTTATTGATACCTTCACTGAAAATTTACGACGACTCGCACCGGATTATACCGGGCCCTACTCTGAACTGTTTTAGTAATTACTTCGCCTTAATTATTAGTCGTTTCGAAGGTAGCTTGATTACCATCAAACTCCCAGTGCCATGGCTCTTCAGCCCCGCCCTTTGGTGTACCATCATGAGCCCAGCGTGGGTTCACCCAACCAAACTTATGGGCGTTTTGTTCCATCCACTCATGTTGAGGAGAGCCTTCCTTGTTAATATTACTTGCGAGGTCGAGTGCCATACCCCAGCCATGGTTTGACTTTCCAGGGGTTGCCGCTAAGTGACCTTTAGCTCTTTTAGTAGATACTTGCTCGTTGTAGTCGCGATAGTGGTCGGTGATTCGTAATGGCTCACCAAACTGAGCTTGGTACGCAGCGGTCATGGCATCAAATCCGGGAGCCGCCTCTGGGTGAATATACACTTTAATTGGTTCACCGTATTGGTTATGCGCATCACGCTCTACAAGTTCGCTCCCGTCGAGGTGACCGCTTTCATTGCTATATTTTCCCTTAAGATGTACTCGAATATCTAGCCCATTGGCAAGTTGCGGACGAATGTCACCCTCAGCTGCAGCAGCACGTTGACGCTCTGCTTCAGCTGCGGCAGCCGCGGCAGCTTCAGCAGCAATGCGCTCACGTTCAGCCTTCGCTGCGGCAGCCTCGTTACGAATCGCATCCATTTGTCCGTTAACATGCGCAAACACTTCTTGGGCAACTTGAATACGGGTATTCGTGCTTGAGAGATGGTCTTTTGGACGCTCAAAGTTCCAGCGCCAGAATTCAGCAGCTGCGCCTGGGTCGGTTTGAGACATCATACCGGCCCATTCGTTACCAGAACCGTCACGGGTTGTTCGATTCTTCGATTCAGCTAACGCGTAAAGCACCTGGAATCGTAGATCACCAACATCTACACCCTGGGCTGCAGCTGTATTCTCAAGTGTGGTTCGACGTCCAAATGACCATTGGAAAATACCAAAGCCAATACCATTGCCACGCTCAACAATCATAGGGTCACAGCCTGCAGCTTCCGCCATACAGTTACCAACAATACCAGCGGCAGCGGCACGTGCACCCGGACCTTCCGAGTCAATAACAATTCGATACACCGCAGCGTAACGAGCAGTAATAAGACCTTGTTGTTCGGCGCGATCGATCGCAGTAAGTACAAGTCGCTTTTCATCGGCGGCAATTGCTTCAATTTCTCCAAGACCCTGAGCTGCCGCCTCTGCAGCTTTACGCTTCGCTTCTTCTTCGGCTGCGATACGAGCTTCTTCGTCTTTAATAGCCTGGATTTGCTGAGCTTGTACTTCGTCCGTAGCAGCAGCCATAGCTACGTAGCCGTAAAGATTTTCAATTGGAGCGCGGTATTGTTCGGCTACATTTGCATACGCGCCGGCATTTTCGGCAGAAAGCGCAGTTTTAGCCTCGGCAACATAGGTTGCAAATAATTTATTACGGTATGCCTCTCCTTGGTCAGTAATACTCGCAACAAAAGCCGCAACTTCAGGGTTATCCAGTAAAGAGGGGTTTTTTGAAACAGCATCAAGATAAGCAAGAGCGAAAAATGCTTTCTCGGTGTAGGCAGGGTCTTGATGAGCTGCTTCAGGGATTTTCGCACGTAACGTTTCGACATCAGCATCGATAAATGCTTTGAGTGTTTCATTTGCGGCCGGCTGGTTAACCGAATCAATGCCGCCAAAGTTTTGACGGATAGCATATGAAGCCGCTTTCATGTCACGGCTCGCCACAATACGTGCTAGAGCTTCTTGTGGAGTCTCTCCAGCAGCAACATTCACGTCACTATTAGGCGCAACGAGTGTTGATGGTTGAACAGGAGCCGCTTCAGCCTCCTCGGGTTGACTCTCTGTGGTCACAACCGCCGCTGGCTTAGTTTCAGCGGCAGGTTGAGCAACCTGGTCTGTAGCCTGGATTGTTACTAATGGAGCAGCTTCTTGGTTTTCAGTCGCTTCTTGAACCTCAACGACAGCAAGCGCTGCTGCTTCTTTTTCCGTAATTGGCTCAGCAGCCACCCCAATTGCAGAAACCTGTACCGTTGCCCTGTCAATATCTTCGACAACGGTAGTTGCAAGCGCCTCAGAAACAACCGGCGGCGTGCCTATTTGAACAGCCTCAACCGGCGCTTCAACCGCTTCAACCGCGACCACTGCAGTCATTGGAGTTTCTAATACACCTTGCTGTTGCTCGGCAGAAATAGTTTGTGCAACTATCGCCGACTCAGATCCAGCAGGGGAGCTATTCTGAACACTTACGGCACCCTCTGCTGCGGCCATATTTGCAGTACCTACCACTGCCATGCTTGCGAGAACAGTAACGCTTGCAGCCTTGCGTCCAACTTGCTTGCCATCTTCAAATGCGTGACGGCTACGCTCGAGCTGGGTGCGTGCAATATCTGCAGCTTTTTGTGCACTGGCTGACATTTTTGAGTCGATAGCTTGAGTATGATATTCAAGTCCCGCAAATTGGAAGAATCCTTTTACCGCATCGAGTTGCTGGTGCGCAGCTTCCCGAGCTTGCGTATTTATATGAGTAAGTGCAGCAGCTTGCTCGGCGGCTAACCGACGCTCGAGGATCATTTGCGTTTTAGCGACACCTCGTTGTTCGGCTGCAAATCGCAATGACAGGGTAATGGCGGCAGCTTTTTCGCGTGGGCTAACTTCGGCGTCAGACATCGCATACAGCGCTAAATCAAAAAATTGCTCGTCAAGTTCTTGTACCGATTCGTCAGAAAGCGGTGGTTGCTGAGCGGCTTCCAACGAAGCAAGCAATCCCTGGAGTGCACTACTTAAATCTTGCGATGAATTAATACATCGATCAAGTTCTTCACGAATACCATGAGCATACATCGCTTTGTAAAGCGCTTCTGTTTGCATTGTTTCAAAAGGGGTGTTGCTCGAAAAAGACTGACGAGCCCCTTCATAATAATTAATAGCTTTAACAACTTCAGACAATGAAGCGTTCCTGGAAAGGCCAAGTCGATCATACGCCACACTATAGTCATCTTGTGGAGCTTCGTATTTGCTGCGAATCGCTTCTTGCTTTGCCATTGTCATACCCTTTTAGTTCGTTATTCGTTACGTGACCTTACTTTTGCGCTTAACCCCGATACCGTAAGCTTCTCTGGGATGAGCCGAGCCGCCTCAGGAAGAAACTTACCGGCATGTTCTTGTACCCATTGAATAGCCGCTTCGGCTTCTTTACTTAACTCGCTTACAATTTCTTGAAGTGTTGGTGCTGCTTGTTGTTCTGACGATTCAGCGTTATCACCCGTGTAAACAGTCTTATTAGCAGCGCCTGCAAAGTGAGTGATCGGCATATGCTCTGGATCTACCTCAACTTTAATAGTGGAGTGGTCAATGTCAGGAATAGCACTGGCAAGATCGAATGTAGGCTCTACATCTGCCTGTATAAATCCAGCGTTAATAGCAGCGCCAACAAGCTCTTTCAGTTCATCTGGAATATTATCAAGCGCATCAAAACCATCACGCAAAATGACATCGAGTGCCTCAGCACGATACTGAAGTCGCTTCGCAGTATAAGCCATTTTTTGCTTCATAGCATTCAGTTCATTAAGTTGCTGCTCATACATAGCAATAAGGTCGGCAAGACGATCACACTCAGCTTCATAAGCAACAATTTCGTGCTTAAGAGTATTAATCTGCTCGTTTCGCGCAGCATTTTCAACATTAGCGTTATCAATTTCTTGACGGATTGAAGCCATACGCATTGTTAATGCTGCGTGTTCCTGGCGGTATTCAAAGTGGCTATCTTCCAAATTCGCCATAGCAAGGTTAATTTCGTCAGCTGTTTGCGGTGGATTATTCGTATCAAGATTTTGAGCACGGCTATATTCTGTACCAGCTCTATCAATTGACTGACGCGTAACCTGGAAAAGTTCTTTACGCCAATCTGCCGTCATGCGTGCACAGGCGTCGTAGTCACGAAGCAGTTCTTCGCGAAGAGCAGTTTTTTCTTGAACCGTTTCTTCAGCAGAAAGTTTATCTGCATTAGCTTGGACAAGATTTTCAACCGCTTCTTCAATTGTCTCAGTAAGATGAGCGTGCGCTTCGCGGTACATCGAGGCACCTTCAAGCATAGCGGCACTTGTCTTTAAGCAAGAATTGTAAAAGTTTATACCTTCGTTTTTCGTCTCTTCGTAGGTCTCTATGACTTTTTCTTTTTCTTTTTCAATCATTTGCGTATATGTATCGCGTTGATCGGTAGTAACGGCTACTTCCGTTTCAAAGGCATTGCGTTCATCAATACGCTCAATTTCAATAAGGTCAACTTCGCGAGCCTCAGTAGTATTGATCATACCGACTTTTTCAAAATACGCTGCGTAAATTTCTCGAATTTTGCGCTTACGCTCCTCGACAGCTTCCATTCGTTCTTGTTCAGCTTTTGCACGGGCGCGTGCTTCTTTTTCATCAATTTCACTCGCTCGATATTCATGCTGTTGTGTTGCGTCTTCAATATGACCAGCTGCTCGTTCAACCACTGTGGCAGCATCACGTGCTGCGCGAGCTTCTGTCTTTTCAATTGCTACTGCAATTTCTTCACTAAGCATCGTAGTATGGAGGCCAATAACGCGCTGTGCAATCACCACCTGGCTGCGGGCATCGTCAAGCGTTTCAATAATCTCTTTATCGGTTTCATCGTGAAGGGGATGCTCTTCCGGTTGAACCATTACCGGAATATATTCACTCTGAAAATGAACAGCAGGGTTCATCTTTGGTTGAAATGTTTCAGCGCTCATACTTATTTTTCCTCTCCATGCGGTGCTACATAGCTTCCGACAATCACTTCGCCGCTTTTAATTTGGAAATTATCTTCAGGATTACCGCTCGTATCGATGAGCGTTGGCTTTTTATCGCCAATCAGTTCGGGTGCGAGTGACCCAATAGTACCAACGATTTTGGCATCTGGTGCATTTACTCTAATGCGGAGCCCTTCTTTAATTGCGTCGTATACCGTTTGAGTGTCATCATCAACAAAAGTGACAGTCTCGTTAAAATCGCTTGTTGCCGTTGCATCAGAGGCGCTCGCCAATGCCATTTGGATGGCCGTATTAAAGACTCCGATTTGCTGGTCGGCACCGGCATGTGCTTTTTTTACTGCATCAATCGCAGCCGCATTTTCTTCTCCATTAGGAGCGAGGAAGGTTTGAGCCGGCCAAGTGAAAAGCGTTTTTTCACTCGTGTCCATATATGCTTCATCTTGAACGCCATTCTCTTGCTCAGGTGGAAGATTGAGTGAAACACTAAAATCAATATTCGTAGCATTAATTTCCGTACCATCACTTCCTTCAATAACGGCAGGTTGGCCTTCTTTTTGACAAGCATGAATTTCAAGAGCCGTGTTATGGATCGTCATTTCCGGGTAGCCACTTTCAGTAATAAAGGCGGCATTGGCATCTTTAAGATTGTCACTTGTCATATACGGGGGCTCGACCTTTGGGGCTGAACCATCTGCTGGTTGAATAAGGTAGCGAAGAGGGAAGTTGCCGTCTGCAATCATAATGGTTGCGATAGCAGAGCCGTCCTTTTTACAGTTTTGAAGATTAAGACCTTCAGCACCGGTCACTGGAGGAAGAATCGTTTCGCCATACTGGCTTGCTTCACCGGAATGTCCAGTAACCGCTTGGCCCGATGCACTAAAAATTTCTTCAGTATTGAAGCTCGTGATTTTATCCTTATTTGTTATACCGAGCGTCGCAATGCCGCCGATAACAAGCACGGCAGTTATAGCTATACCACCTCGCCTGCGCGAGCGTTCGACCGTACGAGATTCACCATCTTTTGATTCGATTAATTTCGACGGTGTTGTACTTTTTTCTGAAGGAATTCTATCACTTTGTATGCCCGCTTCTGCTCGAGATACAAGTGGAGCACCTCCACTCACCGGCATTGAAGAAACGCGGCGTGGCGCACGCACAGGAGAAGGAGCTGGTTGATGACTTGCTGGCATTGTAGGCTGCGGCGCAACTGGGCGCGGGCGCGGTTGCCTGACAGCCGGAGGAGGTGTTGATTCGCCATGAATGCGTGCTCGAACTCGATCGCGAGCTTCTTGTTGCATGCGAGCTTCTTGTTCTGGTGAAATAAACATACGTCCTGATTGTGGTGATTGTTCCGGTGACATACTATTAATCCTTAATATCTTTCCCTAAGGCAACATCTAAAAGCTGACCCGCGCTTATCGATTCGCCAGCAGCCCGATATTCGACAAATTCGTGAACCATATTACCGACAGGTCGATACAGACACGCAGCGGCAGCAAAAGCTCCAAATCGAATAAGCTTCTTGTGCCTACTGGCAACTTCTTTGATATCTTTCTTTTCCGACTTTTGACTTGGAGTGTCGACAACAGCAACCTCTTCGAGAGGGATTTCTTGAGGAGCCGTCGGAGCGAACGAAGCTGGGGCAACGTCATTGTAAGTAGGGTCGTATGCAGCAATTTCTGCACGATCGGCAGTTTCATAATACCTATCAATTACTGGGTCTTGGGTTGAATATCGATGAGCATCGTAACCTCGAGCTGCGACTGCACCAAGATGATGAGGCGCCTGAGGACGATCAATAAATGACTCGACAATACGTTGAACTCGATGCTCGTCAACACCTTCAGCCTTTACCGTTACTTTTCCGCCGTCAGGACTCGTGTAACGAACAGATATACCATGCCCAGGGCGAGAAGCTTCTTGCTCCAAGGCAAGCTCGGCTAATAGCTCTTCTTCAGCTTCGCGTTCCATTTCTTCTCGACGAGCTTGAATTTCTTCAGCCGTCATCCATCGGCCTTCTTCACCACTAAAGCCCGCTTCTTGCGGGAGAGCCTGTTGAAGGGCTCCGCTATCAACGCGCGTAAACGGAGTATCTCTTACTTGAGTAGAGACAATAAGGTCGCTGTATTGGTCCTCTGGATCTTTGTGTCGATAGTCAAATACGGACGTTCTTTCGACTGCTTCGTCAGAACGGTTAAGATCTTGCTGCGTAGGCATAGCAAGCAACCTCTCACGAGCAGAGAGGCGAACAGGGCCAGACGATGGTCGAGCCTCATTACTCATTCGTTGCCTCCGGGCTTGGTGTTGGGGTTGCTGCTGCATCTTCGCTCTCGCCAAGCATTTCTTTTACTTCGTCGCTAATCTCACACTCAAATTCACCCTGTGATTCAAACTTGAGGTTGGTGTTGTCTTTCAAAGCATCAATACTTTCCGTGTAAGGATTCGTGAAGTTGTAGTTTTGGTTAAGAATAGAAGGCTGTGCATCACTTTCTGCCCCAATATAGGTAACGACTTCCATTTCTGAAATTTGTCGAACCGTAAGGTCCATAAGTGCAGGGTCGTTACTGCTCGCAATTACTTCAAGCGCTGCTTTTGCAATATTATTGTGAGCTGCTTTGTTGACTGTCGTGTTTTCCATCACTTTTGTTGTACAAGTTTCTGCTACATTGCTAAGCATCTGCACACGTGAAACGCTAAGCATGGTCTGCTCCATGTCGTCGACGCCGCCATCTACCTGCTTGAGACCGGGTACGTCTTTTAGAAAGTTAAACGAACCAGTAAATGCTTTGACGTAATTAGCAGGTAGGCTAAAGATATCACCACTAAACTCAGGGTCTTCGTGGGTTGGGTCAATGTTATTTTCAACACACAATGCATCAAGAGGTACTGATAAAATAACGCGATCGTCGGTTTCGTCCTCAATCATACCCGGATCATACTGAGCGGTAATAAGCGATGGATCGTAGCAGACGACCGATTCGACTCGGTTATCGAGCGTTAATCCATTTTCACCGAGACTGATATTTGGAAGGGTGACCGGTCCAACTTTGCCACCAAATTCACGACTAAGCACCATCTTTTGACCAACCACATCTGCAGTGAATCCAACGAGCGGACGTTCAGGAATTTCAAGATCAATATCGACTATTGTGCCGCGGCCCTGATCTTCAGTAACAATTTCCGTTTCAACTCCAACATCTACGCCGAACTTTCCTTGGTAGAATCCAAGACCAGCATACCCAACCAATCCAATAGCACCAATGCCAGTCGCAACCCTATACGGGTGCTTTATTGCATGTTCGATGGTCGCTCCAATAATAGGACCGCCAGGTATAGCTGATTCCGCTAACTTTCGTAACATCGCGCCTTCTCCTGTACTTCAGCGCCCACCCGGTTTCCACCCAATTGGTATATGGCTAGTCTTGAACCTGATTAAGAAATCTAAGTTGCTTCGTCAACTTACAGCCCTCAATCTTTAATTTTCTTGAACTAACTTAGGGTTAGGTATATACCCATGTTGTGACTTTGTCAAGAAAAACGTCAAAAAAACTATTGATTTTTTAGACGAAAAATGTCCTTGGCGTACTTGTACCTCTGTTATATTGAAAATAAAACATAAGTATAAAAACGTCATGGATTGTATGTCGGTTCAGACTGCGTAACAGGGAGGGTGGTACGGAGGGGTGGGAAGACGCTAGATGTAGCGCACCCACCCCTCCGTCATTGCGTTTGCGCCGAGGGTTCATCCACCCATGACGATAGGAACACTCCCGGTCTCGGCGTTCGAACCGCTCGAACGGGGGACCGTCTTGCGCCCGCCGCTCTTGGAGCCGGCGGGGCGCTTGTACCCGGCCAGCACTGCACCGACGCCGACGACCGCGAAGAAGGCCGGCAGGAACCAGGTAGCCTGGTAGCTGTCGATCTTCACGAGGTCCAGGACGTAGTTGCCACCGAACCAGGCGATCGCCGCGGCGGCGAAGAGCCCGACCAGCCCGATGATGAGCGGACCGGTACCACCCTTGCGCACCGACTTCACGCCGAAGACCACGAGGCCGACGACGATCGCCAGCACCACCAGAGCGGCGCCGATGATGAAGGCGAAGCCCCACAGCAGGCTGAAGAGGTTCTTCACCTCCTGCATCGGCGTAACGCCCCAGCCGGTGGACTGCTTGAAGGCAGCCATGGCGTAGACGGCGACGGCCATCGAGACGAGAACGATCGCGAAGGTGCCAAGCACCCTGCGGATCACGGGCCAGACAGCACCCGAGCCAGCGGTCTTGTTCACGTTGCTCACACCCCTCTCAGGTGCAATCTAAACCGACATGTACTCGCGCCCACCTACCAAACTATTGGTTGCGGGCGTGATTACTTAACCGTACCATAAAAAACTATTTTTGCAACAGTTACAGAACGCAGTGTAGATTTTGTTGAACAGATTCAATAGTCACTTTTGTATGCTTATCAATTACGAAAACTTCGCCATCAAGTTGAATAGGCAAGGAGTGGTTAGTTGTTTCAAATTCATACTTTTGTAAAGATTCGGTTCGCCTTAAACCGAGAGCTGCAGCCGTTAAAAGATACACGAGCAAACGAACTTTCGAGCGAAATCGAATTCGACTCATTTCAAATTTTCCGTCAATCACAGACGCCTTGTCGGACAGTTTTATGACCTTAGACATTGTGTCGGTATTGTTAAAAAGCAAGCTGCTATAATGCCGTGAGTATCCGTGTTCTTTGATTTTTACAGACCGGAAAGAAAAGAGCGAATGCAGTACAATCCATTTTTCGGTATAGATATTTGGACGTTCAATTGTAAGTCGATGAGCGGCTGCAGCAGTCACGCCTATTCCCCCATAAGAGTGGGCATATCGTACCAACGGCTTGCCGTTACTTTTAGCAGTCACTTTGATGGTATCGATACGACGAAACTCTTGTTTTTTAATTGAATCAGCTAAAGAGCCGCTCCCAATTGCCGTGTAGTGATCATTGGCGTTTCCAGATGGCAAGACACCAACAATAAGCTGAGATTTTTCCTGTGACAGTGCACCATTCACAACCTCGTGATAGCCGCCGTCACCACTAGAAGAGATCAAAATAATCGGTTCGTTTTTCTTAGCATAGCGCGCGGCGATTTCTTCACCATGACCCGGGTGTGTCGTACCTCGAAGAGACGCCGACATACCGGCCGACTTTAAATCGCGCGCCAGTTTTTTAGCATTATCGGCACTATCTCCCGTACTATTGGGATTATAAATAATTACAACTTTATAGTTCATACATTTCTTGAGGTAGCTTTCCTTACTACTGTATCATTTCCGCCCCATGCTTCATAATAGAAGCAGCAGTATGGCCCGTCGATTCACAATGCGAAAAGTTAAAAAAATGTTGCGCCGTTTATTTACGAAGGAGGGCGCTTTTATGGCCGTAAGTGTGCTCTTACTCGGAGCTTTCGTCGTTTTCGGCATCATCCAAACCCGACTTATGATTGACCCAACAGCCTACAAACCACTTCTTACTACCATCGCTCAAGGTGAAAGCCTTGATAACTACAACGCGTATTTTGCCAACGCCGGTAATCAAGAAATTAAATTTACACGGATGACATTAGCCGAAGTGATTGAATGGCAGAAAGCTTATGTGCGAGAGGGGAGTCCGAGCAATGCTATCGGGCGGTATCAAATCATTCAGCCGACCCTTGAAGGGCTTATTAAAGAATATAACTTAGATACTAAACTTGTTTTTGATGAAGCACTGCAAGATAAACTTGCGATCGCATTAATGGAGCGACGCGGCTCAATTGATTTTATGAAAGGCAATCTATCGGCAGAAGAGTTCGCTCATAATTTATCAAAAGAGTGGGCAGCCTTACCCCGCGTTATCGGTGACGACCCGGAAAGGAGCTACTACGCAGGGGACGGTTTAAATGCCTCACATATTTCAAGCGATGCAATCCTGAGTGCTATCAATCAATTTAAACAAAGGGCTGAAGAAAAATAAAAAGCCCATGTGGGCACGGCGAGATATATAATCTCGAGCCATACCCCATGGGCAGGATGCCTCTGGTCATCGTTGCCAGAGGACTTGGTTGAGCGATTCGCTCACATCGTGTACCACTCGATCACGTCGATCACCGAAGTATGGTGACTCCAGATCGCCGGCGAGAAGTCGCCGGGCATACCGACATGCAGGTACAACGGCACGCCGCTCATTAGAGGCCGAAGCCGAGCACCGTTCTCGTCAGTGTCGTTGACGTACTCCAGGACCGCCGACTCCCGCACCTCCTCGATCGGAGACACCAAACGCTTGTGGAGCCATCGGTCGATGAAGGCGAGGCGTCCGCTGAAGTGAGGACCGAGCTTCTGTCGATCCTGGATGAGTGCGTACATGTTCTCCAGGAGCACCGTGGTGGTGTTCCGACGATCGACGATGAGCCGTACCGGCGTTGCCGAAGCGCGGCGCGGGTCCGGGTCCATCATCAGCGTGACATACTGGTCATTATCCAGCACGACACGGATACGGTCGTTCTCCGTGAAAGCCTCGGAGTCATCGAGGACCCATCGCGGATCCAGGTAGGGCATCTTCATCTTCACGAGAAACACCTCCTTCGTCACACAGCACGCACGATACGCGCTGGATGGAACGGATGAAACTGTGCTTCGCTATTGAGGTATCGTGGAATGTCAATGAACCCTAGAGTAACAGGGTTACTCAATAGAGTGGGTGAATTATATAATATTATTGCATAAAGGTCAACTTCTATGTGCGTTGGAAAGGGCATTAATAATGTCGTCCGGTGAAACATTTTTATCACTAAAACGTACGAGCGGAAGGTTGGCTTCTTCAAAAACCCTTTCCACCTCTGCATCTCTTTTCCGTCGAGCTGCATGATTATGTGTATAATCGTCTAATTCAATTGCATACGTTGGACGTAGTGTTTTTTTGTCACACAGAACATAATCTACCGATTTTCCATTAATATGTCGAAATGCATAAAGTTGATCTTGTTCGGCTACATTCGTCTTAAGCAGAGCAGATAAGTGCATTTGGGGGAACACGTAATATCGTTGCTCGACAACAGCGTTTAACTTAACAAAAAATTCAGCTTCGGTTTTTGTCATAGGGATATCTTTAGCTAAATACGTATAGGTATTATTCTTAAAAATTTTACGTTTGTGATTAGCGTTTGAAATAAGAGCACTCGAAGCTATGATCGCTATTATGACAAGCGCGAGAATTATATACGGTTCCATGGAATTATAGTAGCATTAGCGTGATACGATGTATGTATACTATGGAACAAAAAAGAACTCGTCGAAACAAAAAACTCGTCGTACTCGTAACCATTGGTCCCTTATTATTAGTTTTAATAACCGGGTTTATTGCCTATAAAAATCTTCAAGCAGATGTCGCTCCTGAAGCGTCAAAACCATTGTTTACTTTTGAAGAATCAAAAGCACAAGGCTGGTGGGCGGCAGATAACTGGTACAGTACAAGTGAGTCTACCAATGATAGCCAAGACGACAAGTCACTTATTGTAGGCAGGAACTTCTTTTCGGGCACTCGCGAGCAACCCGGCACTTGTTTTGCAATGTATTTTTATAAAGAAGGAAAGGTAGACGTTGCGGCCGAAATTCGCAATATTGAAGAAAATACTAAAAACCAGGATGGCAGCAAGGGCATACAAAAGCTCGGCACGCATAATTATGCTATGCAAACACCCGATGGCACTAAAGAATTTACACTTCACCAATACGAATTAATCGGTGCGGATGCCGCGCAAAGCGCTAAGGGAAACCAATACGCCTTTGTACCGTTAGACAAAGGGTATATTGAGATTCGCAGCATCTGCGAAACCGCCGAGCAATTAAGCGAGGCACAATCTGTATTTGAAGCTGTTAGGCTTGAGAAGTAGCACCCTAAACGTAATTGTTTGAAATATTCACAGGTCATGTTTCGTATAATGAGCATGATGAACGAACAAAAACACATCGCGCGCATATTAGATGGTGACATCGATGCCTACCGCGAACTAGTTGAACGGTACCAAACCGGACTTATTATTCACTGCGAAAACATTCTTAAAGATCGACAAGATGGAGAGGATATTGCTCAAGAAGCGTTTATTAAAGCGTTCCATAAACTAGGTGATTTTTCGCACAGTAAGGCGCGTTTTTCGACCTGGCTCTACCGGATCGCCACTAATATGTGTATCGACTTGCTGCGAAAAAATAAACGCAAAGTGCACATAAAAGATATCGAACAAAAACTTGAATCAATTGAACCCGATTATATAAAAGAGGAAGAAATCACCAAGCTTCGCCTGGCTGTTGAGTCGTTAGAACCACCAAAATACGCGAAAGTTATTAAAGCATATTTCTGGGAAGGGAAGAGTTACGACGATATAGCGAAGCACTTCAACACTTCGACAAATACAATTGGCACTTGGATGAGTCGAGCAAAGCTTCAACTCAAGGAGCAACTATCATGAAAGATTCTCGCTTCGAAGCATTGCTCCACGCGGCACGCCCCCACACCGCACCGCGCAATACAGAGTTTACCGACAAGGTAATGTCGTCAATCAAGTCGCATGAAATATTTTCTGCGCACGTTCGTAACATGAGTGTCAATAAAAAGGAGACACTGTTTATGAAGTTTCGACATTTACCAAAGTTTGCGATTATAGCGATCGCACTCGGTGCATTATTACTTGTGTCGGGTGGTGCATACGCAGCCTACCAGTTACTTTGGCAAAAGCCAGAAGTGCACGTTTCTGAGCCAACCACATCAGTGAGTGGGCGAGAAGAAGTTGTGATATCACTTGCGCAGTGTGGCGACGGAGCTGGTCTTGGCTCTCGTTACGAACTTAAGAAAAACGCAACAATTAGAGCAGAGGATGTACCAAAAGTCCTTGAAGCTCGTTGTGAGCTTGCTGCCATAAACACTTGGGCACAAAAAGCTTTCTTACCCGAAGGCTATCGCGCCCCATTTCATAACGATCGTGAATACGACGCCCTTGAAGTATACGTAGCATCAGCAACCCATATAAAAACACGAGATGTATCGTCTATTACTTTCGAAGGGCAGAATAAGTATAATTTAGCAGAGGTTACTATACATACCCCTTCATCCGTGCGCTATATTGCCGACGGCAAAGAGGTAACCAGTAACGATATCAGCAGCAATGATCCGGTCGTTTATATTACAAAAAGCAAAACGCACATGGTGCCGCAAAACTGTACTCCGCAACACTGTAGTATTCAGCCAACTGAACTTTCAAAGGAATTAGTTGCGGTTGTTAAGTTGTCATTACCGTTTGAATACTATGACCAGCTTGCATGGCAGTCACTTACCGAACGTCAAGTATGCATGGGCAACCCAAGCGATAGCTGTCTTACTGGATATTCCGGCGCCATTGACATCTACGTCGGAAGCGCGCAGGTTACAAATCAAGCGATCATGAAAGAGATTCAGGGTGTTATAACTGCAATCGAGGGCAAAACCATTACACTTCGTTCATCATCGGGATCAACCTTCACCGTTACCACACCGACCGATGCGGTTTCTATTTACAATACAAATAAAGCAAATCAGTACTATGATGGGAAAACTGTAAAAGTTGGAAGTAGTGTATCGATTACGTACGCGGAAGATAAAGCGACCCACAGCAAAAATATACAAGCAAAAGATCTTATGTATGTGCAACTAAAAACCGAGGTTGTGAGCAAAGGCGATAAGCCAAGCGCGTACTAAATAATTCTGCTATACTAATCTTACTGATCACCTTGAACATCTCTTCAGCCTGATCACACCACTCATCATTAAACCTTTACGAAAGGAGTCCTTATGGACAATAAAAATGACGCCGGTGTGCAGGACGTACTGGCCAAGATAGAAAACTTTAGCGATACGTACCGCGAGACAGCTCGAGAACTCCACGAGCTCATCATGACATCGGCCCCACAACTCCACCCACGGCCTTGGTACGGCATGCCGGGTTATTCTATTAAACCTGATGGGGCTGTAGTTGTGTTCTTTCGCGAAGATAAATACATCAGCTTTGGGTTTACCGACAGCACAAACCTATCAGAAATTGGTAGACCGGAAGAGGGGATTGTGGAGGTTGCTTGGTATCTTACGAAGCTTGACCCACGCAGCAGGGCAAAAATCGAAGACCTCGTGCGTAGAATCGTTGCATAAATCTAGTAATGGTTACATAGGCCTCTTTACGAGGTCTATGTATTTATGGGTCAACAGAGTGATTCATTAACCATAAGAAGTATGTTATATAATTATATTGACTTATTTTCATACTTGTGGTATAATTCACACAAATCTTAATAAAGAGGTTTGTGAGGAATTTATGAAGACAATAGTAAAGAACTTGCTACTCGCCGTCGCACTCGGTGCCTCGACCCTAGCTATCGCATCTGAAGCAGGTGCAACACAAAACGCCAACACTTGTGTTGACGGACGACTCCACGAAAACATCGCCGTTACCTGGAATAGTAATAGCGAAGTAACCGTAGGACCACGCAACAACGGTCCACTCTGTAATGACATTGAGATTCACTTCTCGTCATACACCATGCCGGACACCTACAACGGCCAACCATTTGCAAACAACCCAACCGCATCACCACAGACAATCTTTGACGATTCATCTGTCGTACTTAAGAAGGGTTCAAAGACACCAGTGAAGCTTAACATTGACCTTCCAAAGGCATGTAAGAACATTCAAGTTGACGTGTACTTCGCACCAAAGATTGAAACTGTTCGTGCAAACGGCCACGGCGACCAATACCTTACTGGTAAGATCATTAACAAAACGACTGATGTATGTGACACTCCTGTAACTCCAGAGGTTCCAACCCCTGAAGCTCAAGAGCCTGAAACTCCAGCACCAGAAGTAGTTATTCCAACTGTTCCAGTAGAACTCCCAGAAACCGGTAACGGAGCAAGCACACTGCTTACAACCGCTTCACTCCTATCAGTTTCTACTTACGCCGGTGTGCTTGCAGCTGCTAAGCGCCGCATGTAAATCACAGCCTCTATTTAAAAACGACGAATTTCGGTTCGTCGTTTTTTATTTTTAGCACTCTTGACACTCGAGTGCTAACTTTTTTATAATAGTAGGTAGAAAAGGTTTCGCCCTTTTCGTTAACAAATCAAATTATAAGGAGGTTATTATGAGTAACTTAATTAAATTTGATCCGTTTGCGGAAATCCAAGCCTTACAGAAGCAATTCTTCTCAGACGATTGGTTTTCGCCGATCAAATCAATGCAAATGCCAACTACCGATGTGTATACATCAAAAGATGACAAAGAGCTCCATGTAGAAGCGCACCTGCCAAACTTCGACCAAAAGGACATCAACATCCATGTCGATAAAGGCAACCTCATCATCAGGGCTGAACGCCACGAACAAGAAAAGGATAAGGACAAAAAGTACGTTATCCGCGAAAGTTCAAGCAGCTTCTACCGCAGCATTCGACTTCCAGAAGCTGCCGACGAGGAGTCAATTAAGGCGAAAATGAAAGACGGCGTGCTTAAGGTGACGGTTCAGTTCAAGGAACTACCAAAGCCAAAGCAAATCGCTATTGAAGCCTAATAAAAAAGTGCCGAATTACTCGGCACTTTTTATATTGCAAACATTCCGACGCCAAATAGCAGAAGCACGGCACATAAACTAAAAAGCATCAGGTCATATTCCCAGCCACCTTTACTCGCCCAATACTTACTCTTCCAAACAAAAATATGAAGACCTATAGTACCGAGCATCAAGAGCATCAATCCAAGTGCCGCGTATTGACCTAGGACCCCGGTTAACACCCCGATAGCACCTGCGAATTCGGCGCACATTACAAGCAAAAGGAGCGGGTAGGGAATGCCGTTTTGCTTAGCTGATTTTCGCGGATTTTTCGCTTTGTTTAATGCAGAAACGAAAAATGAAACTGCGATAATAATGCGAATTAATAAGAGCACAAGACTTGTAATAATCGGTGGAAGCAAAAGCGGATTGTTCATGCTTGAAGTATAGCAGTTATCGTAAGAAAATAATTGCTAATGCTACTCGAGTTCACCGGTCTCTATCGCTTGTTTCATAAGTGCAACTTGTTCTCTCGCAGATGATGCTGCATCGTAATTTTCTTTAACGATATCCGCCAGCAAATCAGAACCAACCATTTTGCGCAGGAGCCGTTCGGCTTTTGCGAGCTGTCTTTCTACCTTGCCGGTTGCTGCTGATACCATTCCCTCAGCGTAGGCCTCAGTAATGTCACCCAATAATTTTCGATTGAGCATAGGCCTCGCTACTGTTTCGATCAATACTCCTGGCAACCAGTACTGCGTTAGGTCATCGGCGAGCCTTTCGAAGATAACTTCTTCAGCCCGCTCAGTATTAATATCTTCGGGGAGCACCGCACGACACGCATCATTAGCACCAAATGAGTCATTGGTCCATATTTCAGAAGTATCATGGTGACGCAGGCGATCGATATACCGTCGCGGTGATGTATAAAGCTGAGCACCGCTTACATACCCTGAGTAATTGCCTTCAAAAATCCAGCTGGTTTCGTGCGTCACAGACTCGCTATTAAACCCCGACAAATGGGCATACGTGCTAAAAGGTATCACCACCCCAGCCTCATAACTTAGATGGCCAGGAGCTTGAAAAGAAGTATTATCTACCCACGAAGTCACTTTTCCGGTATTAGGGTGTGACGGCAGTACTGCATGTGTCACGCGAGTTGCGGCCCACCCTTGTACGGCCCTATCGGCAATACGATCCCCGAGTAACTTCCGACGTTTGTCTGTTCGTCTTTCGTAAAACTCTTGAATACGAGCAATGTAATGAGGACTAATCCTCTGAGCATCAATATCGTTATTAATACCAATAACATCACCAGAATTAAATCCATGTTCATGATACGAAAGTAAAAAAGCCGCGTTCCACAGGTCACGACGAATCTCACCAATAGGGGCATTATCGTAATAGTTCGTTGCACTGCGCACGTCAAGCTCAGGGAAAAGTTCACGCGCTTTGGCAACATTTTCTTCTGCAGCTTCAACCTTTTTATAATCAGTACTATCAAATGGGGCATTAAGATGGAGAAATACGGTAAATGGGCTGTCGGTTTTTTGGCGTGCATATTCGCCGAGAGTAGGAATGATGACATCGCTATCTTGGTGCGCAGCGACCGGTATCAGCACAGCCGTCTTTGCGACAGGCTTATTTGGGTCAATAAATGAAGTTGCCATTGCGATGGCCATATCGCGATCAGAAGCATTCATACCGTCATCAATAAAAAGACTGGCTCGCTCATGATGGGTGGCCATATGATTACTGTAAACATCAAGTGAATGAGGGTCGGGCATTATATATATTATACTATAATAATGTATAAAAAGCAATATTGCACCCAGTCTACAAATGCGGTTTTCGTCCTATTTAAAAAGGAGTACTATTACTTTATGGAAGACTCAAATCATCGCATTTTCTCAACCAGCGTAGCAAGCGTATATCCTCACTACGTAACAAAGGCGGAAAAGAAAAGCCGTACGAAGGCGGAAGTAGATGAGATTATTTGTTGGCTCACTGGATACACCCAGCAAGAGCTTGAAGCCGCATTAGACGATGGTACGGATTTTAAAACCTTCTTTGCGAAGGCTCCACAAATGAACCCGAACCGCTCACTTATTACTGGTGTTATTTGCGGTGTTCGAGTTGAGGAAATTACCCAGCCAACAATGCGAGAAATACGATATCTCGATAAGCTTGTTGATGAATTAGCAAAAGGAAAGGCTATGGAGAAGATTCTTCGTAACGCTTGATTACTAAACAATTAAGGAGACTGCCCATTATGACAACCATTAACCCTTACATCAACTTCAACGGCAACGCCGAAGAAGCCTTCACGTTTTACAAATCAGTATTTGGTGGAGAATTCGGAACAATTGTACGTTTTAAAGATTTAGCAAGCGACGATTTCCCAGTACCTGAAAATGAAGCTGATAAAATCATGCGCATTACATTACCGATCGGCTCGAATACGCTCATTGCTAACGACGTTCCTGAAGTGTTGGGGCGAGTCAACGAAAACGAAAACCGCTCTAAAATAGCCGTCAGCGTAGACAGCCGTGAAGAAGCCGATCGAATCTTTACCGGACTTTCACAAGGGGGGTCCGTAGAAATGCCTATGGACGCAAGCCCATGGGGCACTTATTTTGCAATGTTCCGAGACAAGTATGGAATTGAGTGGACAGTGGAGTTTGACTCAAAAGGCGACAAACAGCAATAAGCCGAAAGCTATTCCGGAACCGGAATAGCCGTTGGAGTTAAGATTTTCGTGTCGGTGGTATTGTTAATACCAAGCCGTCCACTCGTATTGTCTCCCCAAGCGTACAGCTCGCCACCATCAGTAATCGCATACGAGAACGTATCGCCAGAACTAATTTGTGTTACTGTTTTGCCAGTCAGTGGTGCAACAGATGAAATTGCAAAAGGGCTCGAGCGGTTGGCGGATGACGCGCTGTCGGCAAGCTCACCCGAGCTATTACGACCCCAGCCATATACTAATCCGTCGGTGGTAAGCAGGAGTGTTTGCATACCGCGCGCCGATAATTGCTTTACCGTCTTACCGGCTATACTGTTGCTCACTACAGGTGTAGCAAGTGGTGTCGTAAACCCGTTATTGCCAACCTGACCATATGAGTTCTGACCCCACCCACAAAGCGTTCCATTAGATGCCAGTGCAAGAGTAAAATATTGACCGGTTGCTAGCTTTGTAAATGTTTTACCGGCTACACACCCAGCCGTTGCGGCTATAGGCGTTGAACGAGGTGTTGTGGTAGTAGTGCCTGATCCAGTTTGGCCATAGTTATCGCTTCCCCAGCCATAAATAGCCCCAGTTGAACCGATGACAATTGAATGGTAATACCCGGCGCTTATTTGGGTAATTGTTTTACCTGCCATAACACCACTTGTCACAACAGCAGGGGTGCGTCGCGCATTCGTAGTGCCATCACCAATCTGTCCTTGGGCGTTTTGTCCCCAAGAGTATACTTTACCGTCTGAATCGAGTGCTAAAGCATGAGGGCCGCCCGCACTTATTTGGGTAATTGTCTTTCCCGTCATACCAGCAGTAAGAACCGGGCTAGTTCGAGAAGTAGCGCTCGTACCATCACCAACCTGGCCTTGGCGGCTATCACCCCAGCCATAGACAACCCCGTCAGAGGTAAGGGCGAGTGAGAATGAGTCGCCGGCGCTTAGCTGGGTAATGGTCGTGCCGGCAGGAAGTGTCAGCGGAACCTCCGTCGGACTCGTCTTCGTTACCGTTGAGCCGATACCAAGCTGACCATTCGTATTAAGCCCCCACGCATACAACTTACCATTCGATGCGAGTGCCAGCGTATGCGTGCTTCCCGCCGCGACCATTGTCCAGGTGGCAGGGCCGGGTGGACATAACCCTTCCTGAATCGTTCCTGTATGGGTCATAAAGAAGCTCGCTCCACCCGCAGCGGTAGTTGTTGCGTCAAGACAGAAAGTCGAGCCATCGCTTTGATAGGTGAGGGTAGTTGTCTCACTTTCAACCTTATTGGCCGCGCTCAACGTCAATGGATATTCACCCGTATCCGCTTTAACGAGTTGGATTTTCGTTGCAGTATTACGCAGGTCCGCTTTAAGACTGCTCGCTTTGGCATTTTGAGAGACACCGTTATACGCAACGGTTACTATGGCTGTAAGAATCGCGATGACGACAATAACAACAAGAAGTTCAACAATGGTAAATCCCTTTTTCACTTCTGTTATTTTAGCATAAGCGGGATGGAGACGATAGAGTTAGGTAGGGAAAGTGACGCTCTTTGCAATAAAAATAGCGACTTGTTAGTCGCAATTTTTATTGGCTGAGCAGGCGGGTCTGGTCCAAGAAACACTACCAGGACGCTACCGATTTCAATTTACCAATTACCAACAAATTAACTGGTGTGTATACCGCATAAATCACGCTAATAGAGGACTTGTCTCAAGCATCCTCTACTTATTATTTTTATTAGTTTTCGTCCAATAGAAAAGTAATACAATTGGTAGGAGTGTAAGCAAAAGTATAACTAAGGATGCCGATATAGTTGCCTCAGGATTCATACTCTCATACACGTTTACCAGTGACCTAATAACGAGCATAAGGCTAAAAAACGCTGAGAATACCAATGTTTGCGTGCTATAAATTACTTTATATACTTCAAAATTTTTTGAATACTTAGGGTGTCTCTTTTTAATCGCTTCGAGCTTTTTCTTGCTGAATCGAACGTAGAGTAGATAGAGAGTCAAAGAAGAAGAGAGGAGTATAATGACGATTAAGATAGCCGTGAGTCGTCCTTATTTTCGCGCTTATGGGCGTATCCTGTATTACTTCCATCCTCTGGTGGTAGAGCCTGAAGGTCTCTACGTATTTTTAATATAATAATCAAAAGCCCAATAAAAACGACGATAGGTCCCCCTACCAGAAGAATATACTTGTCCGAACTCTCTTGGCTTAATACTGTTATTACGCTAACGGCTAGATTTGCTAGCAGAGCGAATAAGCTTGCTGATAAAAGAAGTATGTTTTTGTTGCTAGCCGCCCGAAAGAGTCTATCGTGCCGCGGCGTACCTTCCGTGGATATTTTACCAAACACAATTTCACTATTTAGCTTAATAGACAACGAGATTATCAGCCACAATACAACACCTGCTACTAAAATGAGACTAAAGAGATAGTAGTAAGTTATTGGCGCCATTTAGTCCTCTTTTCGAATATTTATATATTTATTAACACTAGTGTAGCACCCTATACTAAACACCAATTCGGACGACCCTGAAGAAGAAATAGATCCTCAAGACTGTTTCAAGCACTCACAAGATATTTTTGATTTATCCAATACAATGATCAAAATACAAACGCACATCGTTCTAAACCCATTTATCGTAGAAAGTACCTAATATCTCGAGCTTATTTCGATGACTTATAAAAAGGAGACCCGTCCGGGTCTCATTTCAAACTGTCGCATCTGGCTGAGCTTGTGGGTCTGAAACCTTCAGTGAGACAAATGAGACACGGTGTCAGCTATTTTCTCGCTTGATCTTAGTTCGAACCTTCTTTACCTGACGACCGATTGCTTTAGAGCCAGTTTTATGTTGTGACAACTCAAAATACTTCCAGCGCTTGCCATTTAGACGATCCTTGCCACGAAAACGACGAGCCAGCGTGTTGCTGCGAATCAGCATGCCATCTTCACGCAGCATGAATCCCAAATACTGGGGGTGTTGCTTCTGGTTGAAAGGGTGCGGAATTCCAAGCAAGTCGAGTGCGTTTTCAAATTGACCCGTGGATTTATCGAAAGTAAATGCATCTGTCTTTTTATCATTGATCTCGATCTTATCGGCGAGAATAAGCGACTTCATATACTCGTACGCCTCTTTTAGCATCGTGTCATCAATCAATACGACAATATCATCACTGTAACGAGCATAATAGCCGCCACGTTGTTGCACATATTCTGACATTTGTTTGTCGAAGTCACGCATGTAAATATTGGCGAGGAGACCACTGATTGGACTTCCTTGCGGGATGCCCTTGCCAGATTTGTTCTGTCGTATCAAACCGGCTTTGCTGATTTTCGCGTTAAAGACTTTTGGACTGGTTAATGCGCTCTTTCGTTGTTTAAACAGCGCTTCGATTCGATCAGGGGTCAACGCCAAAGCGTCGTAGACTTCCTTTTTAAAGACGTACCTAAATCGCGTAAGGGATTTAAAGACCGCAGCATGATCGGGAGAAAGTTGGTCGACACCTAAAAGTACAGCCCACCGTGACTCCAGTTTGCCGTGGTCGATCGTGTCAAAAAAGTGACTCATGTCGGCCATCAAGATGCCAACACGCTTATAGCCTAGGATCTTTTTATGAAGATCGTTAGCGAAATCAATGTTCGATTTATTACTACCCGACGCGCCGTGAGGAATACGTCGATATGCCAAGACAGCAGAATCGATTCCGTCGATAGCAATTTGCTTCTCGTACTGTTCATCGAGTAGTTGACCGTACATCGAGTATATACACGCGTCGCGGTGAGCAGCGTACATAATCGGCCTATTCTTGATCGTAGAGAAGCGCTGGTGATGCTTTCGCATGTCTCCAAGAGGGGTGAACTCCTTTTTGTCGCGAAATTTACGGACCCGTTGGTCATCCCTGATGAACGGTAGGAATTTGTGTTCAGCGATAGCCGCTCCGCTCTTTAGTTCATCATTGATCGTGTGCCCGCCCGTATCGATGTGGTCGCGGAAACTCACCTTGCCATCGAAATGCAAATAGCCACGCTCACCAACAAATTTCTTTTTGCTGCCCGAGCGTTTCCATTCGTTTATTCGTTGTCGCTGTGATTCTACCCAGCGACTATAGACATCTTCATTATTCATCATCTTAGACCCGGACCCTCTACGGTGAAGCTCGATTAAACGAGAGTCCGGTACCTCGCACAAACAACCAAAGGTACTTATACAAGTCGGCAGGCGGTAATACTCCACAAAAAGTTACATTACTGTAAAGATGATTCACAATGGAATTATGAACACCTTAGTAAATACACTCACCAAATTAATCATTGTGGTGATGGTCGCGACTATCGCCGCTAGTGACTTACTTCACAGTATAGGTATTAGCCTAATATCATCGTTAATCGTTGAAATCAGGCTTGACCTTGCTACACCCCCCATTCTGAAGGCCGAAACCTGCCGAGTCGACCCCAAAACTCCTGGAAATGTACTGACATTATACCACATTTTGACGCATCGTCACAGTCCTTGTGTCGCTGTTACTGCTTACGCTTGAGTACCAAGTTCTTCAGGTCTTCTTCGCGCTCGTAGGCTCGCACACGACCGTTCAGATAGCCGAGACGGTAGTGAATCCCGTCGCTCATGAGGCGCCAGTTGGTGTCGGCGAGGGTTTTCTTGACTAGCTTTTCGAGCGTCTTGATACTGTCGTAGTAGTTTCGGTCGGATTTACTGTCGAGGCAGTTAAAGCCTACGAAGACGTCTTTGCCAATCTCAGGTTTGTCGAGGCTAAAGTCGCTATAGCCGGCTTTTTCAAGCACTGACCGGAGGAGTGGAGTTAGTTCAGCGATCTTTGGCTTCTTCATCTCTTTCATGGCGTCGTAGATATGTTTGTTGTCTTCTTTTTCTTTATGCTCTTTGGCAAAGCGAATAAGATCATCGAAGCGGTACTTGGCTTCTTGGTGTTCTTTACGCATTGTTTCGTCTTGAAGACAGTAGATACGACGATCTTCTTCGTAGTCCGGGTCTTCCGGTTCGTCTTTAGGGTTCAGGTCGAGCTTGTCTTTGTAGGTATGCGCGCAATTCGGACAAGTATAGGTGGTCGTGATGATCTTACCGCGTCGGGAGCTCCTCTCTTCCATGACCGACTCACATTTCGGACACTTGGTGTGGCGACGCTCCCAAAGCGAGCCATCTTCCCAGACGGCAGTGTTCTTGTCACAGGCGCCGCAATGAAGGATAAAGAGTACGTCATCGTCCTGACCATCGCGGTGCATGAATTCCTTGTCAGTGATGCGAAGCCCGGCTTTGCCACAGTGTTCACAGGATGGTTCGCTGGTGAGCCGGGCGGCCGACAAATGAGTATCACGAGCCTCATCTTCAGCGATCATGGATTGGATAGCTTGTTCGCGCTCATTGTAGCGATCAACGAGTTTGTTACCGACCATCATCATATAGATGTTATTGAGATGCCAGGTATTACGGAACCTGTTTTCTTCAGTATTGGGTGATTGTTCGTACCATTTGTCACGAAAGTCGAGAAACGTCTTCATATCGAGGCGCGCAATGAAGACGGTCGTGTGATCATAGCGGTCTTCATATACGCTTCGTTGTTTAAGCAATGTACGCATAGGTAGATTATGCCCGCCTTGATACATGTATTCAATGATGAGATAATATAGCCATCAAGGGAGTGAGCATGGCATTACCAAAACTAAAAGAAGTCAAAGCAATCGTCGAAGAAAGTATTAACAAGCGCTTTAATGCTGTAATGCGCCATGAGCTCGGACCCTTCAATGAGTCACCTAGCATTATCCAGCATGAAGGTAAAACTTTAATCCACAACACCCTGGATAATCAAGATTCAAAACGCACAATGAAGTACAAGCGTGCGCAAGTTGAATACAAGCTAGACTATGCGTCTTTAGCCAAGATGAGTGCCGAAGAAGTACTTGAAATTATTGACGAAAAGGCTAAAGACATGGGCGCTCAGGTAGCAAAGCACCAATTTAAGGTTATTGGCGACGTCATCGAAGAAACAGGCAATACCGTTAATGCCGGCGGACAAAAGTTATCCCTCGACCTATTCCTAGAGTCTATTGGTAAAATGAGCATATCGTTTGACAAGAACGGTGAGCCAGTTTTACCCACGATTGTGATTAATCCTAAGATGGCGGACGAATGGAGGCGGCTTATAGCAGAGGCGGAGAATAATGCCGAGCATAAAGCAAAATTCGATGAATTAATGAAGCAAAAGAAGGAAGAATACGATGCAGAACAAGCTAGTCGAAAACTGGTTGATTAATGCAAAAGAACTAAGCTTCACGGCTCCGTTTGTTCAGCTCCTAACCTCCGAAGGCTACACAGTGCTCCAATCCAAGGGCGGAGTTGTTGAGCAAGGCAAGGATGTCATAGCAAAGGATAAAGAGGGTCGCATTCATTGTTTTCAACTTAAATGCGGCAATATTGGTAGCAGCGAATGGCAAGCAATCAACGGCCAAGTGAACGACCTTACTGGGATAGCCCCAACACACCCTGCATTAGGCAGCCCACCAAAAGAATGGATTTGCCATCTAGTAACAAATGGAGACATCACAGGCCCCGTACTCAAAACTATCTCCGACTATTCGCAAACGAACGTAGCTTCAGGCAGGATGGCATTGTCCAGTGTCTCAAAAGACGAACTACTAAGGCGTTTTTCTGATGCTTTTGGAGATTTTTTTCCAGTTGAACCCAACGAAGTCCGAATATTTTTTGAGTTGTACTGCGAAGATGGAGATGGCACTCTAAAAAATAAAGAGTTCAAACAGTTCCTTGAAAGACTCCTTGACTCACACGAAGCAACTAAATCAAAGCAGAAAAAGCTTGAAGCCCTGCAATCCCTACCGGTCATTGTTAGCTACCTCCTCACAAACAAATATACGAATGAAAACAATACAGCTCTAATCGACGGGTGGGTTTTAACACTACTAACAATCCTGCGCTTTGCCGTAAGGTGGGAGATTCAAGAAAAAAAATATATAAAAATTGAGGTTTTAATTCAAGAAGAAATTGAACGACTCGGCGCCCAACTCATGCTCGATATCGCAAATAACGATACTAATTTTATTGAGACTTCCTACGGCGTATTTAGTGAACCGGTTATGGGTCATGCGCTTCGCTGCAGTATGCTTCTAGGCTATACGTCTGCCTTCATGAATTATTCGAGTATATCTCAGCGCGCATTACCGGATGTACCTGCAGTTTTTGTTGATAAGCTTGCGTTAATAATGCAAAAAAGAATAGTTACGGGCGAAAGTGGAGTTCCTTACTTTATCAACAATATCATCTCCTCCTTGCTCGCGGACCAAGAGGATATTGCGAGCGATGAGCTAAAAAATCTTATTGAAAATATCCTCAGCGCTCACAAAGAAGATGATAGCCCAGGCTTACTTAGTCCGTACTATTCCATTGAGCAAACGATTGCACACTCATTTAAAAAGGAGGGGGCCGTAGTTGAAGAGAGCTTTCATAGAAGAAGTTACATGCTCTGGACAGCCGTTCTACTACTCGCAAGATACGACGAGCGAGACTTTCTAAACGAAAGGTGGGGACTGATATCTCAAATATCTATGGAGGAAGTCGTCGCCCATGACCAAAATGACCTACTACTATGGAAATCTACCAATTCAGATATGCTCGACACATTCCCGAATGCTGAACAGTCTTGGTCGGAACTCCAGGAGCATGCTAAGAAAAAATATGATAACGAAATACCACAAATTTTGGTTAGTCGCAAATATTTGATACCACTATTTGTTCTTGCTATGCCACATAGACTAAGCCCAAAGCTTGTCCTATCTCTATTGAATACTTAGTAGTTGACGATCACTGCTCCGGCCCGATACACTATCAGTGCCTACAAAGTTAGGCACTCCAGGAGGACCAAATCTTAAAAATATTATTTTTTTAAATTTGGTCTTTTTATTTTGGCCAGAAAGGTTGATATGGATAGTGACTCCATCACCAAACAAAATCAAGCGATAGCCAAGAGAGAGTTGGTAGCACAGCTCCAAGACATGCCAATAGTGGAGGTCGCCTGTCGTCGAGCTGGAGTAGCACGAGCTACGTACTACCGATGGCTACAAAAGGATACGGAATTCGCAGAACAATGTCGTGCTGCGCTCGAGCAAAGCACACAAGCTGTATCGGACATCGCAGAAGCAAAACTTATCAGTGCAATTCAAGAGGGTAATATGCCGGCCATCTCGTTTTGGCTTCGTCATCATCATAAATCTTATCGGGCAAAACTCGATATTCAGGGCACCATTCGTCACCAGGCGACCATTTTAACCGATGAACAGAGTCGACTCCTTGAACGAGCACTCCGACTAGGTGGTCTAATCAACACAGAAGGTGGTGACGATGAAAGTCAATGACCCCGATCTCCTCAGTCGCGAGGATCTCGCCTTGATTCTTAGCGACCGCGCAATGCGCGTAGAACTCGCCCGCAGCGACCCATATTGGTTCTTCCATCTGTACTTTCCAGATTACATTCAATGCGCAACGGCACCGTTCCAAAAGGAAATGTTCAAAGACTTGGCGGACGAGACTATTAAGCAGCTGGTCATCGTCAGTTACCGGGGCAGTGCCAAATCCACCATCGCCACGATGGCATACGCGCTATGGTCGATTATCGGCGTCCGACAAAAGAAGTTCGTCGTCATCGCCAGCCAGACTCAGCAACAAGCGCTCCAGCATCTGCGCAACATCCGCACGGAAATTGAATCAAACGAGCTATTTCGCAATGACTTCGGCTCGCTCGATGACAACTCCGACGAATGGGCAACGTCCGGACTCTCAATCACGCACTTTAAAGCGAAGATCATGACGACCTCACGTAATCAGGCGATGCGTGGTCTTCGCAACGGGGCGCACCGACCGGACTTATTTATCTGCGATGACATTGAGGACTCGGATTCCGTCAAAACAGCCGAAAGTAGGCGTGATACCGACTACTGGTTTAACGCTGAAGTTAAAGGCATTGGCGACTTAAACACTAAGTATGTCATCGTGGGAAATCTGCTTCACGAAGACTCGCTCGTCATGCGATTGAAAGAATCTATACTGGGGGGCCAGCCAAACAGCAAATACAGTGAATATCCCATCGTAAAGAATGGCAAGCCGACATGGCCCGGCAAATACCCGTCACTTAGGGTTGTAGAGGAACGAAGAGCTGGCACCAAACACACTGTCTGGATGCGTGAATTCATGCTTAAGATTGTTCCTGAAGAAGACCAGATCATTACCAGAGAGATGCTTCATCGCTACGACTTCATCCCAGAACGACTGCGTAATCAACCGGAACACCGCTTTGTCGGCGTTGACCTGGCCGTATCAGAAAAAGATACCGCCGATTACACGACGGCCATATCGCTCGTCGTCCGAGACCTTGGGACGGACAAATTGCGTGCGTACGTTATACCACAGCCGGTGAATAAGCGGCTGTCTTTCAATGCTATCATCGACATCCTTAAAGATATGCACGGCAAGATACCTCGCACCGAATTCATAGTGGAAACAGTGGCGGCGCAGGATTATGTTGCGCAGCACCTAAAATCGCACGGACTTAATATAACCGGAGTGAAACCGAATGGAGATAAACGATCGCGTCTTAATATCATCGCAGACCTAATTAAGCGAGGTATCGTGCAGTTCCCGGAAAAGGGATGCGAACTACTCATCTCGCAGCTGACAGGCTTTGGCGTTGAAAAACACGATGACTTGATGGATGCGCTTACCGTTGCGTTAATCGAAATAATGAACCGCAAGGGTAGCGGACCTAGCACCGTTACGTCTGCGGGCAGAAGACGAACGAAACCAAATTTCCATAGTAGCAATATGTTGAGTGTACGTACACAAAATGGACACAGAATTTCATTTCGCGACCAGTATGGATGGTAGCTAGCTATTCTTATCTGTTACGGGTATAATCTGTAGTGTCTAGATTAGAGTTAACAGTAATGCGCGAGTGCAACTCGTGTAGTGGTGCCATAAAATGGGCCGCTACGCGAAAAAGTAGGCATCACTGCTTGCTCTGATCTAGACAATCTAACGTGGCGGTCCTTTCTATATCCCAGGGTTGTCGCGAATGTATTGGGATGTGGAGTAAAACGATGGACCCTCATGAACGAAAAGAACTTATTCTCGCAGGTGCAATCGAACCAATAACGATTAGTACAAAGCTAAATAACAAAGAAAAAGCCTATACTGTAATAAATGCAAAACGCATAGCAATGCTCGACAGGACGGTCGAGATTACTAAAGGAAGAAGCAAACGCAAAGGCGTATTAACGCGCGGTGTCGTTGGAGCAGCCATAACAGCTCCCTTCGGCGTCGGTCTCATCGGCGGAGTTGTGGGTGCAGCAACAGCCGGCAGTAAAACTAACTCCAGGACATCCCAAAAGACTACTTCAAAATTTGAAATTATTGATACGGGCGAACTTATCTTTACTAATCAACGAGTATTATTTATCGGAAATAAAGAAATCTTGAGCCTTCCGTATGGATCACTTATCGACTACAGATTTGGCCGTAACTTGCTCGGGCGAACATTCACACCGCGATATGAAGATATGCTTCCACACGAATCATTTATCCTAAGTGGGCCTGCCGCTCCCGAAGCAGAGGACTTCTTTGTAGGTATCACGGAAAATATTGCCGAATAAGCTGGACTTACGTAATCTTTCGAGTATGGTAGTGTGTGATGGACCTCAAATACTGCCTCTATGCAAGAAAATCTACCGAGTCAGATGAACGACAGGCCATGAGTATTGGTTCACAAATTAAAGAAATGACAGCCCTCGCTGAACGTGAGGGTCTTTCTATAGTCGAAGTGAAACAAGAAAGTTTCTCGGCGAAGAACTCAGGCTTCCGCCCGGTCTTCAATGAAATACTCCACGGGCTACGCAACGGTGAATATAACGCCATTCTCACCTGGGCACCAGACCGTCTCGCAAGAAATGCTGGTGACTTAGGTTCGCTCGTAGACCTTATGGATATGAATAAGCTACAGAGAATACGAACGTACGGCCAAACTTTCAGCAACACACCGAACGAAAAGTTCCTCCTCATGATTCTCGGTTCACAAGCCAAACTAGAGAACGACAATCGAGGCATCAACGTGAAGCGCGGCATTCGGGCCAAGTGCGAGATGGGGTGGCGACCTGGACCAGCGCCCATTGGCTACATTAACCGCTCATTCGCTGGCGTTAAGGAAATGGTGCTCGACGAGGAAAGAGCGCCGATTATTAAAGAGATATTCGAGCGTTCAGGATTATTAGGGCAAAGTGGGCGGACAATCAAGACATGGCTCGACAACATAGGCTTCACCACTAAGGCTGGCAAATCTTTATCACTGAGTCAAATTTATCGTATCCTCACTAACCCTTTTTACTATGGTCATTTCAAATATCCGCAGGACGGTCCGCTCTACAAAGGTCTTCACACCCCAATAATTACGAAAGAATTGTACGAAAATGTTCGCGGCCGCATTGGCGACATCGTGCCAGAAACTAAAGCAGCGTGGGGCAGTAAGAAGTTTCCATTTAAGCACCTATTTTACTGCGGAAGTTGTAGTTCAACACTTACTGTGGAGGAACATTTCAAAACCCTTAAGGATGGAACAAAACGGCGCCACGTTTATTACCGCTGCACAAAGTCCACAAAAGACCCTAATTGCAAAGAGCTCTCTATAACGACCGACGCAATTATCAGTCAAATCCTGAATCTTACCAGTTTAGGGAAGTTCGATGCAATTGAGCCGAGTGAAAGACTACGCAATAAAATTGAACAGTATAAACGAGTAACAAGTCAGCTTATCAAAGACCACGGTATAACAGCGACCGAACAACAACTCTTCAAAAATTATGCGAGCTATATATTAAAACAGGGTACTTTAGCCGAAAAAGACAATTTCATTCGAGGTCTTAACATGCAACTATTTGTACATAATAAAATCATATACGTTAGCATGGCGGAGATGATTGCAAATACCCCCTAGGGGTATTATTATAGAGTTATGAATATGAGTATTAAAAAAAGAGCAAATCATCGCGCAAGTATAATCGGAGGGCAATTTAAGGGATTGCAAAAAATGATAGAGGAAGATGCCTATTGTGTAGATATCCTTACACAAAGTCTAGCTATACAGAAATCTATCGCGTCACTGAATAAATTAATACTTGAGCATCATATCGAAACTCACATACAGAGCATGATGTCCTCGACTGACGGAGAGCAACATAAAAAGGCCCTCAGTGAACTGGCGCTATTATACGAATTACACAATGTCAGGGGGAAGTAATGGACCGTCACAAACACGATAGCTCAAAACACACAAATGACACCTTAGCTAACAACGCGCTCTACGCTTGTCCGATGCATCCTGATGTAACGTCAAATACTCCGAGCCTGTGCCCACGGTGTCATATGGCACTAGAGAAAACAAAGCTCCCTTCCAACACGCATAATCAGGATCAAAGACATAATAAGCACACCGGACACAATCCAAACATGTTTAAGCATAAATTTTGGGCTAGCCTACTCTTGAGCATCCCGACGCTCCTATTTTCCCATACCGTGCAAGAGTGGCTCGGCTTCGAATTAATATTCCCAGGTAGCCAATACATTCCTGCTATTTTTGGAACTATTATATTTTTCTATGGCGGACTTGTGTTCCTGAAGGGCGCACGCAATGAACTAGCCGCTAAACAGCCAGGTATGATGACACTAATCTCTATGGCCATTACTGTTGCGTTCGTTTACAGTGTCCTTGTTACCTTGAGACTCGTTACAGGCATGGACTTTTGGTGGGAACTTGCCACACTAGTAACAATCATGCTTCTTGGACACTGGCTGGAAATGGCTTCGATAGAGAACGCAGAAGGTGCTCTAAACGAACTTGCAAAATTGCTTCCAGACGAGGCGGAGTTGATCGAGAACGGCAAAAGCCGTAAGGTTCCAGTTAGTCAGCTTAAGGTGGGTGATGTATTATTGGTTCGTCCTGGCGCCCAAATACCCGTTGATGGAAAAGTAATGAAAGGTGAATCTGAAGTTAACGAGTCAATGCTTACAGGTGAGTCAAAACCGGTAAGCAAAGCAAAAGGCTCAGAAGTTATTGGCGGCACAATTAACACCAATGGAGCACTCACGATACGAGTAAAAAGAGTTGGCGACGACACTGCGTTAGCTGGTATTATGAAATTAGTTCAAGATGCCCAAACAACCAAATCAAAAACACAAATATTAGCTGACCGAGCAGCTTTCTATCTAACATTCATAGCCCTCGGCGCGGCACTCCTTACACTTATCGGCTGGTGGCTTGTCGGCGCATCCGCCGGATTTATACTAGAGCGAGTCGTGACAGTACTTGTCGTCGCCTGTCCGCACGCTCTCGGCCTGGCAATACCGCTTGTTACCGCCATATCAACAACGCTCGCGGCGAAAAATGGGCTACTTATTCGTGAGCGAGCGGCTCTTGAATCAGCACGCAGTATCGACGTCATACTATTTGACAAAACAGGCACACTTACAAAGGGTGAACAGGGGGTGGTAGATATTGTTAGTACCGACAGAAGCCATACCTTGAGCCTAGCTGCGGCACTCGAGAAAGAGTCCGAGCATCCAATTGCTAAGGCTATCCTTGAATATTCGCATAATCAAAATACATTAGAGGTTCACACGGACGGTTTCTCGACTCTTTCGGGCCGAGGGGTAAAGGCTCAGGTAGCCGGAAAAACAGTCTACGTAGGTGGGCCAAGGTTACTTGAAGAGTTGAAGCTGATGTTAAACGAAACACTTCAAATGGCGACCGAAAAAGCTTCTAATGACGGGAAAACCGTCGTGTACGTTATTGAAAACCAAACGGTGGTTGGAGCGATTATGTTAGCTGATGTTATTCGAGAAGAGTCAAAACAGGCAGTTGCCTCACTTCATTCTATGGGTAAACGCGTAGCCATACTAACAGGCGACAACAAGGGTGTCGCCAAATGGGTTGCCAACGAACTCGGCATTCTAGAGTTCTTTGCAGAAGTCCTCCCTGAGAATAAGGCAAACACAGTTAAAAAGCTTCAGGCAGATGGCAGTAGGGTGGCAATGGTTGGTGATGGGGTAAATGATGCACCAGCACTTACCCAAGCCGACATAGGAATTGCGATTGGTGCGGGTACCGATGTTGCTATTGAGTCGGCGGGGATCGTACTTGCAAGTAGCGACCCAAGAGGTGTGGCAAAGATTATGGCACTTTCAAGACAGTCTTACAATAAAATGCTTCAAAACCTCGCATGGGCTACTGGATACAATGCGTTAGCAATTCCACTAGCAGCCGGCATCACCTCTGCGATCGGTTTCATCCTATCTCCAGCATTGGGTGCGGTATTGATGTCATTATCGACAATTATAGTCGCTGTTAATGCACAGCTCCTGCGCAGAATAAAGCTATAGTTCACCTAAAAGAGCTGAAAATTCCTCGAAACAATAAATCTTAGTAGCTCCAGAGCTTTTGCCATTCTTTCATTTGTTCGACTTCTTTTTTCTGCGCTGTCGTTACAGAAGCTGCTAAGTCCTTTACTTCCTGGTGACCTGCATTTGTAGATGCATAGCGTGACATTTCAATTGCTTGCTCGTGGTGCAAAATCATTTGCTTTAAAAATTCTCTGTCATAAGCCTCTCCCTCGAGGCCATCTAGTTTACTTTGCATTTGTGCCATATCACCCGACATCCCAGAGCCACTCGCGCTATGATGAGCGTGTCCGCCGCTAGTTACTGTGTAGTTCCATTCTTTCTGCCAATCTCTCATTTGACCTATCTCTTGCGATTGGCTCTGCATAATACCCTCGGCTAGTGTACGGATTTCTTGACGAGAAGTCATCGCAATTGCCTGTTCTGCCATACTAACTGCACCCTCATGGTGGGCAATCATTTCGCCGATATAGGTTGCGTCAAAATCATCACCTCTTAACGTGCTGTATTTGTTGTTTGTCTGCTCATCTGCTTTCTCGGTTCCAGGGCTATCAGCTTCTCGATTATTATTAAAAGTGTCAGAGTAATTTAGGGCCGCAGCCACGGATATGCTTGCTATTAGCAAAATTGCTATACCCGATAAGACTAAGTTCTTTTTTGATGCCATAATATATTTCCTTTGCTATTTGAACCATCTGTTATTAACTTTAAATTATATTCTTTTATACTTTCGACTGTGTAGGCGGGGTATACACCCCTATTTATTATAATTCCATTCGACCCGCCAACGTTTAAATTGCTCGATTTGTTCGGAGTATTTACTAATTGTTTGTTCGGCGAGATTTTTAACTTCTTCCCTCTTTGCATTAGTGCTCGCAGGACCCGCCATATCAATAGCGGTTTGGTGGTGGATAATCATCCTTTGAAGAAAATCGCGGTCGTACCCTTCATTACGATTCTCGTCCGATAGTATGGTAGTATTCGACATTCCCGGTATTTCTTTTACGCAATTACCATCCGCCTCGTGTTTTTCGGTAGAATAGCCCCATGCATCTTGCCAAAAGTTCATATCTACAATAGTTTTCTCATGTGATGAAATAATTGATTTAGCCATCTCTTTTAGCTCTACATGGGAAGCATTCTCTTCTGCCAAGGCCGATATATCAACTGCACCTTGGTAGTTGGCTTTCATATCAATAATAAATCTACGGTCATATTCATCTCCATATAGCTTGTTATATTCTTTATACGTTTCCGAATAAATGTTTACAGTGCTAAGAGGAGGCTGAATAGACAATGATTGTTGCAAGGGTCCAAAAAAGTTTTCGTAAAGAAAAAGCGCAATGACTCCAACTATTACAAGGATGCCACTAATTATTATTACCTTACGTTTACTCATGTTTTTCCTTATATACTTTTAGTGGTTATAACTGATCCATCTCGGTACTTAATCGAGCAAACCCAATAAATAAAATGACAAATAGAGCTGTCATGATTATCGGCGTCAGAGTAGAGATCCAGTTGCGTCGTCCTGGTTTATAAAAACGAAGCGTTAGTGAATTTACTACTACGGAAATCGAGCTTAGCGCCATGGCAAGCCCCGCTAGTTCAGGTCGCAATACCAGCCCTGCAAATGCAAATGCTCGTGCAGCAATTGGAATGCCCATGATGTTATAGAACAAAGCAAAGAACATATTTTGTCGTATTTTTCCTACGGTTTCTTTTGAAATCTGAATTGCTTTACCAACATCACGTAAGTCGTTTTTTATAATGACAATACCTCCCGTCTCCATTGCAACATCAGTACCGTTACCCATGGCGATACCGAGGTTAGCCTGAGCAAGCGCAGGCGCGTCATTAATTCCATCACCAACCATTGCTACGATTTTTTTATCTTGTTGAATGCGCATTACATTTGCAGCTTTATCCTCAGGAAGTACATCTCCGAGAACATTACGAATACCGACTTGCGCGGCAATTGCTCGAGCAGTCCGTTCATTATCGCCAGTAATCATCCACGTCTCGATACCTCGAGCATGAAGTAGCTCAATAGCCTCTTTAGAAGTTTCCTTAACGGTGTCAGCTACCGCAATGATGCCACTAACCGTATCTTCGGTCGCCAGTATCATAGTTGTCTTTCCGGCACCTTCAAGGCGATTAATCTTCTTATCTAAACGACTAAGATCAAGGTCAAGCCTATCCTTGATAAGTCGACGGTTACCAAAATAGTACGTTTGATTGTCCACAACTGCCTTAACTCCATGACCGGGTATAGCCTCGAAATCAGATATGTCCTCCACGTCAATCTGTTCTTCTTCGGCGTGACGATAGATAGCCTCTGCGAGCGGGTGCTCACTGGCACGTTCAATACTTGCAGAGATTCTTAAAATATCGTCTTCATCATACTCACCAAATGAGAGAACGTCTGTTACTTCAGGTCGCCCATGAGTTAACGTGCCTGTCTTGTCAAAGACGATCGCATTTACATGACACGCGATTTCAAGAGGCTCGCCACCTTTAATGAGGATACCGTGACCAGCTGCCTTTCCCGTACCAACCATCAAAGCAGTTGGGGTTGCCAGACCTAACGCGCACGGGCACGCAATAACAATAACGGCTGTAAATGCCATTAATGAAAACGCAAACCCAGCGCCTAAGACAATAAACCAAACAAGAAAAGTAATTATAGCAATCCCAATTACTGCAGGAACAAACCATGAAGATATCCTGTCCGCAAAAACCTGTATTGGAGCCTTTGATCCTTGCGCGTTTTCAATTAATCTAATGATTTGCGATAGGGTAGTCTCACTACCGACCCGAGTTGCAGCGAATTCGAAGCTACCAGTTTTATTAATTGTTGCGCCAACAACGCTGTCTCCAATATTTTTTTCGACCGGTAAACTTTCTCCAGTAATCATCGATTCGTCGATGGAAGACGTGCCTTTTGTAATTTCACCATCTACAGGGATCTTTTCTCCAGGCCGAACCAATATTGTATCGCCGCTTACAACTTGTTCAATTGGAATATCAATTGTCTTGGCTCCGCGTATTACTCTGGCGGTTTTGGCCTGTAATCCCATTAGTTTTTGAATTGCATCTGAAGTCTTATTCTTAGCCCTTGCCTCAAGCCATTTTCCCAGGATTACAAAGGTAATCAAAAATGCGGCCGTCTCAAAGTATAGTTCTGGTATTTTCATGCCCTCCAACCCTATGAAAGATTGGTTTGAAATAGCATAGATCAGATAATAAACAAAACTATAAAAGAAAGCCGTTGAGGTGCCGATTGCAATCAGGCTATCCATATTAAATGTTTTCATCTTTAGGCCGGACCACATTCCTTTATAGAAACCGGCACCTATAATGAATTGTATTGGCAATACAAGGAGTAATGAAACGATGCCGAAGTAGGGCGGAAGTACGCCACCTCCAGGAAGAAAAGGAAAGAAATCCAACAGCATGAAATAAAGCATAGGCAAACTGAGACCTACACTAAAAAGGAATTTTGTGCGTAACCCCTTAATTGCTTTTCTTCGATTTTCTTTTTCGCTTACCTCGGCCTCTTGACTATCAATAACCTCGGCACGATACCCGGCTTTTTTTACAGCAACAAGTAACGTATCAATCGGTACAGGTTTTGCGGTTTGAACGATAGCCTTTTCTGCGGAAAAATTAACATTAGAATCCTTCACGCCGGAAACTTTAGAAAGCTGCTTCTCTATAAGTCCAGCGCATGAGGCGCAGTGCATTCCATAAATCGCCAACCTTACCGTTGAATCTGATTGTTTAGTGTTCGATACATCAGTACGTGCAACGACGGGTACATCACTTGCAGTCGATGAATTCTTTGGCATAAATAGGGATGACACAGTTTGCATAAGAGTACTAGCCGCCAGAGCATGGGCTGTCTGCGTATTGTCGGTCGATACATAGTCTTCGCCATCAATCGTAATAGATTTCGTATCACTCATTTTTCCAATAAAAGTAGGCTTGCCGTCAGAACTGATAATTACACTCCCGTCGGCTACGGTCTGAACTTCAACTCGAACTCTTTTTTGCGCAACGGCGCCTTCCTCGTTTCGATTAGCAGTGCGCTTATCCTTCTCAATATCAGTCTCTGTCTCTTCATTAGTAACGGATGCATCATATCCAGCGGCTTGTACAGCCGCTAAAATAGATTCAGGTGTTGCGGACGCTTCGTTATAAGTAACGCTTCCGCTTTTTAAGGGCTCGGAAATTGTGTAGCCCTCAATCCCATTAAGATCATCAAGCTCAGATCCAATAAGCTTTTCACATGAACTGCAATGCATGCCGGGAATTGATAATGTTATAGTCCTACTCATATTTTTCCTCCGCTTGGTAACCAATATCCTTAAGTACTGCATTCAATTCAGACGCCTCAACTCGATTACTTGATGTTATAGTCGCCAGTGCTAAACCCAAGTCAACTGCGACATCGGTCACACCATTGATCGTACGAATGCGTTTCGCAGACATTTTTGTACATGCCTCACAATGCATGCCATTTATACTAAATTGTTGCTTCATGTTGTTTTCCTATTCCTTTACCGTAATTGAGCCTCTAGCCACACCCATCGCACAAGCAATGGTGTACTTACCTGGTTTTTCTGGTGTGAAAGTTAATTCAATCTTTTTGCCTTTTGCTAAATACTGAGGTTTGTCGTCAAGGCCAATGATCATAATCGTACTCATACATCCTTCTCCGTTTTCCTTAACGTCCACGGACAAAATTGTTTTTTGTCCAATCTTGGTAGTAAATACATTCGGAGTTATGTCAGTTCTTACATGAAAGGTAGTAGTAAGAACCCGCACATATTTACTTGGTTCGATTTCCTCAACTTTACTTGACGTATTACCAGCAGTAGCAAGATTATCAAAAAAACGATTAAGACCGGACAGGTTATATCCGTTTACGAAATTGAGTAATGCCATTGCGACAACAATAACACCGACAATGCGAAAGAATTTTTGCGCAAAAACACCCTTTACGACCGATGTTAAGCCACCAAGGCCTAAAAGGCCTGGCGCAGTACCAACAGCAAAGGCGCCCATTATAAGAGCGGCTTGTATTGGATCTCCTGTGCTTACGGCGAGTAACTGCATCGCCTGTGTAAACCCACAGGGAAGAAAAAAAGTAGCCGCCCCAAGTAATAGCGCATTTTTGTTGCTATATTCGCGACCCTTTCGTTGCTGTAGACCAAATCTTTTGGAAATACCACTAGGAAGAGTAATGCCTTTAGTTATACGTGGAAATAGTTCAGTTAGTTGAAGCCCGAGTATCAGCATCACAAGACCTACGGCAATGGTTAAAAGTCCTAATAGCGAACCCTTGAGCGCAAAAGCAGAACCTATCCACCCAATTACTGCACCTAAGATGATGAATGAAATAATCCGGCCCAGATTGAAAAAAACGTGAGGTGTAAATTTTTGTCGTGCGGTTTGCATCGGATGGTTTTCTGCATATTTTGACGCGACACTAAGAACGAGCCCTCCAATCAAAGCCATGCACGTTGAAAAACCGGCAGTTAACCCAATCAATAAAGCCATCGTCCCCGCGCCTCCATTGGCGGAAGCCGTCCCGGCGATATTATCAATACCAAACAGCTGGAAGATAACAAAAAACGCAGCGACAAAGACAACACCTATTGCCGCATCTCGCCAAATACTTTTGTTAAGTGTTATAAGCGATTTTTTATCGTTTTCCAATCCCACTTCATAGCCCGCGGATCGAACAGCATACTCTATTTCCTTGCTGGAAATCTTTCTTGAGCTTCTAATGGTTGCCGCGCTGGATTTGAGACTCACCTTAGCCGACTCAACGCCAGATATTCCCTCTAGTTCGTCCGTAATGAGCAGTTCACATGAAGCACAATGCATACCTTTTATAGGTACTGTTTTCTGGTGAGCTATTGTAGGAGGATTTTGTTTAAATTGTTTCTTTTTTTGTCTATTAATTCGTTTTGCCATAGGAAAAGTCCTTCTTTCGATATTATTTGTGTATCAAAGAAGTTGTGGTCTAAAATCGAATGTTGCTTGTAAGCTGAACGATATCTGGCGGACGAAAAGACGACGAATGGTAAATATCTTTAGGCGCCGCTTTTGTATATATTGGCTTTAATTTTTGAAACTGAACAAAATACGGAATTTCTCGCTCAATAGGGTCAGTATCTTCAATATTTCTTGTCGCTATTTCATTAGCAACCCCAGAAGATACATGATGTTGATTTACACAATTCAACAGACTTGAAGAAACTTCATGGGGCATTGTGCTCATATGCGTTGTTGCAGAAGCGTTAAGAGGGCTGACGACACTAACTGAAAGTACTACGGCAAGAGAAGTCGCCACAGTATAGAGAAGTTGTTTCAATTGTGTGAATTTCATAATTCCGAATCTCAATATACATTACAAAATAAATATATTCAACAATTCGAATATATTATTGCTATAATAGTGATATGGATCACGAACTACTGTCAGTTGAAGAAGAAGTGTTTAAAGTTATGGCTAACCAGAAGAGACTGGAAATAATCTTATTACTCGATAAAAGAGAACTAAACGTTAGCCAAATGATTGCAATGCTAGGACTGCGTCAGGCAAACCTTTCGCAACACCTTGCATTACTAAAACATCAAGATCTTGTCAGTGTACGCAAAAAAGGTAGAGAATCGTACTATCGACTGACGGACGACTCAATCGCACAGTCCATTCGATTAATTCGCGACCTTCTTCGAAAACAACAGAGAATTGACACTATAATTGACGAGGACGCCCTTTTCCCTATTGTGACCGACCCAATCTGTGGTATGCGTTTTAGTGCACCCAAAGCTGTCGATTATATCGCTACTGAGGAGGGGAATGCTTTTTATTTTTGCGCAAGCGGCTGTAAACAAACGTTTCTATCAATTTCGGACGTAACTGCCGCAACCACTCAACAAAACAAAAGTAAAGTTGTATAAGTAAATTATGAATGGTGCACATACCAACTCAACCATATAAATTCAGGTCCAAAAGAATGAGACCCATATGGGTCTCATTTTAAACTGTCGCATCTGGCTGGGGATGAGGGATTCGAACCCCCGATCACGGGACCAGAACCCGTTGCCTTACCGCTTGGCCAATCCCCAGTACGTGTGAACAGATGTGATTATAGCAACTTGAGGGATTTTTCTCAAGGTACCTCTGGCGAGTATTGACTTTTACACTAAAAATGCTAAAGTATGCACAGCTTTACGCAAACTTCATTCCTTGAATAGAGGCGCGTATCAAGCGCACCTCAGAAAGGGGCGATAATGCCCTCAACGATCGGAGTCTTCGACTTCCCGGCCTACGTGGTCGCCATCATGGCTATCTCAGGAGTCGTCCTGTTCGGGCTGTCGTATGTCATGACCCTCTTCGAGCTCGCCCTACCGGCGCTGATCAGCCTCGGTCTCGGTGTCGTCTGCGTACTGATAGTCCTGGTGACCTACTGGACTACGCTGGGCGTGTGGACGGCGGACGCAGATGAGGCATGGATTGTACTGACGGTCCTTGCCTCGGGTGTCACGATCGGGTTCTCCGTCTACGCCGCCCACAAGATCATCGACACCTGTCTCGAGATCCGTTCAAAGGAGCCGCACCCCTGAGGTGATGGGAGCGGGGGAGTCTTCGGACTCCTCCGCCCCACACATTTCACTCGCTTATAGGCGAGCTTTTTTATTGCAAATATTAACTCGTCATAATCCGTCGATAACTAAACTTTGTCGAAGGCCGCCATCCGCCACGCGAGTCGCTGTCATATTGATATACCACGCCGTTCTTTACTTCGCGAATCGCGATAAGCGCAGGGGAGTACGGCGCCAGGGTTTTATAAAACACAATGTCTTCTTCGCTCACGGCCTTACGGCTTGGGAACACTTCACGAAATTTCATAAAACCGACATCGTTAAAATAGTTCGGCTGACCTTTCGGTGGCATATACACTTCAGCTACCAATCCGGCACGTGATACGATTTTCTTCACATCCGACAAAAGCAACGGCGCTTCACCGTGCACATACAAATAGAGCTGCTTCTTATTTGTTAAAAAGAGAGTTGCTTCAACGCTTCGTCCAACCGGCATTCGTCTTGCAATCACCGAGTCGACCTCGGCGTCCACACCAAATTGCGTTTTAATCTGACGTTCCAGGGCGACATCATCATACATCTGGTCGTTCATGGCACTATTGTACCACCGTTTGTTCACTTTAGCTCACCCGCATCGTCCCCTAAGGCGCTATAATAAAAAGTAATGAGTTTTCAAGATCGCTACAGCCAGCTTAATGCGGCACAAAAACAAGCTGTCGATACTATCGAGGGGCCGGTCATGGTTATTGCCGGACCAGGCACCGGTAAGACTGAGCTCCTGAGTGTTCGCGTGGCTAACATTTTACAAAAAACCGACACACTCCCCGAAAATATCCTTTGTTTAACATTCACTGAAAGCGGCCAGGCTGCTATGCGTGAGCGCCTCGTGGGCATTATCGGTAAAGACGCTTACAAAGTTTCGATCCACACCTTCCACAGTTTTGGTAGCGAAATCATGAGCCACAACCGCGAGTATTTTTACCGCAACGCGCTATTCGAACCAGCCGATGATTTAAAGCAGTACGAAATTATCCGCAGTATCTTTGAAAGTCTCGACCTGAAAAATCCGCTTGCCAGCATGATGAACGGCGAGTATACGCACCTGGGTGATGCTAAAAAAGTCATTTCAGAACTGAAGCGAAGCAGTGCTTTAACAAGCGACGAGCTATTGGCCGTATTGCAACAAAGCGAAGAGTCGCTCGACGTTATTGAGCACGCTATCGTGCCGATTTTGACCGACCGCGTTGGCAAAACCACCGCCGATAAACTCCGAGAAGCGCTCGCCTTAGTTCAAGAACACGCCGAAACTGTTGAATCGCTTTACGAAGTGACACCCCTTGCTCGCATTATTACCGACTCGCTCGAAGCCATGCTGATCGACACTGAAACCGTTCATCCAACCAAACCGATTTCAGCCTGGAAAGCAAAGTGGCTCGAGCGCGACGATGCCAAAAACCTGGTGTTCAAAGACCGCAAACGTTTAAACAAAATGAAGGCGCTTTGTTACATTTACTTTGAATACTTAAGCCGAATGGAAAAAGAGGGCGTCTTCGATTACGACGACATGATCATGCAAGTCGTGCATGCCATCGAAGTGTATGATGACCTGAAATATAACCTCCAGGAAAAATACCTCTACATCATGGTGGACGAATTCCAGGACACTAACTTAGCGCAAATGCGTATTCTGCACGCGCTCACCGATAATCCAGTCAACGAAGGCAATCCGAACATCTTAGTAGTGGGGGATGACGACCAAGCAGTCTACGGCTTCCAGGGTGCCGACATTAGTAATGTTCTTAACTTTTCAGATAATTACCCGGGGCGAAACCTCATTGTTCTTACCGACAATTACCGTTCAAGCGCTGAAATTTTGCAAACATCACGCAGTGTCATTAGCCAAGGTGGGGACCGTCTGGAAGAACGCCTGCCCGAGCTCGATAAGCAACTTTCCGCTAAAAAACCTGAGGCGGGTGAAGTCGCAATTTGGAAGATGCCGTCAATTGACAGCGAGCGCCATGAAATCGTTCGAAGCATTAAAGAGGCAATTGAGCAGGGGACCGATCCGTCTACGATCACCGTGTTAGCGCGCCGTCACGCTGACATTCAATCACTCCTGCCATTCTTCCGCCACGCTGGCATTCCAATTCGATACGAGCGCGAAGAAAGCATCTTAGACAGCCCGCCAATCGCTGCGCTCGAGCAAGTCGCTCGGCTTGTATTAGCTCTGGCAGAAGGCAACCATGGAATTGCCGAGGAATTACTACCAGAACTTCTTTCGCACCCAGCCTGGAATATTAAGCCGGTTGATTTGTGGCGCCTCAGCCTCGACGCGTATACCTCACAGCAAAACTGGATGGAAGTGATGGCTACAACACCAACCTTTTCGAACGTTCACGAATGGTTAATTGCCCGCGCTGCCGATAGCTCGCAACTTGCCCTTGAACCAATGATCGACGCACTCATTGGTCGTTCAGAAGACGAAACAAGTGAAAGCCCATACTTTACCTATTTCTTCTCAGCACAAGCCTTGGAAGAGAAGCCTGATACGTATATCGACTGCCTGGCAGCGTTACGCGCAATCCGCGCTCGTCTCCGCGATCACCAGCCAGGTAAGCCACTTGCTTTGAAAGACTTTGTTGAGTTTATTGACCTCCACCGCCGGCTCGATATTAGTATTACCGTGACGAGTTCATCGCTTTCGAGCGAAGTCTCCGCCGTGCAGCTTTTGACCGCGCACAAATCGAAAGGTCTTGAGTTTGAAACTGTCTACGTATTTAATTCCGTTGACTCAGTCTGGGGGCAAAGCGCCCGCAGTGTCAGTCGTTCAATTAGCTACCCTGAAAACTTGCCGTTAGCTCCAACTGGTAATACCGCCGACGAACGTCTGCGGCTTTTCTATGTCGCCATGACCCGCGCCAAGCGCCGTCTCATCATGACCTATGCCGAAACTAACGACAGTGATAAAAAAATGTTGCCAGCCGACTTCTTATTACAAGTTGACGCTCCCGCCATTGAAACAGGCGAACCTACCCGCGAACAAACTACCGAAACTGCCGAGCTGGCATGGTACCAACCGATCACTGAATCAACCCAAGACCTTAAAGCACTCCTCGCTCCACGTATTGAAAAATTCAAACTCAGCGCTACGTCGCTTAATAACTTCCTCGACGTCACCCGTGGTGGACCACAGCAATTCTTACTTAATAACTTGCTTCATTTCCCTAAGGCAAAAGCAGCGCCGGCTTCATACGGTACGGCCGTGCACTGGACGATGCAGCAAGCACACCTTCACATGGCAGCCACCGGCGAAGTAAAACCGCTCGAAGATTCGCTGCATGATTTTGAAGTTGCCCTAACACGCGAGCGTTTAAGCCCGTCTGATTTCCAGCAATACCTCCAGCAGGGGAGCGAGCATATCCCAGCGTTCCTTACATCGGGAGTCTTACCGCTCAAGCCAACCCAAAAAGCTGAAGCGAGCTTTAACCATCAGGACGTTCGTGTAGGTGACGCGCGCATTACTGGTTCGCTCGACATGATTGATATTGATGAAGACGAGAAAACAATTTGCGTCACCGATTATAAAACCGGTCATCCGTCGCAAAGTTGGGACAAGGGCGACGACCGCACAAAGTTGAAGCTTCATAAATACCGACAACAATTAATTTTTTATAAAATACTGGTAGAAAATTCAGCACTATATCGTAATTACATGGTAGGCGACGGGCAACTGGCATTCATCGAACCCACCCGGGCAGGCGAAAGTATTTTGCTAACCCTCGACCTTACGGGTGAAGATATCGAGCGTACGACCAAGCTTATTGAAGCAGTATGGCGACACATTGAAACCCTTGATTTACCGGATACGAGTGCATATAGTCCTGACCTCAAGGGCGTCTTGGCATTTGAACAAGATCTTATTGACGGATTAGTATAAAAAGTGCTATAATAATAGTATTAGACCGATGGAGCCGGGGCATACCGACAACTTTTCCGTAGTTGAGCGCACGCAAAACAGAAGGAAGAGTCGTCCGTTTGCCACAGCTCTCTGTCTAGTACTTTGACAGAGATAGTGCAAAAGAGGTCCATGGAACTGCTGTACCCCCTGCAGCATAAAGTTTCATGGCCCAAGGGTCCGCCGAGGCGTGGTCACGTTGGTGCGTGATGCAGCCACCAGCGAGGCATCGTCCCCACGATAGTCTCGGCGGACCCGACCACTTCCCATTCCACTGACGAGGGGTCGTGTGGCGTGGGATCACGCGGATGGTTGTTCGGCCATCCGCTTACGACCCGGGGCCGACAATGGCGTCGACCTCGGGTTTAAAGGGCCCCCGCCCGGCGTTCCGCAAGCTTCGGCTTCGCGTTTTGAGCGCCGGGTGGGGACTCCCTGCCCGTAAGAAAATATCCACCCGTTCATGCAAGGCTCTTCACCGAGGAGGTGATTTGATTGGCAAGCAACCAGGAGGAGGCTATCCTCCGTGCCATCCGTAACAACGATGCGGCAGCAGCGCTCAACGCCTACGCCGCCTACGCGGACAGCATGGCTCGAGCAGGTCAGGTCGCCAAGCCGGCGAGCTACTTCGGGATCAAGTAATGCCCGATCAGAGTGGACGCCCTCATTACGGCGTAAAACAGAACTCATGCACTATCTCTGTCCACTCAACAGGTTTCACAAGCGCCAGCCATTTCGGCAAGCAAAGCATTGTGGCACGTGTTGAGTGATTTTTATTGTAAAAGGGTGAAAGTATATAGGAAACAACATGAATAATTTTTGGAACGATCTACCGAAGCCGTTTTTTATTCTCGCCCCAATGGAGGCGGTGACTGACGTTGTCTTTCGTCATGTTGTCGCTAAAGCCGGCCGTCCCGATGTATTCTTCACTGAGTTTACCAACTCCGCCAGCTACTGTAGCCCTAAAGGGATTCACAGCACGCGGGGACGTTTAGCATTTACCGAAGATGAGCACCCGATGGTTGCGCAAATCTGGGGTTCTAAACCAGAGAATTTCCGCGAAATGGCTTTCGGGCTTAAAGAGCTTGGTTTCAAAGGCATCGACATTAACATGGGCTGCCCTGATAAATCAGTCGTTAAGAGCGGGGGAGGGTCTGGCCTCATCCGCACACCAGAACTTGCTACAGAACTTATCGCCGCAGCTAAAGAAGCTGGTTTACCTGTCAGCGTGAAAACTCGCCTCGGCGACATTAAAGTCGACGAATGGCGCGACTGGCTCACGCACATCTTGAAGCAAGACGTCGTAAATCTCACTATCCACCTTCGAACTCGTAAAGAAATGAGTAAAGTTGACGCGCACTTCGAACTCATTCCTGAAATTAAAAAGCTTCGCGACGAGATTGCCCCACACACGCTTCTCACTATTAATGGTGATATTCTCGACCGCCAACACGGGCTTGAACTCGTTGAGAAATACGGCGTCGACGGCATTATGATCGGACGTGGAATTTTCACAAACCCATATGCCTTCACAGCAGGATACCAACCAACCCGTGAAGAAATCCTTCAGCTCTTCACGTACCACCTCGATCTTTTTGATAAATACAATGAAGAGCTAGAGCCGCGCCCATTCGACCCACTCAAGCGCTTCTTTAAGATATACGTACGGGAAATCCCCGGTGCAGCCGAGCTCCGTGAAAAGCTCATGCACACAAAGAGCACTGACGAAGTCCGCGAACTACTCGCTACTTTCGCTGTTAGTGTGTAGGTGACGAAGCTTGCGGAGTTGAGCAACCATACCGGTTTGTTTCATATCGGTCAAATCTGCAACTCTTTTTTCAATTATCGACGTCACCTTTTCAGCCTTGGGTCTTGATGCATATGTACTCAATGTACCGTCCTGATATTCTTCTGGTCTGACTGGTTCTCCAAACATAATTTCTACCCGCGGCTTACTTGCACTCGTATCAAAACTATATCTAATACCTACTGGCACAATAGGAACTCCGGCATTGATTGCAATTACTGCTGCTCCACGTCTAAATTTATGGAGACGCCCATCAGCACTACGAGTACCTTCGGGATGAAGAGCCACCGCATCACCTCTTTGAAAGGCTCTTTCTGCCCGTCTCTGAAGCAAATCAAAATCTTCGCGCGGATTTTTGCTTTCACGGTTAACCGGAATCATTCGACTATGTTCCATAACCCATTTCATTGAACGACCATGTTTACCCTGATCGTCACTACCTTTTCCTTCAAAGTACTCCCGCTTTGCACCAAACCGCATTGGAACTCCAGTCGCTTCAGTATACGAAATTGCAACAAAAGGTGAATCAACAAATAAGATATGGTTTGGTGTATACATCGCTGGACCTTCCGGTAAATTCTCAATTCCCGTAACCGTCCTGTCATATTTATAGTCTAAAATTGCTCGCGCAACGGGCCATAGCGGTTTATATAAATCGATTTTTTCGCGAGGAAGACCAGGTTTCTGCTCCATAGTTACTCCTAGTGATGTCGGCGTCGGTGATGCAGCTCAGCCACACGCAAGCGAACCATATGTCGGTCAATAAGTTGGTGAGCTTTTTCAAGGTCAACGCGGTTCTTCGCTTCATCGCGAAGCTTTAAGGCACGTTCGAGTGCAGCCTTCGATTCAGCTTCGATGATGTCATCGCCGTAGTCAGCTTCGTCAACCAGTACGCGAACCTTTTCCTGATCAATCTCAATCACACCGCCGCTAATCGCAAAGTAGTCGAGTGCGCTATCAGCGTCAGATTTTTTGTAACGCACTGCCAAAGCACCAGGCGCCGCCATTGTGACGAGCGGCTCGTGCCCTGGAAAAACAGCAATATCGCCCGTGGTTGTAGGCGCCATCAATTCATAAATATCGGTATCGATACTTACGCCCTGAAGAGTGATAAGCTGCAGATGCATTATTACTTAGCTTCCTTTGCTGCCTTTTCGTGAAGGCTTCCGCCTACCATGTAGAACCATTCTTCTGGCTTGTCATCGTACTTACCCGCAAGGATGTCGCCGAAGTCACGAACGGTGTCTTCAAGCTTAATATACACACCGGCGTTACCAGTGAACTTTTCAGCTACGAAGAATGCTTGTGAAAGATAGCGCTGCACGCGGCGAGCACGGTTCACAGTTTGCTTCTGTTGGTCAGACAGTTCTTCCATACCAAGGATCGCGATGATGTCTTGGAGTTCTTTGTACTCTTGAAGTACGCGTTGGACTTCACGAGCCACGCGGTAGTGCTCATCACCAACAATCTCTGGGTCGAGACTGGTTGAAGTTGATGCGAGCACGTCAACGGCAGGGTAGATACCAATTTCAGTCAAAGCACGGCTCATCACGATTGTTGCGTCGAGGTGAGCGAAGGTCGTTGCAGGCGCTGGGTCAGTAAGGTCGTCGGCTGGCACGTAGACAGCTTGCACAGATGTGATCGAGCCCTTCTTTGTAGAAGTAATTCGCTCTTGAAGACCACCCATTTCCTCTTGAAGGTTTGGCTGGTATCCCACTGCAGACGGCAGGCGGCCAAGCAGCGCTGAAACCTCAGCACCGGCCTGGGTGAAGCGGAAGATATTGTCGATGAAGAGGAGCACATCTTTACCTTCATCACGGAAGGCTTCAGCCATAGTAAGGCCTGAAAGTGCCACACGAAGACGAGCTCCAGGCGGCTCATTCATTTGTCCGAAGACAAGTGAGGTCTTATCGAGCACGCCGGCTTCTTCCATTTCGTAGTAAAGATCGTTACCCTCACGAGTACGCTCACCAACACCAGCAAACACCGAGTTGCCAGAGTGGAACTTCGCGATGTTGTTAATCAACTCAGTAATAAGGACGGTTTTTCCAACACCCGCACCAGCAAAGAGACCAGCCTTACCACCCTTAATAATAGGGGCGATGAGGTCAACAACCTTAATACCAGTCTCAAGAATTTCAGACTTGCTTGATTGTTCGTCGAGCGTTGGGGCAGCGCGGTGAATAGGAGACTTTTCACCGTTTGGCACTTCTTTACCGTCAATAGGGTCACCAGTCACATTAAACATACGGCCTTGGGTCGCTTCACCAACAGGTACGCTAATTGGAGCACCAGTTGCAACCACTGCTTGGCCGCGCTTCAAGCCATCAGTGCTTGAAAGGGCGATCGCACGCACACTGCGCTCATCGAGGTGCTGCGCAACCTCAAGAGTAATAGTTTGTTCGCCCTGCTGCACGAGAAGTGCATCGTTAATAGCCGGGATGTTACCGTCAAATTCGGCGTCAACGACCACACCAACGATTTGGGTAATCGTTCCGGTGTTGGTTTGTACCGTATCCTTTGCTTGTGCCATTATTGTTCTCCTTGGTTATCTTCAGTTGGTTCGTTCGTCGGTTGTTGCTTCGCGCTCAGTTCGGTCATTTGGATGAAAAAGTCGCGACGGGATGCTACTACGGAATCGGGGTCGGCGTTCCAAAATGGATCGTCTGGCCCGACTTCCTTGTCGGGTAGCGCCTGTGGGTGAGTTTCCATTATTTTAATGCCTCCACACCACCACTAATTTCCGAAAGCTCCTGGGTGATTGCTGCCTGGCGAGCCTTGTTCATTTCAAGCGTCAGGTCATCGATGAGGTCAGAGGCGTTATCGGTGGCATTTTTCATAGCCATCATACGCATGCTGTATTCGCTCGCCCTGGCTTCAAGCAGCGCCTGAAACAGCTGAGCACCCACCAAACGATAGGCAACGCCATCAAGAACCTCTTCGACACTTGGCTCGTATTTCGCATCACTCAGGGTCTTCTCAACCGGAAGCTCGAGTTCCGCACCAGCCGGTAACACGCGTTGCACCCGAGCAACTTGCTTTACGGTATTAACGTATTCGGTGAAAATAATATCAACCGCATCAACTTCACCAGAAGTAAACTTTTCTTCCGCCGTGCCTAAAATTGCACGAAGCTCACTGCCGTCTGGTTTATCCGGCAGACCTTCGTACGAACCAATCACTTCAGTATCTTTTAGGCGCGCTACAAACTGCGCAGCCTTTTTACCAACGGTAATCGTAGCGTTTTTAATGCCTTCTTTATCGTCCTTAATAAGCTCATTGGCGTAAAGGCGAGTCAGGTTACTGTTGTAGGCACCGGCGAGGCCACTATCAGAAGCAATGACAATAAGCAGACGGGTCCGCACTGGACGCTGCGCAAACAATGGGTGCTCCTGCACTGAAGTGTGAGCCGCCAAGGCAGCTAAAAGCTCGCGCGCTGCTGCAGTATACGGTGCCGAAGCCTTTGTCGCTTCTTGTGCACGGCGCATACGACTCGCAGCCACCAGTTGCATAGCACTCGTAATCTGCTTGGTTTTAGAAACCGAGCGGATACGACCTTTTAGTGCCTGCGTATTAGCCATGAATTATTAGCCCTCAAACCCCTTCGCAACAGTAGTTGTTACGTGTTCAATAAGTTTCAAAATCTCTTCTGTTGGCTTGGCACCCTCATCAAGTGTCTTCATTTCTTTTTGATGATCAGCCCAGATACGGGTGAGTACCGCTGATTGCGCGTCTTTAATCTTCGCTACAGGAACCGTATCAAAATGACCAGCAGTTACCGCTAAAATACTCACAACTTGCTGCCAAATACTGAGGGGTTGGTATTGGTGCTGCTTTAACAGCTCAGTAAGGCGTTGACCACGCTCAATTTGATGTTTTGTGGCGTCGTCAAGGTCGCTACCAAACTGGGTAAAGCTGGCAAGCTCACGGAACTGGCTAAGACCAAGCTTCAAGTGGCTTGAAACCGACTTCACAGCTGGAGTTTGTGCCGCACCACCCACACGTGACACTGAAAGACCGGCTGAAATTGCTGGACGAATACCTTGGTAGAAAAGGTCGGTTTCAAGGAAGATTTGACCGTCGGTAATTGAAATCACGTTGGTTGGAATGTAAGCAGAAATGTCACCAGCTTGGGTTTCAATAATTGGCAGCGCAGTCAATGAACCAGCGCCAAGCGCATCAGAAAGCTTCGCTGATCGCTCGAGGAGACGAGAGTGGAGGTAGAAAACGTCACCAGGGTAAGCTTCACGTCCTGGTGGACGGCGAAGGAGGAGTGACATCTGACGGTACGCAACAGCGTGCTTCGTAAGGTCATCGTAAATCATCAACGCGTGCTGTGAATTGTCACGGAAATATTCACCCATAGCAGTTGCCGAGTAAGGAGCAAGGTAGAGAAGTGAAGCTGGGTCGGCAGGGCTGGTTGCAACGATAATCGTTTGCTCCATCACACCTTCTTGCTTCAGGCGCTCGACAAGACGAGCAACCTTCGAGCGTTTTTGACCAACGGCAACGTAAACATTAATCACGCCAGTGTCTTGCTTCGCCTGGTTAATCATGGTGTCGATTGCAATGGCTGTTTTACCAACTTGGCGGTCACCAATAATAAGCTCACGCTGACCACGACCAATAGGGAACATAGCGTCGATTGAAACGATACCTGTCATTAGTGGTTCATGGACTGATTTTCGGTCCATAACACCAGGTGCGTTACGCTCAACAATACCTTGTTGCTTCGTTTGAATCGCAGGACCGCCATCAAGTGGACGACCAAGTGGGTCAACCACACGGCCGAGCAGTTCAGGACCAACTGGAACAGAAAGGACTTCACCTTTCAAGCGAACCGTTTGCCCAGCCTTCACTTCAGAGTCGTCACCAAGGAGCACGGCACCAATTTCATCTTCAAGCAAGTTAAGCGCAAATGCTTCAGTAATGCCGTGTTCGGTTTCAATTTGCACCACTTCGCTGTATCCAGCGCTGCGAAGCCCGTGAATCCAGGCCACACCATCTCCAACGCGAAGTACCACGCCTACTTCATCAAGATCGCCAGCAGTTTCAAGGCTTTCAATGGCGTTTCGGAGTTCTTTTGATAGTTCTGTAATTGATAGTTCGCTCATAATTTTTTCCTTTAGGCTTTCTTGTATCGGGTCTTTAGTAACGTCAGGTCGTGGGCAATGGTGGTATCGAGTTTTCGGCCTGGTAACTCGAGTTTTATTCCACCGATGACCGATTCATCCACGATGGTGTCGAGCGAGATATTGGACGCGCCCGTCTTTTCTTTTGCATACGCTTTTATCGCTTTAAGTGCCGAGGCACTCAGCTCGTGTGCCGAGGTAAGCGTTCCGGCAACATGACCTTGCTCAGCAAGCTGGTAGGTGATATCTCGGACAATGACGCTCATTTCATTTGTACGGCGGTTCTCAATCAGGTACGCTGCAAGCTGCATGACAACCTTGTTGGTAGAAACACCGTCAGAAAGCTGACGCGCCGCATAGCGGGCTAAATCTCGACGTGAAAGCTTTCGAGCCATAGGTTAGCGAGCCTCCTCGAGGAGGGTAGCAATAAGTTTTTCATCAGCTTTTTTATCGTGCGTTTTTCGCACAACTTTTTCAGTCGCCATGCTAATGAGTTCGAGTGTTTCGTCGTGGAGTTCACGGCGAGCTTTATCGATGTCCTTTTCAATTTGTGCGTGTGCGTCGCTCACGATTTGTTCGGCAGTCGTGCGTGCCCGAGTTTCGCTATTCGAGGCCAACTCGGCCGCTTCAAGCTTAGCAGTCTCTACAATTGCAGCAGCTTCTTTACGAGCCTGTGCCAGGAGTTCAGCCGTTTCAGCTTGAGTTTCTACTGCAGACTCGTGGGCTTTTTTAGCAACCTTAGCGGCGTCTTCGATGTTCTTCTGTCGTTCATCAACTGACTTCATCAGCCACGGGTAAACGAACTTTCCGAGCAACCATACCAAAATCAAGAACGCGACGATCTGAATAATCAGCAAACGCCAATCAATACCAAGGGCGGTTAAAATATCACCCTTGGGTTCAGCAGCTTCGGCAAAAGTTGTTAGGAAGTTCACGAATCAACTCCTACAAGAACTTCGCGATAATCGCCACGATGATACCGATAATTGCCAATGAGTCGGCAAAGACGATAGCAGTAATCATGAGGGTACGAATGTCGCTAAGCTTCTCTGGGTTGCGTCCAAAGGCGTTAAGTGCGCTTGAACCGATAAGTCCAATTGCAAGACCTGCCGCGATTGCTGGCAAACCGTAAGTTAGTCCAAATGCTAATGCATCCATTGTTATATTCTCCTTATTTATTGCTTTCCATTATAATCATGTCTCATCCCTTAGCCAAGGCCGTGTCAGTTTGGGCATCAGAAGGGGAGTGAGCGTCGGAATCGTGGCTTTCATGGGTAACAGCCAGGGCGGTGAAAATGAGGGTGAGCATGAAGAAGACGTATGCCTGAATAAAGCCGATGAAGAGCTCAAAGGCCATAAAAACTGGCAGTACAACGGCCGCAAAGTAGCTCGCAAGAATCGCAATGATAATAAGCAGTACTTCACCGGCGAACGCGTTACCAAACAAACGAAGCGCCAGCGCGACACAACGAGAGAATTCACCAACCAGTTCAAGTGTACCTTCGAAAGCTCCGGTTGGATCTTTGAAAGGATTGCGAAGATATTTACCAACATTCGTTGTGGCACCGAGTTGCTTAATGGCATAAATCTGCACAGTCACGATAGTGATAAGCGCCAATCCAAGAGTAAAGTTAAGGTCGGCTGTAAGGCTACGGAGCACCGGCACCCCGTGGTACATGATCGATTCAAGCCCAGGAATCACACTCAGCCAGTAGTTAATAAGAACGAAGAAAAAGATAGTGACTGCGAGGGGCATAATGCGACGCGCAATCTTTTTATCTGGAATCACGTTATCGATTTGCGTAAGAAGCCCTTCGAACACCCACTGTACAAGCCCGACGAAGCGGTTGTACTTGCTACGCTTCACTCGTCCGGCGACATACCAAAAAATACCCAGCGTAATAAGCAGGCCAATAACACCGGTAACCATTGCATTCGTAACAGGAAAACCGGCTACTTCAAAAAGAGTACCAGCGGCAATAGAAATGTGTAGGTCGGTTGCGGCAAAAAACGATAGACTCATTTTTTAGGCTTTAAATCACGGAGTTGTTTCAAAATCAGAAGCAAACTCGCAATAGCTCCAATGGTTAAACAAATAATAGTTGCGATCGGGGTGATATGAAAGAGGTGATCGAGCCATATTCCAAGAAAAGTACCGCCGATAGGTGGGATAAAAGCCCTCCAGGTAGTATCAAGCGCGGTAACAAACAGCAGCATAGGAGCTGACATGCCTGATTCGGGCTTGGTCGTCCGGCCTGGTTCAGGTTGCGGTCGAGGCGACTCAGTCATAACTCTCTCATCATAACAAAGTCGCTGGCGATTGCCTAGAACATACTAGGGAGCAAGTGCAGACACTACAAATGAACCATTGCCAGTAAACTTGTAGACTGTATAGCCAACACCGTTAATCGTTGTTGTCGAAGAGGTGTAAGTGCCTGTAGCGCTGACTGTAGCAGTACCGGTTTTAAATCGAACCACGACAATACCAGAACCACCAGCGCCACCGGGGTTGCCGCCGCCGCCACCACCACCGCCGGTATTAGCTGTTCCAGCCGTAGCTGGGCCGAACGAACCGGCACCACCGCCGTCGGTAGCACTACCAGGAGTAACGTTAGAGGTCAGACCACCGCCACCACCGCCGCCGACGGCAAGGCGATTGCCGTCTAGGTAATAGATTCGACCAGCTCCACCGTTTCCACCAGAAGTCCCGGCGATCGCTGCTACACCAACGTTTCCGGCACCACCGCCGCCTCCAGATGTAGAGTTAGTGCTCGCGTCAGGCGTTGTTCCGTTACCACCACGGTTACCCTGACCAGCCGTTCCGTTACCACCAATATGGCGAGGTGACGCCGTAGCTCCAGCTCCACCGCCACCAGACCCACCCGAAGCTGGGTTAGCGCCACCGTCACGAGAAGCACCTCCACCACCGCCAAGTGATGTATAGTCGCCGAATGTCGTCGAGCCACCTGATACACCGACTACGAAAGGATCCGTAGAGCCAGCACCACCGCCCCCAATCGAGACAGTGTATGAGCGAACCGCAAGAGAGAAGTTTTCTATAAAGCGAACACCGCCCGCACCACCGCCGCCTGCGGCGTTACGGCCACCACCGCCGCCTCCACCCACAACAAGTACATCAGCAGTCACCGGTGTCACGATCTCTTTAGGACTTGGTACAAATGACGATTCATACGCCGTAATGTTAGTCCCCACACCAGCTGTCCACGAGGCCGTACCGAGCCATGACGTATCCGTGCGAGCTAGCACGGTACCGTTGCTTTTATTCACAACCGTTACTGCAGCGGCCGAGGCATTAGCAGTGCTAACAGCATTGTAAAGTTGTACTCCAAGGCGATGATAACCTTTCGAAAGCGTCAAGGTATTTTGAATCGCATCATTCCAGGTTGATTCTTGTACATACGACACATTGCCAATTAAGACACCGTCGACGTACACCCCACATGCGTTATCACACATCGACGTTATGTTCACTTCCGTATCCGAAGCTAAATAGAAGTCTTTACTATCCCTAAGATACGCCGTTGAATTACCCGGACAAGTGCTTGGACAACCATTTCCGTTTGGTGAAATCATAGGCGTGAAAGCATCGCCACTAAGTGCACTCCACGACGAATTTGCCGTTTGAGCATGAGCAGTCGCACCCGGGACAACGCTCGTCCAAACAGAAGAGTCGGCATAAAAATCAGAAGAGGCGAAACTTACTGGCGCACCAGCACTCACGCGCCAAGAAGTATCAGTCACAAGAACCGGCGCTGAACCTGTTGAGTGATATAACACAGCCCCAAACTGTGAGTAGCTCGGATTGACTGTTTTATTCGTAAGCTTAGCGGTGATCGTATGACAGCCCACTCCAAGCGAAACCGACTGAGGCATAGCAGCGCCCCCCGTCGAGCCAACTACAGACGCACCATCGATATAGAGCTGTACTTCATCCTTACTGCTTTTCGTCTGAGCCCATAAATTATAAGTACCGGCCTTAGTTATCACAAAATCACGACGGAAATACATATTACCAGCTGGAAGGTTACTGTCACTTAAAGTAATAGTGGTAAGCGGTGCTGACCCAATCGTGACACTGTTAGCTGGCGACGCGGCAACTGCGTTTGACCAGCCAAGCCCACTCTTAGCTGAGCCCGAACATAAGTCAGGTACCGCAGCGGCTTGGACGGACGGCTGGCGATACGTACGCCATACCTGACCATTAGATTCGCGGAGTAAATCTACAAATCCACTGTTTGCAATAGTAATAGCTCGTCCTTGAGAATCGAGCTCCGGTGCCGGAACACTGAACGAGCTCCTCATATTGTCGCTCAATAAGACCCAGCAACGAGCATCAGACGGACAACTTAAGCCAGCAAGTGTATTACCCGAACAATCAGTACTTGGCCGAAGAGGATTAGCATTGCTCCATTGCGGAACATTACCGTTCTTGGCAAGACATGCCTTTGCATAGGCGACACCAGCTTCACCGGCAACTTTAGCGAGTTGTTCATAATACTGTGCTTTAAGCGTCGTTCGTACAGCGGTAACCGAAGACACGGACACAGCTAATATAGTCAACATCACAATAGATGCGATGAGCACTGTGGGTAGGGCAAAGCCTCCTCTATAAGTGTGTCTTGTTAGCATCCTCATTCCACCAATTTCTGGCTTTTATTGTAGCACAAGCGCTATGATAGTATGCGAACATTATTGGCACCATTTCGGGTTTACTGTATAATGTATAGTGAATAAAGGTTAGGGGAATGAATAAAATGAGCACAGACGCAAACGCAACACCACAAGTAACTATTTACCGCACAAGCTGGTGCGCCTTTTGTCACACCGAAATGCAATGGCTTGACCGCCTTGGCGTGCCTTACGTAGCAAAAGACATCGAAGCCGACCCAGCAGCAAACGAAGAACTTATGGCAAAGATTAACGGTGACTTCCGCGGCGTACCTGTAACTGATGTAGCCGGTGACATTATTCTTGGATTCGACCGTCCGAAGCTTCAAGAATCTATCAAGAACCACGGCCTCGCTCCGGCAGCAGCCTAAGCCCTCGGTAGCCTTATTACTCGCTTTTCTTTATAATAAGAGTTCGTGAATAAACCTACCCCTCGACCCACCACACCTAAAGCAAAATCTACACCCGAGCGACCAACGCTTATTATGATCCACGGCTTCCGCGGTACTCATCACGGTCTGCTTCTTGTTGCTAAGAAATTAAAGGGGGTTTCAATTATTATCCCGGACCTTCCTGGCTTCGGTCGCGGGCCAAAACTAAAATCATACGACCTCGATAGCTATGTCGAATGGCTCCATGCGTTCATCGAGAGGCAAGACCTAAAAACGACTCCGTATCTTATGGGCCACTCATTTGGCAGTATTATTTGTGCAGCTTACGCAAAGCGATATCCTCGCTCGATTAAAAAGCTCGTTCTCGTCAACCCAATTGGCGCACCGGCACTTGAGGGTCCGAACAAAGTCATGACTAATTTGGCAATTATGTATTACAAGATTGGCGCGAAACTTCCTGAAAAACCAGCCCACAAATGGCTCGCTGCTAAACCGATCGTGCGCGTCATGAGTATGACGATGGCGAAAACTCACGACAAAGGCCTTCGTACCTGGATTCACTCTCAACACGACCAGTATTTCAGCCGTTTCCATAGCCCACAGTCAGTCCTTGAAAGTTTCACCACTTCCGTTAGTCATAACGTGGGTGACTTTGCAAAAGAGATTCCTGTTAAAACCTTGTTGATTGCCGGTTCGCTCGATGATATCACCCCGCTGAGTGCTCAGTACGGGCTTGTTAAAAAGTTCCCGGTAGCAGAGCTTAAAGTGATTAACGATGTTGGTCACTTAACACACTATGAAACACCCGAACACGTTGCTCAGTATATTCAAGCGTTTATTAAATCAGTATAAATTTCTTCAAAACGAGTAAGGGTAGTTTGAAGGTCGTGTGTCTGAGCAATTGCTAGGCTCTCTTTGCTCATTTTTTTGCGAAGCGCTGGGTCTTCAACAATCGCAAGTAAGCCTTTGGCGATCATTTCGTCATCATCTTGTTCAGTTAGATAGCCGTTACGTTCGTGTTGGCAGAGTTCGCGCAGCGCGCCGGCATCAACCGCAACAACAGGCTGACCGCTCGCCATAGCTTCAAGCGTAGCGATACTTTGAAGTTCGGCAGGAGATGGCATACAAAATACTGTACCCACTTTATGAAGCGCAACGAGGTCATCGTCACTTACACGGCCAGTCAAAGTAACATCCTTGGCAATACCCAGCTCGTGTGACAGGTTTTGCAGCGTCGTACGCTCAGTTCCGTCACCAACAATAAGCAGATGGACGTTCGGCATGACAGATTTCACGCGAACGAAAGCTCGGAGTAAGACCGGCAGGTGTTTTTCAGCGTCGAGCCGCCCAACATAGCTAATAATCGGCTGATCTTTAGGAAGATGAAACCGCTCGTAAAGTTCAGCTGGAGCTTTGCCTGGCTGGAAGCGAGAAAGGTCAATACCGTTTGAAACTGGCCCCATAGGAGCGGTCACTTTTTCAGCACCAAACATTTCGATGGCTGATTGAGTAGGCATAGTAATATAATCGGCTTTCGAGTGGAAACGAGCGCCGTACATAGTAATCATGTAGTTAATTGGGCGAGATATAGGCGCCAACAAACGAAGGTTATCCATCAGGTTTTCAGGCATAGCGTGGTTTGTGCTGACAATTGGGATGCCAAATTTATTACCATATTTCATAGCGGCTTGGCCAATACCAAGGAGCATTTGAATGTGAATGACGTCAGGGTCAAAATCACTAATAATCTTTTTTACTTCACGGCCCGGATTAATTGAAATGCGGAAGTTTTGGTAAAAAGGAAATGGCACCGCATCGGTACGAACAATAATATGGTTACCGTCGACTTCTTTGCACCGCTTTCCGGTTTGACTTGGAGCAATCACTAACACTTCATGCCCGCGATCAGCTAGGCCGCGTGCCAAGTTGCGGCTAAATGTCGCAACACCGTTGATAGTCGGGTAGTGGAGGTCCGACGCAATCAGGATCTTCATATATTGAGCTTTATTATAGCACACCTCGAGAGAAACGGCGAGAGCCGGCATCCTTATCACTATAGAAGCATGGTACAATTTTAAGCAATGAGGTTCTTTTTTGACGCACGGTATATCGAGACAAAGATGCAAACGGGAATTAGTCGGTATTCGATTGAATTGGGTGCGGCTATAGCTGAGCTGACGACAGTGTCATTTTTAATTCATGACGAAGCACAGCTGCAGTTTTTACCAAAAAATGCAGAATACATTAAGATTCATGCGCCAACTTCAGTAAAAGAACCTTTCACCGGTTTCATCCTCAATAAATTTAAACCAGATGTCGTGTTTTCTCCAATGCAAACTATGGGGTCAATAGGTCGCCGCTATAAGCTTATCTTGACGCTCCATGACCTCATTTATTACCGTCACCGCACACCACCGCGTCAGTTTAATTGGCTAATTCGGCTTGGGTGGCGACTGTACCATGCAACGTATATCCCGCAGCGATTGGCTTTGAACGGCGCCGATGTTGTGGCAACGGTGAGCGAAACGAGTAAGCAGGACATTCTGAACGCTCAACTCACAAAGCGACCAGTTATCGTAACGTATAACGCACCACAGAACTTACAAGCGTACTTAACAGCAGACGTTTCGGCCGACGAAGCACCACGCAACCTCGTCTACATGGGCTCATTCATGGAATATAAAAACGTAGAAACATTAGTAAAGGGCCTTGAATTCTTGCCTGAATTCACATTGCATCTTTTGAGCCGCATTCGTCCTGAACGCCAAGCTGAATATGAACGGCTTGCCCCAGAAAATGCAAAGATTGTGTTCCATAACGGGGTTTCTGATGAAGAATACGCCCAAAGTATGGCCGACCGCGCCATTTTAGTAAGCGCCAGTTTAGACGAAGGCTACGGCATCCCTGTTGCCGATGCGATGGCGCTTGGTGTACCGGCGGTCATTACCGATATGCCGATTTTTCACGAGGTAGCAGGGGAGGGGGCGCTCTATTTTGACCCAAATAGTCCAAACGATTTTGCAGAAAAAATTAAAGCCGCCGCCGAAGCAACGAAGTATCAAGAATTATCCCAAAAGGCGCGTAAGCAAAGCGAAAAATTCTCATGGAATTTATCTGCACGAGTGCTGCTTGCAACTCTAAAAGACCTTACTAATTAGTCTGAAGAACACAACACCACCCGTTCAGCCGTAAAGCTTACTAGAGTGGTGCTCTTCCTATCTGTTACAATAGGGGAATCATGGCGCAAAAAAAGAAACGCTCAACCAAACCACAGGCCATCGTCAACCGGCGAGCTTCGTTTGATTATGCGCTCGGCGATGAGCTGACAACCGGTATTGTCTTGAACGGCCGCGAAGCACGCGCCGCACGCGACAACCGCGTCCAACTAAAGGGTTCGTTCGTAACAATACGAAATGGCGAATTGTGGCTTAATAACGCCAGCTTCAGTCTTAAACTCAACACCAAAGGCGTCAACGAAAGCACTGTCGACACCTCACCTCGTAAACTCCTTGCAAGCCGTCGTCAAATCGACGAACTTGAAGCTCGCAAGCAAGATGGCATGTCAATCGTGCCGCTGCGTTTGCTGACGCAGGGCCGCTACGTAAAGCTTGTCATTGCCCTTGGTAAAGGTAAGAAAAATTACGACAAGCGTCAGGCTATCAAGAAGCGTGATCAAGAGCGCGATCAGCGATCTATGTAAGATTCATTATTCCATGAAGTGAAACGCCCGGCACCTGTATAACAGTGTCGGGCGTCTCTGCGAGAGGGTCGTCATCACGACGTGAACAGCGTTCGAGGAGCGTTTCCTCGCCGAAGCGAACGTCGCCGCAGCTTCGAACCCCCGTAGAACGTGATCTGCTCGTCGTGTGTGAAAAAGGTCGCAACGACCGTGCTTCCCACGAACGTCCGGAACTGCTGGTAGATCACCACCTCAGCTCCCGCCGGAAGCGAGACGACGACACCTGGGCTCAGCCTCAGGGTCAACGGCCTCGACAGCCGCACCATCAGGTTGTTGTTCTTGTTGGGCGTACCAGGAGTCGGGCCAAACTTGTGGCCACTGGTTTTCTCGCCAAACCACGTCTGGCCATCAACCTCTTGCATGGTTTTCACGCGTAGCCTCCTCAATCAAAAATCGCAGAGTACATGTATATTATACAATTTTAGAAGAATTTTGCAATGCTTTATACTAAGGGTATGAAATTATACTCGTGGAATGTGAATGGAATCCGTGCCGTATTGAATAAGGGCACATTTCAAACGTTTGTCGCTGAACATCAACCCGATATTTTATGTCTTCAAGAAACCAAGGCGAAACAAGAGCAAGCAACGCTCGAGCTACCCGATTACCACCAATACTGGAACAGCGCTGATAAAGCCGGCTACAGTGGCACGGCAATTTTCACGAAAGAAAAACCACTCCAAGTTCTCAACGGATTTACCGAAGATTTAGCCGAAAAGTACGGATTAGCAGGAGATAGCTACGGTGACCCCGCAAAAGAAGGGCGTGTCATTTCAGCTGAATTTGAAAAGTTCTGGGTCGTGACTGTGTATACGCCAAACTCGAAAGGTGATTTAAGCCGCCTCGAACTTCGCCATAAACAATGGGACCCGGCCTTCCTCGAACACGTTCAAGAACTCGAAAAAACCAAGCCAGTCGTATTTTGTGGCGACCTCAACGTTGCTCATAACGAAATTGACCTCGCCAACCCAAAGCCAAATATTGGCAAGCACGGCTTCACTAATGAAGAGCGTGAAGGCTTTGATATGTTCGAAAAAGCCGGCTTCGTCGACACATTCCGTGCCGCCAACCCAGAAACTACCGAAGCCTACACCTGGTGGACCCACTGGGCAAATGCGCGCGCTCGTAACATCGGATGGCGGATTGACTATTGGCTCGCCAGCAAAGGTATCGCCGACAAGGTGAAGAATCCAGCCATTCACGCCGATGTTATGGGCTCAGACCACTGTCCAGTAAGCATTGAAATCGATTTCTAATAAGAAAGGCTGTTATGACCCACACTCCCGAATCTCTCGCATTTCAAGAAGAAGTAAGAGCCGAATTGAGTGCTCTTGAAAGTACTTACACTGTTAACGATTCAGTGCGTAGCGCCTTAGGAACCAAGTCTTTCACTGGATTAACCGGCCCATTCGGCATTGGAAAATCTACCATTAGCGACGAAGTACTACGCCTTGAACCATCTATTCAACCGATTCACACCACCACGACTCGTCATAGAAAACCTGAAGATCCTGCTGGGTTTAAAACAGCCGACGAAGGCGTAACCTTCGAATCACTGCGTGATGCAGTGCGTCATGGTGAATTGGTAAACTATTCTGTTATTCCAGGTGCCGATATTTATGGCACGTATCCACAGGGCTTTCCCGCCGAACATACAATTGGCCCATTTCTACCCACCAGCATTGAGCACATTAAAAAAGCCGGCTTTGCTCACCATAACTTCGTATATGTAGTGACCGCCGGAGAATTGTGGCTCCAATACGTATCCAACATCCGACAAAATCTCTCTAAAGATCGATTCGTAAGCCGTGTCAACGAATCGCTGAGCTCTATTGACTTTGCGCTTCATAACATCGACTCGTTATCATTTATAGATAATCGCGACGGGGAAGTAGGGGTGACTCTAGCTGCACGTCAAATTGCAGCAATCGCATTAAACCAATCAAATGAATCATTAAATAAGGCCGTGGCAGTTCAATACCTCGAACAAATGCGTGCCGTCGCGACATTATTGGCAAAGTAAACCATGGATTATAGTTACTGGAAAAAACAATCTCCCGACGCTCCACTTTTTAGCGATATTGAGTGGAGTAAACCCGAGCAGCGCGCGTTAGCGGGCAAACTTGGCATTGTCGGTGGTAATAAACTTGGCTTTGCAGGTGTCGCTGAGGCGTATACCATTGCTTCAAAGACGGGCACTGGGCACCTGCGGGTACTTTTACCTGACGTCCTTAAGAAAACAATTCCTTCAACCATTACCGACGCACTTTTTGCACCTACCAATCCATCCGGTAGTCTTTCAAAGGATGCCGCTCCGGACATGGCGAATATTAGCAGCTGGGCCGATGGAGTATTGCTCATTGGTGATGCCGGTCGAAGCAGCGAGACGGCTATTCTTTATGAAGACTTTATTCAAAATTATAGCGGCCTTTTAGTGGTGACTCGCGACGCAATTGATTTGGTCAAAAATAGCTCCCAAGTACTTGTTGATAGGCCGAATACACTTTTAATTGCATCGTTTGCGCAACTTCAAAAGCTCTTCCAAGCTGTTTATTACCCAAAGGTCTTAACATTCAGTATGCAGCTTACTAATCTTGTCGAAGCATTGCATAAATTTACCATTACCTATCCTGTAAGCATCGCGGTATTACATAAAGATACGTTTATTATTGCGCACGGCGGGGAAGTAGTCACAACGCCATGGGACAACCCAATGACCATTTGGCGCGGCAGTGTAGCAGCCAAGGCGGCAGCCTACTGGCTTTGGAGTCCAACCAAGCCGCTCGAGGCAACTGCCACCGCAATCGTTGCCAAATAGCACTGATGCTGGTATATATTCAGCATGGAAGCTGGACACCCCTCAGAAAAATCTCAACAGAGACAACTACATAACGAACTCGCAGCATTATCGGGAGGAGAGTGGGATGATGCTCGTGAATTCTTTATGAATATCCAATATACCTGGGAGTACTTTTTTGCCGACATGCTCGACAAAACCCAGTCTGGCGAAGCATCGGGCGCACAACCAGTCAATCTCCTGATGGATGCGTACTTCAAAGATGCAAATCGTAATACTTTTAATCTTTTAGATAACACTTTCCAACTGCTAACCCTCGAGCACCCCGAATTAAGCCGTTATCTCACTCGACTTAACTTCCATACTATGAACCATGAGCTGGGAGGGTTGTGGCAGCGTCTTATTCAACCCGAAAAGGCCACTCCGCTTGATTACGATCAACTATCCGTTACGCAGATTCGATTATCTGTCGCCGCCTTACAGCTCGTTGAATCACGGCGCGCAGCATTCAGCCGGGCGACCTACGCAAGCGACACTATGAATGACACCGCCCTGCAACTTGATACCTCATTCGCGAGCCGAATCAACGAAGTTGAAACCCTCATCACGCTTCTTGAGGTTATTAGGCAGCAGCCACCTACAGATATGGAAAACCTGCTTGTATTACCAACACCGCTTGGTGGATCAACCTCACCAGCACGAAGCTCAAGCTTCTCACTTATTGACACAGAAAATCACCTTATTCACGGAATACACACACAAGTACAACCCATCGACGCACAGCAGAATACAGACAGATCCTCTTATGTTAGTGGAATCGATGACCTCGACAACGTCAAAATACGTGAGCGGGCCGACGGCACCACAATCCAGCAGCCAATTCCTGGACTCATTGCCGCTGATATTATCTTTAATAGTGAGGCGATGGCAACGAGTAGAATCACGGAATCTCCGGAACTAAAGCCGATGACCTACATGCTTTATCGCAGTAAAGCTATTGCTCGGCCTCTCCTTAACCACATGGATTATTTGAATAGGGTTTCATACGCTGCTGCAAAAATAGGACCGCGTGTGTTACAAGGGCTGTTTAAAGAAGTCCTCGATGATGAGCCGAATGAAAAAGAACTCAGCTAGCTACTGAGTTATTTTTTTGATAATTTCTGGTGGGCGAGGAGGGACTTGAACCCTCACTCCATTGCTGGAACCAGATTTTGAGTCTAGCGCGTCTACCGATTCCGCCACTCGCCCGTAAACTGCATGAGCTATCGCTCAAACACTTCAAGTATTGTACAATAAAACGCAGTAAGAATACAGATATGAATCCTAATAACGACAGTCAGGGTGGAGACTCGCCGAATCCTCGCACCCCGCGCGATACGCAATCGGCCGCTGCGAACATTATTCGTTCACAGATTGATGCTCTGTATGGAGATCGTCCAGTCGCCTCTACGCGCCCCGCTCCACGCGTCACCGAAGAAGACATTAATCCCTACGAGCGAAATCACAACCCACACCCTCAGCCACAAGCCGATCAATGGAAAGCCTACCATTCAGCGTGGCAAACGTACTACCAAAAGTATTACGAGGCATTTTACGCGCACCAAAGCGCCCAAAAACAACCAGAGCCTATTCAGCCGAGTGCGAACGCTTCTACGCAAGTCCAGACTCAGCCATCGACACAGACTGAAGCACAGGGCTACTTCAGCCATCAAACCGATCTTGAGCAGACCACCGAAGAGCTTTCAAAAGACCAAGCGCTCTTTGAACTTCGCCAAAAATTGCTTGGTAAAGTTCGTACCCGAGCTGAAAAAATTCGCGGCAGCCGGCACTTTGTACCAATCATCGCCGCGCTTTCAGTTGTGCTTATCTTCCTCTTCCTGCAGTACAATCAAATCCTTATAGCAACAGTGAATGCCTACGTCTCACCGGGCGCCATCGACCCCCAAAATATTGTAGTCGAACCAACTGGCGAGGCGGTAGTGAGTGCCGATCCACGACTTATTATTCCGAAAATTAACGTCGACGTTCCAGTGCTTTACGACGTTGGCTACGACCACGCCTCACAAATGGCAGCGATGGAGAAGGGAGTAGCGCACTTCGCTATTCCTGGTGCCAATAGTCACCCAGGTGAAGTAGGCAACACCGTCCTTTCTGGGCACAGCAGTAACGACCTGTTCGACTCTGGCGATTATAAGTTCATCTTCGCGCAGCTTGATAAGCTTGAAGCTGGTGACACTATTTACGCAAACTATCAAGGCAAGCGATACACCTATGTCATCACAAAGAAAGAGGTTGTACGTCCAACCGAGGTTAATAAGCTGATCTACCCAACAACAAAGCCTGTCTTAACCCTTATTACCTGTACACCACTTGGAACCGCGCTCAACCGTCTGCTCGTTACTGCCGAACAAATCAGCCCAGACCCAGCAGCAGCGACTGCGGCCCCAGCAGGAAGCGGCCAGGATACGTCCAGCGGCGCAGCTATCCCAGGTAGTTCACCAACATTACTCGAACGACTCTTCGGCGCTCGATAGTCCACTAAAAAAGCCCGCATCCATAGAGGTGCGGGCTTTTTATATTGCGATAGATTAATCGAGCACCATCTTAACGCGCTGCAGGTGATAGCCACTTTCATTCTTACCAACCGCGTAGAAGAAGCGACCGTTTTGACTCAGCGTTGCATCAAAACCTGGTTCTACGGCCATAATTGAGAAGATGTTTGTACCATCAAAGTCTCGCATCAAAAGTGTGCCGTTATCATCGTTCCAAAGGTGGGCGACATCGAGCCACTTTAAAGTCGAAGCATTTTGGCCATCATTAACCGCCACAACACCCGAGGCTGCACGTTTGTGCTCAATCTCATAGCTCATGAATGACGCACCCGACTGCGCTACTACATAGTCACCCTCACGGCTGAATGAGAGCGCAGAAACAACACCAGTAAGATCGAAGGTAGCGTAGTGAGCGAGGCTTGAAGTATCTTGACTACTCGAACCTGGATACGAACCCTTCAAAACCGTTACGACATTACCCTCGGCGATTGCTACATAGTTATCGCTAAAGTATCGGCCAGTGGTAATTTTAAGCGGGACATCGAGTGACGCCGCCGTACGAAGAACATGCGGCGCTTCATCACCATCACGATACACACCCGCAACCCGCTTAGCGGCATCGTTTGGGTCGATACCAACATAGCTAATAATTGTATTGTCATAAATACTAAATGACTCAACGTGGGTAACGAACGCGCGCGACAACGTCTCGGCTGAAAGATCAATCTTACGGATGGTGCCGTCGTTCGTTAAGCCATACAGTACTTTTCCGTTTGTACCGGCAAATTGAATGTCATTAAAGCCAGTGCTAAATACGCGCGTAATATTAACTGACTGCGCGACATTTTGTGTGTCCATGACGATCCACTCGGTTTGGTCTTTATATAAGTGCTTCACTAATACGTATCGACCACCGGTCTCCCATAAAACAGGAGTAAATGAGTGTGCAACCCCTTCGGTCTCAGCGTCGCTGTATGCGGTTTGAGGAAGAACAAGGGTGCTGCTTTTAATTTCTTGAGCGCGAAGGTCGACGAGCTGGAACGTAGCAGCGTCTGCTTTTTCATGTCCTAACGCCCACTTATTGTCTGGCGACATTTTCATACTAGCGAGAGACTGATACGTCGCAACGGTTTGAACAGGACGTTCTTGCGGAACGAAACGAGTATAGTCAAGCCAAGTTAACGTACCCGCATCTAGGTTGAGGGTGCGCGTCCAATCTTGGTAGCCCGACCGAGTCATTTTTACGGTATGAGTACCTGCGACAACGGTATGCTTTGTTGCTGTTCGGCTACCGATACTATACCCATCTACATATACATCTGCACCATTTGGGCTTGAGTCGAATTGAAGAAGCGCGCCCTGTTCAAGGCGGCCATTCCCGCTATCAAGCCGATAGCCGAGCATGAAGAGGATCGCAACTGTAGCGATAATAATAACTGAGAATGTCGCCACGGTCGAAAGGATGATGCGGCGGATGATAAATTGTCGTTTTGTAGGCTTTTTAAACATATGTACTGTAGTAAAGTATAGCAAACAATCATTAAGTATTGATTAAAAATAGGCTTGCATAAGCGTGTTCGAGGCTCTAGTATAGAGAGTAACACTGTGTGGGCGCGAGGAGTTTGTTCCCACCTGTAATAATGCGAGAAAACCTGCGAGGAACAATTCATGGCACCACACAAGATTATTACCATTAATGGTCGCAAATATGACGCCGTTACTGGTCTCCCTGTCGAGAGCGAAAATGTATCGGCAGCTTCAGCACCTACCCCTGTAGCCGCTCCAAAACCAGCCCCAAAACCTACCGCACCAGCACCTAAAGCTCCTCGCCCTGCTGGAACGCCCCGACCCGACATCATTAAGCCCGCGACCTCAAAACCGGCCGCAAAACCAGCTGCTAAAAAACCGACTCCCACTACTTCTCAGAGCAAAAACGCTGCGACATCTGTACACGGCACAACCCAACAACGTTCAACGACCCTTGCTCGTCGTGCAACAAAAAAGCCTGCCGTTGCTAATCGTCCAATTACTCGTCGCCAAACACCGGGGCGCCTTATGGATGTTGCAAAAAGTGCCGATGTATCACGTTTCGCCAAGCATCCAGCAACTCCTGCGACAGCAGCTACGACAGCGCCAATAAAAGCAGCTCCAGCACCAAAACCCGATAAACCAGCTCAAGTTCATCCGCTTACACAACGGGCTTTACATCGCAGTTCTGCAAAGAAAAAAGCAGCCATGCCAGCCAAGGCAACTACAGCTAAAGAGGTAAAAGATGCCGCTATTGCTCAGGCGCTTGCCACTCCAAAGCCAAAGCAACCGAAACAACACAAGGCAGAAAAGAAGCATCTTCGTCGCTTGATTATCATTGGTTCAATCGTACTGGTTGTTATTCTAGCGCTTGTTGCAGCTTACAAATTTATTCCAACCATCTCGGTAGGTATTGCTTCCGCCCAGGCCGGACTGAGCGCAACGTACCCTGAATTTACTCCAGATGGCTACCAACTGAGCCAGCCTGTCGAATACGGCGAAGGGGAAGTAATTCTTAAGTTCAGTTCAAACAGCAACGACAATTATTACACCGTTACACAGACACGCAGCTCGTGGGATTCATCGGCAGTACTCGACAAAGTAGTCACCCCAGCAGCCGGTGGCGGATACGTCACTACAAAAGAACGCGGGCTTACTATTTACACCTACGAGTCAGCAGCAGTATGGGTAAATGGCGGAATACTTTATAAGATCGATAGCAAGGCTCCACTTTCGGGAGATCAGATTAGGCGAATTGCTACGAGCCTATAAGCTAACAACGAACGGGTTGGCCTTCTCACGCCACTTACTTCACGCAATAACCTCTAAGGGTCTCTACGCCTTAGAGGTTTTTGGTTACGTGAAAGTGTTTTTTTGAGAAGATATGATGCGGCCGTCCACCTCGAGAGAGTATGGTATAATTAAGACAATATGACTACTGTTCGAACACGATTTGCACCAAGCCCTACTGGATTTCTTCATGTTGGTGGCGTACGCACCGCACTTTTCGCTTGGCTATTAGCCCAACAAGCTAAGAAAAATGATGAAGAGGGGACGTTTATTCTTCGTATTGAAGATACTGACAAAGTCCGTGAGGTTGAGGGTAGTATTCAGCAAATTGCAGATAGCTTGAACTGGATTGGAATCACCTGGGATGAGGGGATTGGCGTAGGTGGCGTACATGCTCCTTATAAGCAATCTGAGCGTCTTGAAATCTACAAAGAATGGGCACAAAAGTTGATTGATAGCGGCCGTGCTTATGCCGACCCATACACTCCTGAAGAGCTTGAAGGTTTTCGTGAGCAAGCTAAGGCTGAAAAGCGACCATTCCTTTACCGTGACCACCGTCCTGAAAACCCACCAGTCTGGGATGGTACGCAACCACTTCGTTTTAAATCAGATCCAAAACCATACCGATGGACCGACGCCGTTATGGGTGATCTTTCAGCCGGCCCTGACGCAATTGACGATTTTATTCTTATTAAAAGCGATGGCTACCCAACGTATAACTTTTGTCACATCGTAGACGACGCAGTAATGGGTATTACTCACGTCCTTCGCAGCCAAGAATTTGTGAGCTCAACGCCTAAATTCTTAAACCTTTATGAAGCACTCGGAGTAGAGAAACCAACCCTGGCAACCCTTCCATTCGTGATGGCAATCGACGGCAAGAAGAAGCTTGGTAAGCGTGATGGTGCCAAAGACATTCTTGAATACGGCAAAGAAGGCTTCCTACCTGAAGCGATGGCCAACTTCCTCGCCACCCTTGGCTGGAACGACGGTACCGAACAAGAAGTCTTCACCATGGAAGAACTTATTGAAAAGTTTTCACTCGACCGTGTTCAAAAAAGCCCAGCTCGCTTCGACGAGCAGCGTCTGCTTTGGCTCAATGGCCAGCATATCCGCACCCTAAGTATCGACGAACTTTACGAACGTGCTGCCGACTTTTGGCCTGAAAGCGCCGTTAACGCCCGCGACTATTACAAGAAACAAATCCTCGCGCTTGTTCAAGATCGCCTCAAAACACTTGCTGACCTGCCAATCATTACGAGCTACTTCTTTGAACGACCAACCGCTGATTGGACAATGGTGGACGAAAACAAGCAGCTTTCAAAGCTGAGCCGTGAAGAATTAGTTTCACTGCTCGGAGCTGCTAACGCCGCTTTTGAAGAAAGTGATTTTGAACCGGAAGCACTGCAAGAAACACTCAACCAACTCCTTGAAACGACCGGCCAAAAACCAGGCATCTTGTTTAGTCTGATTCGACTTTCAGTGTCATGGGCGCCATTTAGCCCAGCGCTTAATGACACCCTCGCCGCACTCGGTAAGGCCGAGACGATTAATCGTATCTCCGAAGCCGTCACAGCCGCTAGCGTCAACTAGCTCGTCTTGATATAATCAAGCTTATGTTTAAGCGAAACAAACAATCCTCAGTTGTACTCGATTTTGATAACGCTAATCCCAATAAGCAGAAGAAACGCTTCGTCTTTACCGATTGGCTAAAGCAGCACAAGAAACTCTCAATTATTTTAGCTATTTTATTAGTCCTTCTTATCGCTGGCGGAACCGTAACGGCACTGTACTTCTTAAATCAAAAAGAAGATACGCCAGTTGCGACTGTTAAAAAGAAAGAACCGGCTCCAGGACCAGTAAAATACTACTCACCACTCACTGGTGCAGAAGTCGAGAGCGAAGCGGTTACTAAGCAGGCCGTTACCGGTATTATGATCGAAAACAGTCCCGACGCTCGTCCGCAATCTGGCCTAAAAAATAGCGGTGTCGTGTTTGAAGCTGTCGCCGAGGGTGGTATCACTCGTTTCTTAGCCATCTATCAAGAACAAAAGCCACAACTAATTGGCCCGGTTCGAAGCGTCCGTATGTATTACGTCGATTGGATTGCTGCCTTTAACGCCAGCGTTGCTCATATTGGCGGAAGTGCTGCAGCTCTCGCTGAAGTTCGTAACGGCAATTATCGTGATATCGACCAATTCTTCAACGCTGGCTCATACTGGCGAGCAAGCGACCGCTATGCTCCACATAACGTCTATACCAGCTTCGAACGCCTCGATGCACTCAACGCAGCCAAAGGTTACACCAGCTCAAGCTTCACCGGCTTTACACGAAAAGACAGCAAGGTAAGTGAGGCTCCTAACGCGACGTCTATCAATGTAACGATTAGCGGTCCACTCTATAACAGCGCGTACACCTACAACGCCGCAACCAATACCTACGACCGTTCAGAAGGCGGCGCACCGCACACCGATAGAGAAGAGGGACAAATTAGTCCACGCGTCGTTATCGTGATGAAAGTGAATGAAACTACTGTCATGGAAGACGGTGCTCGCCAAAACATTCAAGCAGTTGGTAGCGGACCTGCGTATATTTTCCAAGATGGTACCGTCCAGGAAGTTACCTGGAGTAAAGCTAGTAAAACTGAACAAATTAAGTTCACCGATGCCAACGGCAAAGACGTTCCACTCGCTCGTGGTCAAACCTGGATCACCTCAGTTCCAGCCGCAACTGGCGGAGCCACTTGGCAATGAACCCAATAAAAAAGCAGCAAATGGTAAAAGACTTCTGGCCGCGTTTTAAGCGTGGTGCAGTTGTGCTTATCATTTTTCTGCAGTTGCTTATCTTAATTGCACTCGCAGCATTGCTCACAACCAGCGGATTTTTCCGTGACAACCCACTTGGATCGGTCGCAACACTGGTTGCACAAAGCATTTTGGGTGTCGTGGCCTCGCTCATTATTTACCGCTTCGTCGCTCGACCCGTTAAATATTTGCTCGCTGCTTTAGTGCACGTAGCAGGGGAGCCTACCACTACAACGCCGCCGAATCCAAATGAAGCAGTCTTTGAAAAGACCGGTTTCAAGCCAGTGCTTCAAACCATTTACCAACTCGCTTCTGATGTCAAAGATCCTATTGAAGACGCCGAAGGTAAGTCGAACATGCCAGTTCGTTCAAACGAAGCCGACAAAGAGCTTTTAGATACAGCTATCGACCAAGCCGCATCAGGCTTCGTCATTATGAACCAACAACGTGAAATTATATTTGCCAGCAAGGTGACGCCAATCAAAGTAGACACCGAAGGCCGACAATCACTTGATCTACTATTTAATGAAAACGATTCGCTTGAGAAATGGTGGGATGAATGCGAAGAAAGCGCCGTACACGCCGAGAAGACATGGCCACGCATTCCAAACAAGCTCCCTAATGAAGAGGACCGCCGTTTCTTCGATGTGATTGCTTCGTATAATAAAGGCACAAAGAGCGAGATGGTTATTACCCTCATCGACCGCACGTACTTATACGAACTTGGTGAGGAAGAGCTCGATTTCATTGCCTTTGCCGCCCACGAACTGCGTGGCCCGATTACCGTTATTCGTGGTTATATTGACGTTCTTTCCGACGAACTCAGCGACAAGCTTGAAGAAGACCAAAAAGAACTGTTCCGCCGCCTTAACGTCTCTGCGACGCGTTTATCAGGATACATTAATAACATCTTGAACACCTCACGCTACGACCGTCGCCACCTTCGTATGCACCTTACCGAAACAACCGTTAATGCCGTCTATGAAACCATCCGCGACGACATGGCCCTGCGGGCAAGCTCACAAAACCGCATCCTTAATGTTTCTATTCCAGACGGTCTGCCGACAGTTGCAGCCGATACCGCCAGCCTCGGCGAAGTCTTCAGTAATCTCATCGATAACGCAATTAAATACAGCAATGAAGGCGGCATCATTAACGTCACGGGCGCCTCAAAAGGCGATACAGTTGAGCTTTCAGTTGAAGATCATGGCATTGGTATGCCATCGAGCGTCGTCAGTAATTTATTCCAAAAATTCTACCGTTCACACCGCTCGCGTGAAACGGTTGCCGGCACAGGCATCGGCCTTTACATCAGCAAGGCAATTGTCGAATCACATGGCGGTACAGTAAGCGTTCGCAGTGAAGATGGGCACGGCTCAACCTTTACTATTTCACTGCCAACCTACAAGATGGTTGCGGACAAGCTCAAAGCAGGTAATAATGGTAACGAAACTATCATCAGCAGCGCCGGCAGCTGGATTAAAAACCACAATATGTATAGGGGATAGCAATGGCTATAAAAACAATTCTGATTGTCGAAGACGACCGCTTCATTGGTGAAATGTACGTACGAAGCCTGAAGAAAGCCGGCTACGAAGTCGACTGGATGGTTGACGGTAACGATGGCCTGATTGCGGCGCGCAACAAACAATTCGACCTTATTTTGCTTGATGTCATGTTGCCAGAGCGCCGCGGTACGGAAATTCTTGAAGCACTGCGCGGTAATGAAGATTTAATTCCAAATTCAAAAGTAATCGTACTGACAAACTTTGAACAAGACGACGAATCACGTATGGCTATGGAGTCGCGCGCCGACGCCTACCTTATTAAGGCCGAAATCACCCCAAATAAACTTTTGTCAGTTATCGAACAACTTAACTAGTTACCTAGCCATGGATAGAAATCACCGCCTCGACGCCCCCAATAACGACTCACTCCAAGATATTGAGCAGGTAGCCGATCGCAGCGGACTCTCAACGCTTTACTTCAATGCGCATAAAGAATGGGAAGGCAAAGAACTTCTTACCGATGAGCAACGCGAAGCCAAGCAAACCAAAGAACAACTCGACATACTCATCGCAATTCGAAAACAATCCCCACTCGTAGCACTGCTCGTACCAACCCCGATCGTACTATTTATCATCATGCTCGCCGCGGCCGCAGCCTATCTAACCCCAGAAAATATGCGCTTCACTATGCCACTGGCGTTGCTTGCAGTCGCTACGTGGGGAATCATCTCATTCTTCGCAGTCCGTAAAGCATACGCAATTTTCTACAAACACGCCCTCCAGGCAACACCGTTTATTCTTATTTTAGTTGCCATGCTTGGATTAAGCACACAGGTAAGCTATCTGCTGACCGAACCGTTTCATACTGACACACTCATTTTGAATGTCATGATTGTAAGCGCTGGAACATATCTCGCTAGTATCATTCTCAGCACGTTTCTTCTTTTCGTCTGGACATCACCACGCATCAAGGGCACAGCTAAAATCGGCCTCTTACTACTCGCTGTCGCTCTGCTTATCGCTTCTATCTTTTTACTTATCTTCCTATAAATAACCGCCTGTTCTATCCGTTTTATTGTGCAATATATACTGCTTGTGCTATGGTAAAAAGCACAGCGCTACTAAATAACCGAACCGAGAGGTTTCTATGAACAAGCGAAAAAACAATTCGAACCAGGCATTTACGATTGTTGAACTCCTTATTGTCATCGTTGTTATTGCGATTCTCGCTGCTATTACTATCGTTGGGTACTCAGGCATTCAAAAACAAGCCATTGCTGCAACCGTTAAGAACGATCTTAAAAATGCCGCAGCCGCACTTGCCATGGCAGGCCAAGATGGCGGCTCCCTTTCCAGCTTTCCAGCTACTGTTAAGCCCAGTCCGAGCATTACTCTAACTCTTGCTGAAACAGGTAGCGCTTCTTCATTTTGTATAAATGCTACTACGACTCGACACAATGACATTGAATATCATTACCACAGCGCCAGCGGTATGGCGGAGAATTTATGTGCCGGCGAAGTTATTCCTAATACAGCAGTGGGGGACACTTCAAACATTCCAACACTCATCGCTTACGATATGTTCGACCGCGCCAACTCAACCAGCACACTCGGTACCAGCCCGAGCGGACATACCTGGACGTCTTTACAGGGCACTTGGGGTATCCAGTCTAATAGAGCGTATAGCGTATCGGCAGTAGACGGCGATAGGGTAATGATGAACGTCGGCACAAAAGATTTCAGCGCATCAATCAAATTTTATGGGCTCGCAGTCAGTAAATATCCTGCACTTATTTTCCGAGTCTCGGGTAATACGTTCTACCTTATAGAGGAGCAGAGAGGTGAGGGTATCGTTGCATTTAAACGTATTGTTTCGGGCTCATTCCAAGATATTTTCTTTACCGCTCCAGGTGTATATAGCGCGGGCGACCTTCTGTCAATTAAAGTAAAAGAGGCGAGTAATGGGAGTAGCACGAACATCACGGCATCAGTTAATGGAACGCAAATCTTGAATTATACCGATACTGCCGGAAACCGACCACAAGGTACAGGCGTCGGGTTCCGTCACGGTGCAGGCTCAACAGGACTCCAATTCTCATTCGACAGCCTTCAAGTCTCTCCAGCCAACTAGTCGCTTATGCTTGCATAAATAGCAATTCGAGGGCATACTAAAGCAATCTTTTTACAGCACCGTAAAAAGGATGCCGCGCGCACCTTCGCGCCCGCATAGGGGAGAGTAGATGACCAACCAGCAGGAGCGTCACATCGACGAGCTTGGCTTGAACGTCAGAGCTCGCAACTTTTTCAAGAAGCACCATGTCACCACCGTCGACCAGCTGGTAAACATCTCCGAGGATGAGCTCAAGGAGATGCCTGGCTTCGGCCCCAAGCTGCTTCAGCACATCAAGGAGCGCCTGGCCGCCAACCAGATGAAGCTGAGGTACCGCACGCGGGTCGACCGCATCGAGGCCAGCCTCTGGCCGCGTCGATGACCTGCACCATGGTCCGGAGAGGGTGCGCGAGATGCGCGCCCTCTCCGGACCGAGCACTACTCTTCCTACTTTATTTTTTAGTAAAATTATGATATAATAATATTATAGGTACCTGAATAGGCTACCTACCTCAAGATCTGCAGCACTCGAGCTGAAAGGATCTGCCCAGAATGGACGGTTACGACTTCCTCCAGTGGTACGCCCTGGTCATCGCACTTATGTGCATCGGACGTGCCGTACAGGTCACTCTCCGGCGACGCGCGAGCCGAACCAACGAGAACCGCACCGCCATCCCTGGCCCCCGCCACACCATCTCGAAGCAGCACTGAGACCCACAAGGTCTCGCGCCGCCCACGATGCAGCTACAAGTCTTGAGGTACCGGATACCCACAAAAGTATCCGGTTTCTCTATTGCCCTTGATTACTGAAGCTTCGGTCTTCATAATAGGGGTGCCCGCCTACATCGACGTAGACGGGACTGATGTGTCAGTTGAGTTCCAATTCTACCAAGGAGTTGAACGCGCATGCGTTTCATGGAGGCCCTACAGGGCCTGATCCACCCGAACACCAGCAACGAGGCGACCCCTTCCGCGGTGGTGGTCAGCAAGCGCACCGAGATCTCTCGCCCGCAGTTCCGCGCACTCGACTTCGCGCCTGGCGCGGGGTTCGTGGAAATCGTGCCGGTCACCGGCTACTTCCTGGAGGTCAGCGAGAACGGCCACACGAGCATTCGTGAGGTTTCGTACGAGGTCTTCCAGCTGAACACGCCCAACCGCGCGTTCGTCAAGGAAGCCGACCTGTTCGCAGTAGCGGCTCGGTAACCAACCTCAGGGGCCAGCCTGGTTGCACTGTCGCAACCGGGCTGGCCCACATCCCTCACTTCTCACTGACACATCAACTTCAACTTTCCGTCACCCCTAGTGTCAACTAGACATGAGAGGGGTTTTTTGATAGAGTAGAGCAGTGCAAATACAATTTGGCCTCATATCCTTCGGATATACGACCGAATTGCTCGGAAGTGAATAAAAATGTAAACATTTTTCTCACTTCACTCACAATTTGGCCTCATCGTCTAACGGTTAGGACACCAGGTTCTCATCCTGGCAATCGGGGTTCGATTCCCCGTGAGGTCACCATAGAAAGAGCATCACTCAACGTGGTGCTTTTTCTATGGTGTACTATTCTTTACCTGTTAATAGAGGTCTGGAGGTGGTACACTTCAAACATGCAAAAACTGGAGTTAATAATAAAGGCAAGCGACTGGGAAGAAGCTAAGAGTATACTTTCGAGCGTCCATATTCACCAAAAATCGCGCGATGATTACAAAGAGATTAATGGGTTATTCATCGTAAAAGTACTCCTTGAGACACCCTTAACTGGTCAAGCCTATGCAGATATTAAAGACCACCGGTGTATTGGCATCTTAAGCGACTCTGCCTCGCAAAAACGAGCCGAAGAAATCTTTCGTGAGGTGTATAAAGTTGAAACCCAACTACGCAAACTCTTGCTGCACGTATCCGATACAGTACAAGCGTACTACGACATCCTCTTCCAGCTAGGCCAATATACTCACGAGTTCTCTAACAGCGAGCGAACGCTTACGTATAAAGGCACCCTCAACACGATGGCCACCCACTTGACGATGGGGGAGATTATAGAAATACTCCGGTTTGATTTTTCTTGGTCAACCCGGCCGCTTGGAGCCAGTGACCTCAATACACTTCTGAGCGAAAGCAGCAGCTTTGAAGAATTCAAACTAAAGCTTGGCAAACAGGTAACGCCGACTAGTATCTGGGAAGTCATCACTGAACAAATTCTTCAAAAAGAATTGCCATGGGAACACGTAGAAAAAGACCTCATGCGGCTCAAGCGGGCGCGTGATAACGCAGCGCACCACTTTGTCTTTACCGAAAAACAAAAAGACGACGCCGTGAAGCTTGCCAAAAAAGTGCTCGAACAGCTTAAACCTCCACGCGCCATGTCTGAAGCGCAGCTCGAAGTCTTACGCACGATCGCAAGCGAACTCGCCGAGAGCGTTCGAAGCATCAACTTTACCGCTTTCGCCGAACTAGCTGACAGTATACGGCAAATTAACTTCGGTGCCTTCGCCGAAATCGCAAAGCAGCAAAGCATCTTAGCTGAAACGTTCAAATCAAATATTGTCATCCCGAATCCTATTCCACGTATCGATTTCAGCGGCATCATACCACCCGTAAACAGCAGTTTCTTATCTCAGTTATTACTAGATACAAACGACAAAGACGCTGCGTCCGAAGATGAACCAAAAAAAGACACCGAAGACAAAGATCAAGGTGAAGATAACGACGAAGATGAAACCTCGGATACCCCAAAACGTCCTAAAAAACAGTAAGTAAACGACACTATACATACTATTATTTGACAAATATTTAATACTATGGTATTTTAATCCTCGTCAGTCAGACATCCCGAGGACTTGTCCTCATGAATGAGAGGTGTTACCCATGGACGGAAACGCAGGTTTCATGCTGCTCCTGATCGTGGGACTGCTGGTCGTGGGTTCGATCGGTATCGACCAGATCAGGCGCACCAAGCACAGCGACGAGCCGGCGCAGGACCACGAGCCCCTGCCGGCGACGAAGCCGCTCCCGGTGGTCACCCCCACCTACGAGTCGGTGCCCAGCCAGCACCTCATCGGCATCCCTATCGGTGCGACCGGGCGCAGGGCTGGCCGGTTCCAGTCGCTCACGCCGCTGGACGACACGCCGCTGCACACCGCCTCCATGAAGGCCATCTCGGCGGGTACGAGCACGGACAACGGCGACACCAGCTCGCACTCAACCCACCTCGCCGGCGGCAGCTTCTAGTACCACCGGCAGCGCTCTGACTACCTGGCGACGGGTGCCCTTCGACTTTTAGAGGGGCGCCCGTCGCCAAAACAATTACCGTACCTTGACACGCTAATCCAGAAAAGACCACTCGAGACGGAGGAAGCCATGCCCACCCAGCAAGTGCACGAAACCGTCAAGGTCCACCTGATCCTCAACGAGCAGCAGAAGCGGGCGTACCACGAGGCGATCAAGTCGTACCGACACAACATCGGTGGCGCCATCTTCTTCGGAATGATCGCACTGATCTCCGCTCTGAGTCTAGGCGCCTGCACCGTTGGTGTAGTGCATGCCGAGGCGTGGCAGGTCGTCTGTCATCTCGCCGGCTGCCTGCTGATCCTTCCGGGGACCATCAGCTGCATCCAGAAGGCCCGTGACATCAAGGAGTGGCTCGATCGATTGAGCTGATCCCACTGTAAATGCAACGAGCTAAAGACAGAACGGGGGAGGATACCTCAATCTTTTCTGTTTTTAGCTTGTCGCATTTGCTCTATAACTGTGTAGTTATACTGATGAGTCCAAAAGGACGAAAGTAATTCTAGTGTCCGACATGTTCAGTGTTCGTGGTCTCATAGCCCCAGTCGCGCTGCCATTTCTGCATCATCTCAATTTCATTTTGCTGCGCTAAAATAATACGTGCCGATATGTCTTTAATCTCTTGGTGCTCGGCTTGCTTTTCGGCAAACTTCGCCATATCAACCGCGCCTTCGTGGTGATGGATCATATTGATAATAAACGCCTCATCGAAGGCATCGCCGTTAAGAGGGCGTAGTGAATTGGTCATCTCACTCATCGCCATTGTGTCTTTTGTTATTTGCGGTGCATCAAACGTAGTAGCCGCAACCGATACGAGCAGTCCGCCGACTATAAATCCGATTAATCCAAATAATAGTGGTTTTGTCTCCATACATCCTCCTTACCTTGAAAGTATACGCTCAATTGCCGTTGCCAGCTCATCGGCTTTTTTAGTTTGTTCTTCTTCAGTTGAAGCATATGCGAGGCAATGTTTAGCGTGGTCGCGTACTAACTCAACCGCCACCTTATCGAGTGCCGCTTGAACGGCATTAATTTGCGTCAGTACATCAATACAATACGTATCTTCTTCAAGCAGGCGCGCAACACCTCGCACCTGACCCTCGGCCCGCTTAAGGCGTTTTAACACCTGCTCTTTATTCTCGTAGTATCCGTGTTTCATAAAAGCTCCTTAATGACTGTGTTCGTGATACTTCATAACAAGCGCGTGCCCTTTACCTTGAGTTAAAAGATATTTGTTGACAGGATAGGCAGCCAGAAAGGCAAAGGCAAGAGAAATCGGCATACTAATCCAAAAAAGCGGATTCACTAGCCCAGCTGTCATAGCGCCAGGGATGAGCGCCATCACGATATTATCGACAACCTCCATTGTTGCAATCGACAGCGTATCCGCCGCGGCAACAACCGAGAGAGCCGCAAAAAAGCCAAGGCCAGCTTTTAAAAGGGGGAGGGTAGAGAGTGCAAAACCAAACACGAAGGCGAGTATGATTGCCAGAATAATTGTTGGTAAATTCCCCAGGCCAAAAAGCGTTCCAATAATAAGCCCAACAATTTCACCCAACGCACAGCCGGTTAAACAGTGGAGCGTGGCGTTAGCGGCCATATTAGTAAGACCTTTTTGATTATGATGAACGTGCTGCGTCTGATCTTCGTGCATAATTTCTCCTATACCCCCATAGGGTATAGGTACTTACTAACTATGTCAACTAGCAGCACCAGCCATAGAGGTATTGCGTTTTTATGTCATATATGATATAATCTTACCGTTGCCGATAATTCTTTTGGTAGCACCTTCGAGACAGATTGGGTATCATGACCACCGCGACGATCGCACAGCCGTACACGACCACCCTTCTGAGCACGTGCCCGGACCACCCCTCCAAGGCCTGCATCCGGGTCACCCTGCACGAGTCGACGGGCGAGGAGCTGAACCTCACGTTCACCACCTTCCACGCCGGCGAGACGACCCAGATCGGTGTCATCGACGAGCTCCTGATGGGCTGCCGGACCTACCGTGCCCCCTCGGGCTACGACCTGATCGACAGCCGGACCGTCGACATCCACTACGTCGGCGGCAAGAATATCGACATGGACGTCCTGTTCGAGGCCAAGCACCGGCTGGACGCCCGGATCGACAAGACGATCAGCCAGCGCAACGCCGAGTACCGGCGCGACCCGCGCACGCACCTCGTGCACAAGCGCTGAGCGCTGACGCCGGAACCATCGCTGGCCCTGTGTATTTCGCACGGGGCCGGCGATGAGGCTCTCTTACTCAATCCGTCTCTTATTCCATAGCTTTACAACACCTCCTTACAGAGGTGTTTTTTATACTCCCAGCAAGCCTCACTCCAGATGTCAATACTTGAAGCTGCTCGTTAAATTCCTTAAAATAATCAAAAGCGCTTCCTCTAAAAGAAGGGGATTAACCGGGACTACCGGCGCGTTCTTACCACATTCGACAGGATGATGAAACTGCAAACCCAGTACGGCGTACCCCTCCGCCGCCTGATGCTCATCGTTCCGCTCGCTGCACTTTTTTCGGCGATCGGTTCCGTTCCCGCTGCTATTCCTGGGGAGGTGACTCCGAAAAACAAGCCCTGCGTCAGGCCCTGGTCGTCAGACCTGGTGTCCAGCGTAGAAAACGGCCGAACCGTCTATAAGGTGGTTTACGGCGAAGACGTACCCTGTATTACTCGGTAGCCCCGAGTCACAATACATGCACGAGGTCATCATTGTTTGAAAGGTGGTGATATGCCCCGACCTACTTGGTTGAGCTTTAGGCTCCTAAGTAGGTCGGGGCCGTTCTTTTATGCTAAAATAACCCCTATGCATACGTCAGTATCACTACTTGATAAGACCGCCGTGAAGAGCCTTATTGACACGCACATTCGCTATTACTGCGAAGAGCGCAAGAGTCAGGCGCTTGAAATAGGCGAGCGCTACACTTTGCTTTGGGAGGCGATCGAGTCCCTAGCACTTTCTGGCGGCAAGCGCTTCCGTCCTTACATGATTATGAGCGCGTATAGCGCCTACCATCCAGAGGGTGACGTTTCTGACGTTCTTCCGGCCGCCCTCGCTCAAGAACTGCTCCACACCGCCATGCTCATTCATGACGACATCATCGACCGCGACACCATTCGTTACGGAGTGAAAAACGTCGCCGGCCAGTATCACGATACGTATGCTCTTCACACACAAGACGAGGTCGAACGTAACCATTTGTCACTCAGCGCGGCACTCCTAGCTGGTGACATGCTCCTGTCTGACGCCCATAGCTTGCTTCGCACCGCTAACCGTCCAGAAGAGCTCATTAATCACGCTGCTGAAATCTTGTCACGAAGTATCTTCGAAGTTATCGGCGGCGAATTACTCGATAGCGAAGCAGCCATTTTGCCAGCTGGAACCATTCCTGCTGAACGCATTGCTCGCTACAAAACTGCGAGTTATTCATTTGTCAGCCCTCTCACGATTGGCGCGACGCTTGCCGGGGCTCCGCACTCTGAAATCGTACTTCTCACAGACTTATCGCGCCACCTTGGTATCGGCTACCAGCTTTGCGACGACTTGCTTGGAATCTTTGGCAATGAATCTCAAACTGGCAAAAGTACTTCAACCGATATCCGCGAAGGAAAACGGACCGTTATTATCGAGCAGTTCGACACGCTTGCTACCGACCAGCAAAAAGAACGATTCTATCAACTCTTCCATCGAATGGATGCAACCGACGATGAAGTTGAAGAGGCGCGCGCATTGTTAATTGAATCAGGTGCTCAGGCGGCTGTCCAAGCGCATATTGAATTACTGCAAAATAAGGCAAACGACATCGTCGCACACCTTGCCCTCAATGACGAATCAAAGACAGTATTCTATCAACTCATTAGCCAGTGTCTCGAGCGCGAAGGGTAGGGCATGGAACTTTACACAAAGACTAGCTACGAGCTGAGCCGGCTTCTTACGCTGCGCTATTCAACTTCGTTTGGAAAAAGCACGAAGCTCTTTTCTGCCGACATACAGCCGCATATTTTTGCAATCTACGGGCTCGTTCGCATTGCCGATGAAATTGTTGACACCTATGAAGGTGACGATAAGGCTAAACTCCTTAACGAACTCGAAGCCACAACCTATCAAACTATTTCGACTGGCTATAGTACCAGTCCAATCGTTCACGCCTTTGCACTAACTGCCCGCGAATATGCCATCGATCAACCGCTTATTGCCGCGTTCTTTGAAAGCATGCGCCTCGACCTGGCACCGCACATCTATACACAAGAGTTGTACGAAACCTACATTTACGGTTCAGCTGAAGTTATCGGGCTTATGTGCTTGAAAGTGTTCACCGGCGGTAATCACAAAGAATATAAGCGCTTAGAAAAAGGTGCGCGTGCCCTGGGCGCTGCTTATCAAAAGATTAATTTTCTGCGCGACATTGCCAGCGATCACGATGAACGTCAGCGCGTGTATTTCCCGGGTGTACAGTTCGAATCGTTCGACGACGCCGCAAAAGCTGTCATTATTAAAGATATTCGCCGCGATTTCACGACTGCCCAGCAGGCTGTCGACGAACTTCCAATCAACGCTCACAAGGCCGTCAGTCTCAGTTACGCATATTACAAAGCGTTGCTCGATACACTTGAAAAGACTCCGGCTGAAACAATAAAGACCAACCGAGTGCGCGTACCGGATATAAAAAAGTTTTTACTACTTATAGCACCGCGCAAACAACGAAACACCAAAAGGGGACAGAAATAATATGGCAACAATCGTAATCATCGGCGCGGGGATCGGCGGGCTCGCAACTGCAAATCTTTTAGCCAAAGACGGCCATGACGTGCATATTTATGAGAAAAATGACCAGCTCGGCGGCCGCACCGGACGGCTGGAAAAAGATGGCTTCACATTCGATACGGGGCCGTCGTGGTATCTTATGCCCGGTGTGTTTGACCGCTACTACGAATCACTCGGAACTACAGCACAGCAAGAACTGGACCTCATTAAATTATCGCCAACCTATAAGGTTTACTCAGGCAACAAACACCTCACACTCACGGGTGACATTGATAAAGACGCTGCAACGTTTGAAAGTGTTGAACCACAAGCTGGCAACGCACTTCGTAGCTATGTAAAAAAGAGTACTCGCACCTACGAGTTAGCCCTCAAGCACTTTTTGTATAACAATTTTGAAACCCCAGCTGCATTCTTTAATAAGGAAGTGCTCCGAAATGCGCTTACTATGCTGTACTTAGCGAAAACCCCAATACATTCGTACGTTCAACGTCATTTTAAAAACCCACGCCTCCAACAAATCCTTGAATACACGATGGTATTTTTAGGCAGTTCGCCATACTCTGCACCGGCGCTTTACAGCCTCATGAGCGCGCTCGATTTTAACGAAGGGGTTTATTATCCGCGTGGCACGATGTACGCGGTTGTTGAGTCGCTTGTTAAGATCGGCAGCTCCCTTGGGGTTTCCTACCATGTAAATACACCTGTTAAACGTATCGTGACGAGCGGCTCTCAAACAAGCGGCATAGAGCTTGAAGACGGCACTGTAATTCCGGCCAATATTGTCATTTCAAATGCCGACCTGCATTTTACCGAAACAAAACTCCTCGATTCGACAGCTCAAAGCTACCCCGAACGCTACTGGAATAAACGCGAAGCCAGCCCAAGCGCTTTACTGATGTACCTCGGCATAGAAGGGGAGGTGCCAGAATTCGAACACCACACACTCCTCTTTACCGAAGATTGGCGCTATAACTTTGAAGCGATTTTTGACAAAAAAGAACTTCCTAAGCCAGCCTCGATTTACATTTCTAAAACCAGCAAGACAGATAAAACTGCACCAGAAGACAAAGAAAACATCTTCGTGCTCGTGCCTCTTCCGGCGGGCATCAGCCTGAGCGACCAAGAGCAAGAAGTGGTAGCCGACGAATACCTCGAACAAGTGAAAGCAACCACTGGTGTTGATCTGAAAGGCCGCACCGTCAGCCGCACACTCTTTGGCCCCGACCAATTCGCCTCAAAATATAACGCCTGGGAATCAACTATGCTCGGTCCGTCACATAAACTATTCCAAAGCGCTATTTTCCGTACACCGAACAAAAGCAAGAAAGTAAAGAATTTGTTTTATGTTGGCGCCAGCACCGTCCCAGGAATCGGCGTACCGATGTGTTTAATTAGCGCACAATTAGTTCGCGAGCGAATTAATAAATTTACCCAAAAAGGTGGCCGGTAATGGAGTGGCTTTATCTGATCGGTCTCTGTATCGGCATTACCGGAATGGCAGTGATCGATTGGCGCTATAACCTAGCGTTTTGGCGCGATCGTAAGCGCACCCTCGCCACCGTGGCAACTGCCGTCGCTGTATTTGTTCTGTGGGACTTCTTTGGAATTTTCTTAGGCATCTTTCACCACGGAGGCAGTCCTTATGCCCTCCCATTCACGCTTGCTCCAGAATTTCCGATTGAAGAATTATTTTTCTTAGTATTGCTTAGTTACTGCACCCTCGTAATTTACACAGGAGTTTCCAAATGGCGTTCACGTATTTAATACTTAACTGTTTCTTTATTTTCTGCATTGTTTTTATGCTGGTTAAAGAATTCAAGCGCCCCGGTAAAAACTGGTGGTTCACGCTTGGCGCCTTGCTTGTTCTGACGCTCATTTTCGACAACCTAATCATTTGGGCGGGCATTGTGGGGTATGACACTTCGAAAATTCTTGGCATCTACGCCGGAGTAGCTCCGATTGAAGATTTCTTTTATGCCGTGCTGGCAGTCATTATCGTGCCGGTTCTTTGGAAACAGTTTGGTGATAAGAAAAAGGAGAACGTGTAGTGAAACGCCTAACAACACTTACCAAGTTATTCTGGGTTTCTCGCCCTGTTTCATGGCCGAATACGAGCTACCCGTTTTTCGTAGGCTACTTACTCGCATTCGATGGCGTATTTTCAACCCTCGATAGTATTACACTTACCATCGGAACCCTTTATTTCATTGGCCCCTACAACTTACTAATGTACGGCGTCAACGATGTGTACGATTATGAGTCTGACATTTTAAACCCTCGCAAGGGTGGGGTAGAGGGCATGAAAGAAGAGCGCGCCTTTCATCCAACAATTTTAAAAGCAGTCGTTCTTACTAACGCACCATTTCTTTTGTATCTATTCATCGTGAGCGATTGGCCAGCTCGCGCCGTCCTGGCACTCGTTGTTTTCGCAGCTATCGCGTATTCGCTCAAAGGCCTGCGCTTCAAAGAAGTACCAATGCTTGATTCGATCACCAGCAGCCTCCACTTCGTTGGACCGCTCCTGTTTGCATTGTCGTTAACAGGCTTTGACGCCGCTGCATGGCCGTGGGTTATCGCGTTCTTCTTATGGGGAATGGCGTCTCACGCCTTTGGTGCAATTCAAGATATTATTCCCGACAGAGAAGGGAAGCTTCGTTCAATTGCCACTGTCCTCGGTGCGCGCGCAACCGTTCGACTCACATTTGTTCTCTACAGCGCAGCTACTGTCATTGCCGCGCTTCACGGTGGAATATATTGGGGCGTAGCGCTCGTTGGACTTGCATATATCGCAAACATCACGCCTTACTTGCACGTTACCGATACAACTTCCGCGCTCACGAATCAAGCCTGGAAGCGATTTTTATGGCTCAATTACTTCGCCGGAATGATTATTACCTTCGTCATCATTGCCACACATTTGTAGTTGTGTAAACATCCGTTATCCGTCATACTGAAGCATAAGAATTAAAAGGGTAGGCAACGTACAGTAACTCATGGCTCCAGTCCGACTATCGCTCACTTGGTATCGTCGTTTATATGTGACGCTTTTTATCGGTGGGCTCGGCTACGCCGTGCCATTTATCCTCCAGTCACTCGGCGTTTTGGCAATTTCTGGTGACACCGAAATTGATATTATTACGGCAATTGGTGGTGGGCTCGTTGCAATCGCAAGTGTCGTCTTGTTCGTCCTGGGGAAGAAAATTACTTCATTTGTACCAGCGTTTATAACATATGCCGTCTTCGGTATTGTCACGGCGATGCTCGTCCAGGGCAGCGGAGGGATTCACTCGCCACTCATCGCCTTGTGGGCGTTAGTTATCTTCACTTCACCCGTCTTTGGGGCATATGGATGGGTGCCGGCCCTCGCGATTATTGGCAGCACGATTGCGAGTACGTATCTTTCCGGGCAATTAACAAGTGCCTCGGTCTTAACAATTATTCTTAGCAGTATCCTTCCGCTTGTGGCCGGTATTATATTGTGGCGCGAACAACCCGAATCTGAAGAAGCCGCTTACAAGAACGTCAAAAACCTCGCCAACCAACTCTCTGAGGTAGCAGCTAAGTCTGAAGTTGTTATTAACGCCATCGGTGATGGCGTTATCGCAGTTGATGGCAAGGGGACCATCCAGCTTATTAACCCGGCCGCACAGGAAATCTTAGGCTGGGGCAAACAAGATGCGCTCATGTTGAGCTATAAATCGATTTTGCAGCTGACCGATGAAAACAATAATGAACTCGACCCCAGTAAAGATCCCCTTCAGCAAGTTCTTAACACTAACCAGGAGGCACGCGGCCATAGAATCTTAGCCCTCACTAACTCTGGTAAAAAGATTGGTATTTCCCTCGTCGCTTCACCAATCGGCGATCCGGGCGCCGGAGCGATCGCCGTGTTCCGTGATGTCACCAACGAGCGAGCCGAAGAGCGCGAACAAGCCGAATTTATTAGTACCGCCAGTCACGAAATGCGTACACCAGTTGCCTCAATTGAAGGCTACCTTGGTCTTGCGCTGAACCCAAACACCGCCACTGTCGATGAACGCGGACGAGATTTCATTATGAAAGCTCACGAAGCTGCACAACACCTCGGCCGACTCTTCCAGGACCTATTAGATGTTTCAAAGTCAGAAGATGGCCGCATGCAAAACATACCGCGCGTCGTTGATATCGTGCCATTCACTGAAAATATTGTCTTAGGCCTCACCCAAAAGGCGACTGAAAAAGGCCTGACCCTGACGTTTGTTCCAAGTGACTCGTCAGCTGCAAAGCGAAAGATCATGCCCGTGTATTACGTGAACCTCGATAACGACCACATTCGAGAAGTGCTCGATAACCTTATAGAAAACGCTGTGAAATACACCCCTCAAGGTGGTGTGGAAGTTGATATCAATGGTACCGAAGATAAGGTGATAATTAGCGTTAAAGACACCGGGCTTGGAATTCCAACCGAAGATATTCCGCACCTATTCCAGAAGTTCTACCGCGTTAGCAACATGGATCGCCAATCAATTGGCGGTACCGGCCTTGGCCTTTACCTTTGCCGCCGCCTTGTCGAAACGATGCAAGGCCGCTTGTGGGTTGAGAGTGTCTTTGGTAACGGCAGTACATTCTTCGTAGAACTACCACGCATTAGCACCCAAGAAGCCGATCATCTCAAATCTGTTCAAGCACAACAAATAGCTCCAGCCGCACCTTCAACACCGGTAGCCGTACCAACACCAGCTACACCACCGACTCAGATACCTGTAACCGTCGTACCGGCACCTGCACAGGTTCAACCTCCAACTCCGGCGCCAGCACCAACTCAACCACAAGTAGCTCAGCCGGCACCACAGCCAATCGCAGCTGCTCCTGCACAGGCCGCTCCAGTAGCTCCTCAACCGACTATTCAGCCTGTAGCACAGTCGGCTCCTCAGCCATACGCTCCACCTGCTCCACAAACCCAAGCAGCACCAGCCGTTCGTCCTGCGACCACCGTTCCACGAGGTGAAACCTTAACCCGCGAGCAAATTGATGCCCGTGTACGACAGCTCGAACAACTCGCCCAGCAACAGAGGAATTTACCTCCAACCCGGTAATAGGCACAAGCACTATGGTAATTTTGAAAACACTTAGGTAGAATAAAAGGTAATTATGGCAAAAATACTACTAGTAGAAGACGACAAGAGCCTACGCGAGATCTATGGCGTACGCTTAATGGCTGAGGGATACGAGATCGTTTCAGCCGGCGACGGGGAAGAGGCGCTTGCGATGGCAATCAAAGAACGTCCCGACCTGATCGTGAGTGATGTAATGATGCCAAAAATCAGCGGTTTCGACATGCTTGATATTTTGCGCAGTACCTCTGAAACCAAAGATGTAAAAGTAATCATGATGACCGCGCTTTCAAGTGAAGATCAGCGTGCTCGCGGTGAAGCACTTGGTGCCGACCGTTATCTTGTTAAGTCTCAAGTTGGTATTGAAGATGTCGTTCGAACCGTTCACGACGTACTTGGTGACGCGATCGCTCCACCTGCAGCACCTTCATTCCCACCAGCTTCAAGCATGCCAGCTCCAGCCGTTGCGCCAGCTCCTATTGCCGAACCAGCGCCTGCGCCTGTAGCAGAGCCTGTTATTAGCGCCCCTGAGCCAGCCGTTGCACCAGTCGCGCCAGCGCCAGCACCTGCACCAGCTGAACCGTTCGCGCAACCTGTGCCACCAGCACCAGTCGCAGCTCCAGCTCCAGCTCCAGCTCCACAGCCTGAACAACCTACTGCCGCGCCACAACCAGCTGCAGCGTATACCGCTCCAGCCCCGGAAGCACCTCAACCAGTAGCAGTACCAGCTACACAACCTGTAAGTACCACCCTCAACGAGCTGCCAGCGATGCCAGTCGCACCTGCTCCAGCCCCAGCTCCAGTCGCGCCGGCGCCTGCTCCTGTAGCACCAGCACCCATGCCTCAGCCAACCGCACCATTCTCGTCACCAGCGCCAGCTTCACTCGGTGAACGCGTGATTGAACCATTGTCTAATCCAGCTGTTACGCCGCCGGTAAACGACATCGCTTCTCAAATTGAACAAGCGCTTAACGGGCAAACCCCTCCAAACCAAGGCAATCCCCCTGTACCACCAGTGGCATAAACTGATATACTAACTATCAGTGAGTGAACGTCTTAACAAATATTTAGCTTTTCATCTTGGTGTTTCGCGCCGGGAAGCTGACGATATTATTGCCAACCAACGCGTCAAAGTAGCAGGGGAGACTGCTGTTTTAGGAAATCGCGTCGAAGAAGGTCAGCCAGTTGAAGTTGACGGCGCGCTTGTTGCCCCTAAATCTGGCTACACCTATCTCGTACTAAATAAGCCGAGCGGCTACGTATCTTCGCGTCGCCAACAGGGTGATAATCCAACGCTTTATTCATTATTGCCAAAAGAATACCATCACTTAAAGCCGGTTGGTCGTCTCGATAAAGACAGTAGCGGCCTCTTGCTGCTGACTGATGACGGTGATTTTGCCTACCAGATGACTCATCCGAAGTTTTATAAAGTAAAAGTATATGAAGTCATGCTCGACACAGCACTTGAGCCACTCCATCAGCAGATGATCAGCGATTATGGCATCCAACTTGAAGATGGGCCAAGTAAGTTGAGCTTGGAGCGTCGTGATGACACCCGTAAAGCTTGGAACGTAACGATGCATGAAGGCCGCAACCGACAGATTCGCCGTACTTTTGCCGCACTTGGATATACCGTCACCGACCTATACCGCGTTAGTTTCGGGCCCTATGCACTCGGGAATTTAAGGCCAGGGACCTTTGAAATTACGCAGCGTACCATTTAATTATGAGTAAATGCTTAAGTTTTAATAAAAAATTAAAAATAATCTTAACATAAGCGAAAACAAGCGTATAATCGGGGGTGTAAGGTACTTTCCTTTGTAGCTCGACAGACAATACCCAGACAGGCAGGTGAGACCCATGGACATCGTCCTCAGCCTCTTGCAGTTCATCGCTGGCGGCGGTCCCGTCGCCAGCCTCGCGCTTCTCCTCCTCGGTGCCGCCCTGATCGTGCTCGCCGTATGGCGGGGCTTCGATGCAAGCATCGGGGACGCTTCCGAGCGGGAGCGCGCTGTGACGCAGGTCGTCGTGATCACCCCCTTCGGGATCGTACTGCTGGCCGCCGCCGCGTACGTCACGCTCCTGCTGCTGTAGCCGCCTGTCTTCCTGGCAATAAGGTGCCCCTTGCACCCCCATGCCACTGACTTTCGGACTACAATCATGCACCCTACGACGCCCCATCTCTATGAGCGTCGAGCGCAATGCTCCGCCCATAGAGGTTGGGGCAATTGCGCTGACATAAACACTTTTGAAAAAATAGAACCGGTCATTATGGCCGGTTCTATTTTTATCATCCTGCTTACGCTCGCCAAATCCCCAAAACTATGCTACAATTACCTCTGTTATGGCCACAAAACTTCCCACAGTTGCGATTATTGGACGAGCGAACGCAGGTAAAAGTTCGCTCTTTAATCGTTTCGTAAAATCAAAACAAGCTATTGTTGCCCGTGAAGCGGGTACGACTCGTGATAACGTCTTAGGTAAAGTAAGCTACGGCGACCACCAGTTTTGGCTCGTCGACACCGCTGGTCTCAAAGACCCTAACGACGAATTCGAAGCTTCTATTCAAGAACAAATTACTGAAGCCGCCGATGCCGCCGATGCTATTTTGGTTGTTGTTGACAGCACCGAATACGTCAGTGATGAAGACCGTATCGTCGCAAAGAAAGCGCTTAAGAGCAAGAAACCTGTCATTCTGCTCACTAATAAAGTAGACCTCGCGGGCAACCTGCCGGTTGATGAATTCCGCCGTCTTGGTATTAAAGAGATTATTCGTACCAGCGCCGAACACTCTCAGGGGATTGAAGAAACCCTGGAAACTCTTACCGATCTTCTTCCAGCGCGTACCGAACGTGAAGCCGAGGACGTTATCCGAGTTTCACTAATCGGTCGCCCGAACGTAGGGAAGAGTAATCTGTTTAACACCCTTGCCGGTAAGCAACAAGCGCTCGTCGCTAATATCGCTGGTACCACTCGTGACGTCAACCGGGTGAGTCTTAAATATAAAGGTCAAGATATTGAGCTTCTCGACACCGCCGGTGTTCGTAAGCAGGGCAAACAAGAAGTTGGAATCGAAAAGTTCTCTGTGCTTCGCACACTTCAAGCAATCGAAGAAAGCGACATTTGTTTCCTTCTTATGGATGTTAACGAGCTCAACACCCAGCTCGACCAACGCCTCGCTGGTATTATCGATGAAGCAGGCAAGGGCCTCGTTATTGTTGTGAGTAAGTGGGACAGTGTACTTGGTAAGGACGCATACACTCGTGACGCTCTAGCACCAAAGATTGTACACAACTTTGAATTCGTGCCATGGGCACCGCTCATCTTTACAAGCTCAGTAACAGGTCAAAACGTTTCTAAACTCTTCGACCTTATCCTCGACATTCACGATCGTCGCACGCAAGAGGTCAAGACCCGTAAGCTGAACGACCTTCTTCAAAAGACGGTTGCTGCGCACCCACCATCTGGTTTGAAAAACACCCACCCGAAGCTTCGTTACATGGTGCAGACCGACACATCACCGCCATGGTTCGTTATTTACGGCTCAAACTTAAAGTTTCTTCACTGGAGTTACAAACGCCACCTCGAGCGTGTGGTACGTGAAGCCTTTGACTACACCGGTACTGCCATTAAATTTAGTTTCCGCGACGAGAAGCAAATCAAGGCCAACCGCGAACGCGAACAAGCTGCCAAAGCAGCCAACAAGGCGCAATCAAGCGAAGAAGAGTAATACAAAAGAGCTTGTCCGAAACGACAAGCTCTTTTTATTTCAACAAATAAAACAGGGTGGGACTCATCCAATAACTGGTAGAGTCCCACCCGTGGTGAGAGGTGAGCGCAGGAGGCGCCCGGCCTCAAAACATACGCCCGTACACGATCAGGCCGAAGACCTGCTTGGCGGTCTCGCTGCTGGCGAACAACCAGAGCACGACCAGCAGGCCGTAGACCGTGATCAGGAACTCGGTGCGGATCGGCACCTCCGGACGATCTTGGGTGATGCGGCGCATGGACCGGCGCATCCGACGGATGTGAACAAAAGCAGTAACCGTGAGCGCCAGGGCGCCCAGTACGCTAATGAGCACTATACTCCTCTCATCAAACAGCACCTCATGTGCTAATATATATTATAGCATAAATACTTTAAAATAGCAATATCTACTAGAGTACGGTACAATAGAAAATATATGAAACTTATCTTTGCTCAAGGAAATCCCGGTAAACAGTACGAGCGCACTCGCCATAATATTGGCTTTATCGTGCTTGACGCGTTAGCTCGCAAAGAGGGCGGGGAATGGCGTACTGATACTAGATTTAAAGCCGACATCGCTGAACTACAGATGGCGGGTGAGAAAGTGCTGCTCGTCAAACCGCTTTCTTTCTACAACGAAACTGGTCAAGTCGCCCGAGCTATCGTTGATTTCTACAAACTCGATCCACTCAGTGATGTGCTAGTCATCCACGACGAGCTCGCATTGCCGTTTGGTACGATCCGTGTACGCGAAAAGGGGAGTGACGCCGGTAATAACGGCATTAAAAGCCTCAATAGCCACCTAGGGGCAGCGTACACTCGTATTCGCATCGGGACATGGAACGAACTGCGCGACCGCATGGACGACGCCGCATTCGTATTGAGTATGTTCTCTAAAGATGAGTTCGAACAGCTCGAAAAACTCATAGACGACCCTCTCGAAGGGCTTATTGCAGACTTTATAACTGGAACGCTCGCTTCTTCAACTCACACCGCTTCATAGATGCTTATGCTTGCAAAATGACGCTTTTAAGCGCATACTATTGCTGTTTTGGTCGAGCTTGACCACGCCTACCAACCTAGTCCCGTCAAGCTCCTAAACGTAGCTTGACACATCGTACATAGGAAGGGGATTCACGTGAACACGGAATCCACGCCCACGCCCGAGAACATCGACCCCCTGACCATCATCGAGGCGCGCATCGCCCGCAACAAGGCTCAGCGGAAGGAGAAGGAGGAGGCCGAGCGCCTCGCCGACCAGGAGCGCGACACGGCGAATGCCGCGAGGCTGCCCGAGATCGTCGACCAGCTGGTGCTGGAACTCGGCGACCTCCACGCGCTTTTCCTCGAGGCAGACCCGGGGTTCGAGCAGGCCTACTCGATGGAGGTCATCGACCGCGACACCCTCATCCCCGAGCCCGACACCGCACCGGACCCGGTTAAGCCGGTCAAGCGGAGCTGGCTCGACCGGCTCCTCTGGATCAAGCCGCCGGTCGGGGCGCCCGTCTACAGGACGAAGCGTACTTCCGGCCTGGACCTGCCCCACAAGACGATCCCGTACTGGACCGCTGCTCTCACCCACGTGGGTGACCGCCCGATTCTCATCTACATCGAGGTGGAGACCGGCACGCTCTACTGGGACTACAAGACCACCTACTACGCGGACCTTCTCGACCCGGCGGTGCTGAAGCAGGAGCTGTCCTTCAGCGAGGTCTCCGCGCTGCTCAAGAACGTGCAGTCCACGGCTCGTTCTCTGCGCAACACCATCCGGTGGGCCAAGGAGGACGCCGAGCGCGCCGCGCGCATCACCGCCTCCCAGAACGAGCAGACCGGTACCGCCGGCTGATCTACTCCTGTACGACCCCGTGTCAAGCAAAACCCGCCGAAGCCATCGGCGGGTCATTTGCTTTTAATGAGATAATTTTTTCCAAATAAAAAGGCGCCAGGTAAGGGTGGGCATCACCTGGCGCCATTTTACCCTTTAACCCACCCAGATGTACTCAAGTGAAGCGTCACGACCGATAGACTTGTATGGTGTGCGCCTGGTTGAACCTCGCAGAGTCCCAACCACTACTGTATAGTCACCTCCGAGTAAATCTTTAAACGGGATCCAGTTCCGAAGAACCGGTGTTAAAGGGATTAGTAAGCATGCAAAGCTGTCCAGAAGATAAAGTCTTCTAAGCCAGAAAAGTGGAGGGTAGGTACTTTAAAAGCGCCTTGCACACTACCTAACATTGGCAGTACTATAAATAGTAACTACCGTTAGAAATAGGGGGTATAAGGTGCTTGATATGGCCTATTGCCGTATCAATCGTTTTTGATTATAGCACCTAGTTGACTTTGTGTCAATACTTATTCAAGGGTAAACATGAAAATAGGAAAAATCAATTTACAAAGTATAGCTATAAGCGGTTTCACCTCTATACTACGCGAGTATGAAAAAATGCCATCTCAGCTATACGTGGCAGGGAAATTGCCAGAAGAGCGAATTCCTGCCGTAGCAATCGTGGGGTCGCGAAAACCAACCAAGTATGGAGAAGAGGTGAGCTATCGGCTCGCGTACGACTTAGCAAAGAGCGGAGTAATTATCATAAGCGGGCTCGCTTATGGCATAGATGCTATTGCACATAGAGCAGCGCTCGACGCAGGCGGTATAACCGTCGCGATCGTCGCCCAAGGGCTGCACCGGATTTATCCAGCCGAACATACCACCCTAGCCGAACAAATCATTAAACAGGGTGGAGCAATTATTAGCGAACAGCCCGAAGGCGTCGAGGCGCACAAGTACCACTTCTTAGCTCGCAATCGATTAGTAAGCGGCCTAGCTGACGCCGTTATCGTTACCGAGGCTACCGATAAAAGTGGCACCTTTTCTACCGTTGCGCACGCTATTACTCAAAACAAAGATGTGTTTGCTGTACCTGGTGCAATTACGAGCCTCCTTTCCGCTGGACCAAATCGACTCATTCAGGATGGTGCTCAGGTGGTATTAACCGCCAATGACGTATTGGATATCGTCGCGCCAACCAGAAAAGAACAATCATCTCTGCCACTTGGGTCATCATTTTTAGAGAATCAAATCATCACGCTCATTCAACAGGGGGTTAATGACGGCGATGCGATTCAAACAGCGCTCGACGAACCGGCCAGTGAAGTTTTACAGGCGCTTACGATGCTCGAATTGAGCGGTATTGTGAGGCCGGTGGGTGGCAATCATTGGCAGGTTCGATAAGGGGTGGTTCATTGCTTTTTTAAGGTTTTTATGGTATAATGTAAATATAAGCAACCGGCTTCGATTTTCGTGCCGTTGAGGCTTACGAACTTCGACTACAGGAAGGATCCTCCATGGCAAAGCGCACTCGGGCAATCCCGACACCCATCAGCAACGAGAAGGTGGTCGAGAGCAACCCCGACGACGGTAGGACCTACCGCACCCTCCATCTCCTGCTCAGCTTGGACGATGTCATCCGCCAGTATGGCGAAGAGCAGATCGTCCACTGGGTGGACGCGAGCTACACGCGCCACAAGAACTTGGGGCGCGTCACCCAGCTCGTCTCCGACCCGGAGAACGGCCAGCGTCTGGTCTGTTTCAGCACCTACGAGGATGCCGTGGTACACCACTACGGCCTAGTCCCGTTCGACCCGGCCACCAACACCGACACCGACTTCGTCATCACGGAGCGTCAGGTCGGCCAGCTGTGCTTCGAGATTAGCCTCGAGGTGATGGACCAGGCGGCGGAGGTCATCAGGTCCTACATGCGCAACTTGTTCTTCAGCCGGCTCAAGGGCCTCATCCCGTACCGAGGCGAGAACCTCTGACCTGTCATCAATGACAGTCTCCCGCAGTCGAAGCACATCAAACCGGTCATCCCCGAAAGGGGAGGGCCGGTGCTTCATTTTCAGGTAATGAATAATAATCTTTACAACCGCTCACCAAGGCCGCGCTTTACAAACCTGGCACCAGTAGTGTACACTCCAGCGTTGTGCAAAGCACGGCAGCAATGCCCCTTAAACATAACCAATTATTCATAATCCGCAAGTATACTTATATATATGTCCAAAAATCTAGTTATCGTAGAGTCGCCAGCCAAAGCCAAAACAATCGAGAAATATCTCGGTAAAGACTTTCAGGTGCTCTCAAGTGTGGGGCACATCCGCTCAATCGCTAAAAAGACCAAAGATGGCACGCCGCCCATCGATGTAAAAAACGACTTTAAAACCGTGTACGAAATCGATAGCGAGAAAAAGAAAACCATCACCGAACTGAAGCGGGCCGTCAAAGCAACCGAAACCGTCTGGCTCGCAACTGATGAAGACCGCGAAGGAGAGGCGATCGCCTGGCACCTTTGCGAAGTCCTTGGTCTCGACCCATCGAAAACGAAGCGTATTGTCTTCCACGAAATCACCAAGCCGGCAATTGAAGAAGCAGTTAAGAATCCACGTACTGTTGATATGCAGCTTGTTCAGGCTCAACAGGCTCGTCAAATTCTCGACCGTCTTGTAGGGTTCGAGCTGAGCCCTGTGATTTGGCAAAAGGTTCCTGGTGGAAAGTCAGCGGGCCGCGTACAATCACCAGCCGTGCGTCTTTTAGTTGAACGAGAACGTGAAATTCAAGCCTTTGAGGGTTCGTTCCAATTCAAGGTAACGGCCGAATTTACCCATGACGGCGCTACTGTTAAAGCCGAGTTGCCGCAACGCTTTACTACTGAAGAAGAAGCCCAGGCCTTCCTTACCAGTCTTTCGGACGCTTCCTTTACCGTTTCAAACGTCACTACCAGCCCAGGGACTCGAAACCCAGGCGCGCCGTTTACTACCAGCACCCTACAACAAGAAGCCAACAGCAAGCTTGGCTTTGGGTCGCGTGCTACCATGTCCAGCGCTCAAAAGCTCTACCAAGCCGGTAAAATTACGTATATGCGTACCGACTCTACGGTACTCAGTGGCCAAGCAATTGCAGCTGCTGCCAGCTACATTAAGAGTGCCTTTGGTGAAGAATACTCACAAGTTCGCCAATTTAAAACTAAATCTTCAAGCGCTCAAGAAGCGCACGAAGCTATCCGCCCAACCGATATGGCCGCAGAGAAGGGAAGCAGTAACGAATACGACCAAAAACTGTACGACCTGATTCGCCGCCGCACCCTCGCCAGCCAAATGGCACCAGCTAAACTAGAAAAGACTGTCGTTACTATTGCCATCAGCTCTTCAAAGCACGCTTTTGAAGCTAAGGGTGAAGTAATTATTTTCGATGGATTCCTTAAGGTATACGGCGCCGGCAAGAAAGATCCAGACATCCTTCCTGCAATGACCTCAGGTGACGAACTAGCCCTCGAACACGCCGATGCGCGTCAAACATTCGCCCGACCACCAGCTCGCTTTACTGAAGGTTCCCTGGTGAAAAAACTAGAAGAGCTTGGCATCGGCCGTCCATCAACTTACGCGACTATCATTAACACCGTTCAGGTTCGCGGTTACGCTGAAAAAGGCGAAGGCGAGGGGACTGAGCGCGACGTTATTACTCTTGGCGTAAAGCCGGGCGCATCGGTTGAACGAGCGGTTGTACAAGAGAAAACTGGTTCAGATAAGGGCAAGTTAGTTCCAACCTCAGTCGGTATGATGATCGCTGATTTCCTTGGTGACCACTTCGAACAAGTCATCGATTATGGCTTTACCGCCGATGTTGAGCAAGAGTTCGACCAAATCGCGACTGGCGCATTAGCTCGTAACGTAATGCTTCAAAAATTCTACGAGCCATTCCATAAGCTCATCGAGAACTCTGGCGGCATCGACCGTTCGCAAGTTGCCCAAGCAACCCCTGTTGGCACCGACCCTAAATCAGGTAAAATGATCTACGCCCGCCTTGGCCGCTTTGGCCCGATGCTTCAACTTGGGGATACTAAAAATCCAGACGGTACCGACTCAGAAGAGAAGCCTCAATTTGCGCCAATGCCACGCGGATTCCGTGTCGATACAGTCACGCTCGACGCAGCACTTAAGGCCTTCCAATTGCCACGTCTCGTTGGTGAAACTCCTGAAGGGTTGCCAATGAAGGCAAATATTGGTCGCTTTGGCCCGTATATTCAGGTTGATAACCCGGAAACGAAGAGTAAGCTCTTCATCAGCATCAAACCACTCGACCCACACACTATTACACTCGAGGAAGCCCGCGAACTTTATGCCGCCAAGCTTAAAGCCGAAGCCGATAAGAACATTGCCGATTTCGGCGACGGCATTAAAGTACTCAACGGCCGCTACGGTCCATACATCACCAACGGCACTAAAAACGCTAAGATTCCAAAAGACACTGATCCAAAAAGCATTACGCATGAGCAAGCCAAGCAAATGCTCGAAGACGCTCCAGAGGCAAAGGGACGATTCGCCCGGCGAAAAGCTACCACTGCTAAGCCAACAGCAAAAAAGACCATTCGTAAGACTACCAAAAAAGCTGCTAAGAAGTAGTCGAGCTACTAGTGTTATATCCTCGTTGTACTATTGACTTTTTTAAGTATAAGTAGTATAATATACCTTAGCCTGAAGAGCGTTTGTTCTTAGGTAAGCGCTCTTTGAAATACTTCAATCTACCGAGAGGTACTCCCGTGAGCATCCGATCCGCCCTGGTACGTGCAGAGCACAAGCTGACCCACATCGTGGCGGCTCTCATCCTCGTACTCATCGTGCTCGTCGTCTGCATCATGACCAAGCCCTTTTCTAGGGACGAGTCCACGGAGGGGTACGAAACCTTCGAGCCCGTCATGCAGTACGACACCATGCCGTACCTCACCGTCGCGGTGATCAAGAACGACCAGATCGTGGCGGTCTATGAGGAGGACGAGGGTGAGCGCAACGTCTTCTTTGGCGAGCTGCCGAAGAACGACAGCGACACCGAGTACATCGACATCCCGTACAACTCCTGGTACGGCAACGCGAACGCATCGTATGACTTCACGGAGAGCGTACTCATCAACGGGAGCATCACTGTCGACAACAAGTCCTACGAGATCCCCAGCTACATCAACTGGAACTGGAACGATCCGTCCAGGCCTGCCAGTATCGACACAGCCGTAGCGTTCTTCAACCAGTACGTCAAGGACTCGCAGTTGCTGAGCGCGCAAGGCTCGATCATGGATGCCAACCAGGCGTTCATCGAGAACACCATCAAGAACGACCCGGCGTTCGCCAGCGCTGTTCCTGTCTACGAGCCGACCGGCAAGAGTGAAACTCTCGTCGACGAGGCAGTGGCTGCCAAGTGGCGCGAGAGTGCGTCGAACGACAACACCGCCACAGTGAAGATGGGTGACGTCACGCTGTACTCAACCGATCTCGACTACAACTTCCTCTGCAAGCAGGTCGAGATGCGACTCGCCGAGACGCAGCCCATCACTGAGCTGTTCACGCAGCGCTTCGGTGACATGCTGAGCTTCGAGGGTATCGATTTGATCGAGGGCAAGTCCCTCGACACCCCAACCATCAGCATCGCCACCCCCGAACCGTGCGGCTTCAAGACAGCCAAGCCAATCTCCGTCGATGACAACGTGCAGCCGGGCTCGAACCGTCTCCACTGGCTCACCGGTCGGTAACCCTGTCCAACTGAACCAAACCCAAGATTGAAGGTGATACAAAGAGCGAAGGCGACCCTTAAAAAGGTCGTCTTTTCTCTTTGTAAAATACCTCAAAAACGAAAAGCACCCCCTGTAACGAAGAAAAGATCTCTTCATTACAGGGGGTTTTCGCTTTCCGCTTTCAGCGAGCAGTACCTCGCTCAGGAGCCCTATTCAGCAGTGAAAAGGGTTAGTCCTGATCGAAGCCATCAGAGGTTGAGCGCAGTTGCTGTCGCTCATCCTCCAGGTGGGTGATGTCCGTCGCGATCCGAGAGGCCTCCAAGCGACACCGCTTGATCTCCCTCAAGAGCTCCTCGTCTAACTGCCCACGCAGCTGGATCAGTAGCAGCTCGCACGAGCCAACGAGGCTCTCCGAGAGAGTCAGCGGCATCATCTTGAAACGAGCAAGCGCCCTCCGATAGGCGATCAGCTCTTCGCGGTACTTGTCGAGCTCGGGGAGGCGGGGATTGTTGAGTCGTCCCATGAGCTTGTGGTCGGTTTGCCATGACTGCACCCGCCAAGAGTCGAGAGCACACACCACCACAGGGTCGAGCTCAGCCTCAGATTTCCCGATGCTCTCGAGGTACATCCTCACGAACACCGAACCAGGCGTGCCGTTCATCTCCTTGAAGCGGAAGGTCGGGTCCAGGCGCATAGCGCTCAGCTCATCCTTCGCAAGGCCGTGTACCAGCAACGGGCCGGCAATAAGGGCTAGGATGGAGCACAGGCTCACAATCGCTACCGTCACGCCATGGTTGCTCGCCGGCACGATAGACAGGTTAACCGAAGCAACCCACGCCGTCGCCAGCATTCCAGCAGACACGAAATACAGCAGCAGGCCAACCCGCTTCATTGAAGGGTCGACAAACGGCCAGCGCAGTGCCCACCTCTGGTAAACGTTGAGCTGCTTGCTCGTGCGTGACGTCCAGACGTCATCATCACCAAATTTCTTCAGGTACATGCTCCTCACCTTTCAGGGTAGTCGAAAGCGGAATGCGTGAGGCATATTATACTACATACTGTGGATAACTAAAGTAGCACATCATTATGTACGTGCAATGTCTAGAATATGCTATAATTAAGTAACTAGGCAAAATCTTTGACATTATTTACATAATCTTGTATAATGATATTAAAGAATAAGCGATAGCAAATAATTTCTAGAGGTGGGGACTAGATAAGAAAGAACTTTAATGACCGAAACTACCGAAATCAAGCCAACCGTCGACCTCAAAACAGGTGTCGCGGACATCATCTCTCTAATCGATCAAGAGCGTGAGCGTGAAATTATCACCCGCCGCTTTGGCCTTTACGACCGCCGTGAAACGCTTGAACAAATCGGAGAGCTCCTCGGCATTACCCGTGAACGTGTTCGTCAACTCGAAAAAGCTATCCTTATCCGTCTTAAAATCGCTGCCGAAGAAGGTAAAACCGACACTGTAGCGCAACTTGAAAAGGTATTTATTCGCACCCTCAGCGAAATGGGTCGCTCAGCTCGTATTTCTGACCTCGCCGACAAGCTTTACGGCAAAACAACAAATCAGCAAGAACGCTCGCACGTTGCCTTCATCGCGACACTCGCGCCGAACCTTACGGTTATCGACGAAAACGACAACTACCACCAAGCAACTTCTGTTGCAGAATACGGTGACGAAAAGAAACTCAAGAGCCGCGTTGACGAAATCGTTACTGTTATTAAGGAAGCAAAAGAACCACAAACCGTTGATCAACTCTTTGATAAGTTGAACTACGAACACCCAGGTCAAGTCGCTGCCCTCGCAAGCATCAGTAAACAACTCGCACACCTCAAGGACACCTGGGGTCTTACTAAGTGGCCAACCGTTAACCCAAAGAACATTCGCGACAAGATCTACGTTATCCTTGCCGACAACAAGAAGCCAATGCACTTTTCTGACATTGCGAAGTCAATCAAGGGCAGCGCCTTCAAGCGTAAGGACGTTACCACTCAAGCGATTCACAACGAACTTATCAAAGACAAGCGCTTTGTGCTCATCGGTCGTGGTATTTATGCCCTCGACGACTGGGGTTACAGCAAGGGAACTGTCAGTGATATTATCGCCGACGTTCTCAAGAAAGCCAACGAGCCACTTCACCGCGACGAAATCGTTAAGCGTGTGCTGAAAAGCCGCCAGGTCAAGGAAACCACGATCCTCCTTAACCTCCAAAGCAAGCCACAGTTCAAGCGTGTTGCGAAAGCAACCTATGTACTCGCCGACGAAGCTTAGTCGCGATCAATAATAAAAGGTACCATTACCGATATTGCCATAACCCTTTAGAGGTGAGAGAATAGAGATAACACTTATGGAAGCAATCGGAACCTTTCTCAGCTTCATTCTTCAATGGTACGTTTGGGTGCCTACTGTTGGCGTACTCGCGTATTTGACATGGCGCAATTACCAAAAGGTAGAAATCGCCGCAGCGAACCCCGAGGCCGACCTGCTTATCCTCGAAATTCCAAAGACCAACGACAAGCAAGAACTTGCCGCTGAACAGATGTTCGCTAGTTTACACGGTATTTTACGTGACGCTGAAGAACTCAAGCAAAATGGGGGAGTGCAAGAACACCTCAGCTTTGAATTTGCCTCTGTTAACGGCCAGATTCGCTTTTATGTTTGGGTACCAAAATCACTGCGTAGCTTCGTAGAAGGCCAGGTGTACTCACAGTATCCAACCGTTCAAATCCGCACCGCCGACGAAGACTATACCGCCCACGAGTACGACCACAGTGTCGTATATACCTCTGACATTACACTTATTGAAAACGAAGTGTTGCCAATTAAAACCTTCCAAAACTTCGAAGTGGACCCCCTCGCAGGTATTACCGGGACGCTCGCAAAGCTCGAAAGCACCGGAGATGAAATGTGGGTGCAAATTTTAGTTCGTCCAATTGCCGACGATTGGCATAAATCTACCGAAAAGTGGGTGAACGACGTCCGTAACGGCAAAGTCAGTTCGACTACTAAGTACCTCGGTTGGCTTCCAGATGTCCTTGAAGCACTTTGGAAACCACCTGAAGCTGGCGAGAAGGTGACAATCGTCAAAGAACTTTCCGACCGCGATAAAACTCGTATTTCTGAAGCCGAAAGTAAAGCAACAAAGCTTGGTTATCAGGTGAAAATTCGTGTGGCGTACCTTGGTGAAAGCCAAGAGGTAGCTCGCCAACAAATGCAGGCGATTGTTGGTACATTCAAGCAGTACAACTCAACCAACCTCAACGGCTTTAAGATGAGCGGTGCAAGCTTCAATAAAGAAGCTATCTTGCCGTATCGTCAACGTCAATTCGATAGCAACAGTTTTGTACTTAATATCGAAGAGCTCGCCAGTGTCTTCCACCTTCCGCACACCAACGTGGAAACGCCGAACATCGTCTGGGCATCTTCAAAGACCGCCGAACCGCCAGCAAAGCTTCCAATTATTACCGGTAATCCTGCCATCGACGAAAATATTAGCGCCTTTGGTCTTACGAATTTCCGTGGCATCAACCACCAATTCGGTATGCTTCGTAGCGACCGTTCACGTCACCTTTATATTATTGGTCAGACCGGAGCGGGTAAGTCAGGATTGCTCGAGCTCTTCGCGCTCAGTGACATCTTCCATAACCAAGGGTATGCCATTATCGACCCGCACGGCGACCTTGCCGTCGACAACATGCGTTTCATTCCCGGCAGCCGCATGAAGGACGTAGTGTACTTCAACCCAGCCGACACAGCGTACCCGGTAGGGTTTAACCCGCTTGAAGTTACCAACCCAGAACAAAAGAGCAATATTAGTTCTGAGGTTATTGGTGTACTTAAGCGTATGTTCGGTGAAAGCTGGGGGCCTCGCCTCGAGTACATTCTTCGTTACACCATCTTGGCATTGCTGGACCGCCCATCAACCACCATGCTCGATATCTCTCGTATGCTTACCGACAAAAAGTTCCGTAAAGAAACCTTGAGCTACTGCACCGACTCAGTGGTGCTGCAATTCTGGAACGTTGAGTTTGCGAGCTGGAACGATAAGTTCACCGCCGAAGCAATTGCGCCGGTACTAAACAAGGTGGGAGCTTTCACGGCTAACCCAACCATCCGTAACATCATTGGTCAGCCAAAGTCGACCTTCAACATTCGTGAAATTATGGACGAAGGCAAGATCTTAATCGTCAACCTTTCAAAGGGTCTCATTGGTGAAGATAACGCTGCCATTCTTGGTTCATTCCTCGTTACAAAAATTCAGCTAGCTGCCATGAGTCGTTCGGACATTCCAAACATTGCCGACCGTCGTCCGTTCTACTTGTACGTGGACGAATTCCAAAACTTTGCCACCGATTCATTCGCAACGATTCTTTCCGAAGCTCGTAAGTATGCCCTTAACCTGACTGTCGCTAACCAATACATTGGCCAGATGACCGATACAGTGCGCGATGCGGTCTTTGGTAACGTTGGCTCAATGATTTCATTCCGCGTTTCAGCCGACGACGCGCCGATTCTCTCAAAGCAATTCGAGCCACAATTCGAGCCGGGTGACCTCCTGCAGATGCACAACCGTCATTTCATTATCAACATGGTTATTAACGGTGAAAAGGCTCCAGCCTTTAGTGCAACAACTCTTAAGCTGCCAACAGAGCAAGTCGATAACACTGGCCGCATCGTCGAGAACTCACGCCGTCTTTACAGCCGTAACCGTGCTGATGTAGAGGCTGAAATTAACGCGCTCATCAATATGCCAGCAACCCTTCAACCAAAGGTAAACCCGGAGGCGAGTAACCATCAAGATCCAAACCTACCGCACACTCCAGCCCAAGCAAAACTCTGGCCAATCGACGCCGGCGCTAAAGCTGTAATGGGCCTTGTTACTCCACCGAACGGAACAGAGCTTACTAATGCCGCAAATGTGCCTGAAAACACACCACAAACCAGCCCACAGGCCTTTGGCAGTGGAGAAGAGGAGCAACCGGCTGCTCCCTCTAAAAAGAAGCGCAAACGTACTCGTCGCCGCAAAAAACCAGCAGGCGAGACCACTCCTACTCCATCTGCGTAGTCTATTGTATTTTTCTAAAAAAGTGGTAAAGTAAGTAAATCACTCACCGTCAAGAGGGGAGAAGTCCCATGAGTGAAGAGGTGGCTGACGGAGATCAGCCAGGAAATCAGACATTCTTCGAGGTCGGTAACGACTTCAACGCCGGACACATCGGCTTCGTGATCGAAGAAGAGCTCGAGGACATCAAGCGTGGCCTGCACAGCAGGATCGCCCGCATCCAGAAGCTCATCCCGTACCTTACGGGTGTGCGTCACAGCGACTACCAGCGCAAGCAGGCTGCCGAGGAGCTCTTCCGGCTCCAAACCGAGTGCAGCCAGCTGGAGGAGCGTCTTCAGAACTACCTGGCCATGCTGCCCGACCTCGGGCTGAGCACCCGCCACATCACCTACACCTAGCCCTGCAACCCGTCGAGAGCCCCAGCGTCCTCCGGGATGCGGGGCTCTCGTCATTTCTATAGGTGTGGTAAAATAAAGAAGTATTAACAATGACCATATCCAGAGTGCAGCGAGAGAACTAGCTCGATGACCTGCCGGCAACCAGCGCCATTTTCTCTAAATGACGACACGGTGCCCCTTCTAGCCCTCTAAAGAGGGGAAGATACAAGCGCCTTCAAAGAAGTTTTGCTCCTTCGTATCAACCCACTACTGAGTGGCGAAAAGATATGGAAAGGAGTATTTTTTATGTCTACACCATCAACCACCACCCCTGTTACAACAGAGGTATATCGAACTGCCGAAAGCGTATCGCCAAAGCACCCCGATAAGCTCTGCGATCAAATTTCTGACGCCATCCTCGACGCTTACCTCCGTGAAGACCCTTATTCACGCGTTGCCGTCGACGTAGCAGGGGGTCACGGCACTATTTTCATAACAGGGGAGGTGACCTCAAGTGCCACCACCGTACATATCCCGGCAATAGTCGAACGAATCGTCGGCCCGCAAGCCAACGGCGCACCCTACGAAATCATCGAACGCCTTGTCGCTCAAAGCCCAGAAATTGCCCAAGGTGTTGATACTGGTGGAGCAGGGGATCAAGGAATTATGGTAGGGTATGCCACAAATGAAACCCCCGACCTCCTCCCTCTTGAATACGTGCTTGCCCGTAACCTGAATAAAGCCCTGTACGAACAGTGGCCCAATGATGGCAAAACCCAGGTAACGCTTCGTAATGCCGAAGTCGTTGCGGTTGTCGCGAGCTTTCAACACGCTCCAAAAGAAGAACTTAAAGCAGCTGTACTCGCCTGGCTCAACCAAGAACCGCTCGCCCACATAGACCACACTGAATTTACCCTGCATATCAATCCAGCCGGTGACTGGAATATTGGTGGGTTTGATGCCGACGCTGGCTTAACCGGTCGTAAATTAGCCGTCGATAACTACGGACCACGTGTGCCGTTAGGCGGCGGCGCATTTAGCGGTAAAGATGGCACTAAAGTTGATCGCTCAGGTGCGTACATTGCCAGGCACATTGCTGTTGAATATTTAAAAAGTCACAAAGCAAACGAAGTCTACGTGTATTTAGCTTATGCCATTGGCTATCCAGAGCCACTTGAAGCTACTGTAATCATCGATGGCGTCCAGGAACGCATTGAGGGCTACGATTTAACGCCTGAGGGTATTATCAATACATTAAAACTCCGTGAACCCGGTTTCGAGGCTCGAGCTCGCTACGGACACTTCTAAATAGACTAGGGCAGAGCACTTTCCCACCTCTGTTATAACAGAGGTGGGAGATGCACCCTTTTTACCCTTGTTTGACCACTGAAATAAAATCGAACATAAATAGAACATTAACTATACGGTCAAATAGAGATCTGTGGGCAGTTATTTAGTACGTACGTATATGTACTAAATAACACAATAAATGTGAAGACTGGGCTCAGTAGGCAATATATAAAACACACAAACACAAAACAGAGAATTGTGCGAAAAATAATTCCAAAACCGGGCTGGAAGAGTGCATACCAATTCAAAACTTAGCTATAGACTTAACGTCGCACAATGTACCTTTTACGACACATTTATATATAAAATAAGATGAGTACACATCCATCTATATATACCCCTAAAAGAGTAGTCATCGGTATGATTCGTATAATTACACTATTGCAACACACTTATTAGTTACTATTTCTTCTATAGATATCTTACCCATATACCCTCAAGGGGCTTTTATGGCATTGTTGTACATTTGTACATCATTAACCCTAAATACCGACTTTTCCACAGCACCGCGCCATTATTTGCTTTTTCCGTGAAATGATTATACTACTCTCCTATTCCCTCACTCCCCTTGCTTTTTGACAAATATATATTTTTATATAGAAATATACGTTTTATCGTTATACCTAATTGTAGAACAAAAATAGAACATCGAGTAGAGGAGGAGGCGGGGAAGAGCGTACTCGATTATATTAGCACCAGCTATGCCTGAGTGCTTGTCACGCTTTCTACTTGTAAGCTGCGCGCCCCGGCACGCGTACATCAATATACTCTGGCATTGGACCACGAGGTTGCAAATATTTGATTGACCGGTCGGCATCTTCCATCTGCTCCCCTGCTCCCCTGTCGACAGAAAATTTGATGCGGGTTGCAAGATTCTCAAAATACACATCAACCTGTCGAGTAGTTCCAAGGGGTAAGACAGCCTTAGTAACGCTATATCCCCTGCCCTGCGCCTGTGCCACTACCCTACCTAGGAAGCCTAACAAACGAGTACCGACCACTGCCCCACCCTGTTCAGGGCTGACGCCACTTTCATCAACAATTTGTACCTTAGGCGTCTCATAATAGTTCTTTTCGAAGACAACACCATGCGTGTCGACGTAGTACTGTTTACCGTTAATTTGCCACCCTGCAACAGGGGTGCGGAAAGTGATCGCCACCTTAGCTTGGGCTATCCCAGCACCACCGCTTAAAGAGACCGTCTCAACCTCTGGGGTTTCGGCAGCGAGGTAAGCGCTGAGGGCGTCTTCATCGAGCGAAACCCTTAAACGCTGCGCCGGGTTAAGATTGAGGTAATTATTAATAAGTTTTTCATATTGGACACCCTCAAAAGAAGTACTGAGCTGCTTCGTAGAGGTAGTAACAGATACCTGCGCGATCAGCTGCCAGAGTAATACCATCAAAAGTACAGCGATAACAGCAACCAGCATAAAGATACTCCCCAGGCGGCGTCGTTGGGTTGTTAACTGGTGAGCTTTTTGACGTTCAGATTCTTCAGGGGTGTTGTGGCGGTAACTACTCAGCGTTTGATTACGCCTAAACTGGCCGGTGGCATTCGTACTAGGAGTGCTTGGTTCCGATTCGCCCTCAACAGCACGTCGGCGGCGTGGAACAGGCTGATTTGCCCGAGAACGAGAAGAACCTTTTTTGAACATAATTAGGCTTATTATAGCATGGCGCTCACGCTTATTTGCGGGCAGCTATGATAAGAGCGGCCATATCTTTGGCGGCGTTTGGTTTTGCAAAGTTACCAAATCGCTTCGCCATTGCTTGCGTCGTCTTCGGGTCTTTCAAGTAGGCGTTTACAGCTCGAACCAATAGATCAGGGTTATCAACTATCTCATCTTCATCGAGTACAATCGCGACCTGCGCATCACCATATACCGCAGCATTCTTAAGCTGGTGACCACCGGTCAGGGCGGCATTTGGAACAAGAATTGTTGGCTTTTGCAATGCAGCCAGCTCTAAAATAGTTGTCGCACCAGCACGTGCCACGACAATATCGGCCGCACCGAGCAATTCGTGCATCGTACTCACGAAGCGGTGGAGCTGGAAGGTCTTCGTATCATTTGGAAAACGCTCGCGCAGTTCATCAAATTGCCCGGCGCCAGATACTAAAATGACTGACGCCATAGCTTGTAACTTATCAATAACTTCAAGCGTAGTGTTATTAAGACGACGCGCACCAAGCCCGCCACCAGTCACAACTAACAAGGGCTTTTTAGGGTCAACATTCCACTTCTTTTTCGCCGCTGTTTGTTCGTCTTTAGTTAAAACTTTAAAGGCCTCGTTAACAGGAATACCTACATACTTCGCGCGAGTACTTGGGTAATTGTAATACTCAAGTGGCGCACCAGTTGCAATAGTTGTTGCCCACCTTGCTAAGATACGGTTCGTGAGCCCTGGGTGCGCGTCAGAATCGTGAATCACTAATGGAATGCCAAGCACTTTTGCAGCCAATCCGACAGGAAGACACACAAACCCACCTTTGGTAAATACCACGTCCGGGCGCCACATAATCAGCTTCCATATACTTTGGAAAAAACCACCCGCCACTTTAAATACGTCCTTTGCATTTTGCCACATCAGCGAAGGCCATATGATGTGCTGCCATAAGTTCAAATGGTGATAACGGCGCAGTTTTCCCGACATGACTGTTTCAACCGGGATTGTATCATCAAACATACCCACAATTGAGCGAGCTTGCGGCGCAAACGTAGTGTCGCACCAGAATCGAAGTTCAACTTTTGGATGACGGGCGCGCAGCTCTTTAAGTACTGCGACGACTGGCGTAACGTGTCCGCCCGACCCCCCGCCCACGGCGAGAATTTTCATCGGTTGCCTCCTTTATACGTGATGAATGAATGGTGTATTTGGAAAGTTGGAACACCAGTCCAAGCGCCGCTGCCATGAAGATCATACTTGTTCCGCCGTAGCTCAGAAGCGGCAAGGTAATTCCAGTTAACGGGAAGATACCAATCATAGCGGCTATATTAAGGATAACATGGGCGCCGAGCCACCCAAAGACACCAGCTGCGAGTAGTTTCAGGCGCTGATCTACCATATGATCCATCACGCTCAATAAGCGCATGAGAAGCGCTACAAAGAGTGCAAGCAATGCTACCGTACCGACAAACCCGAAAGTCTCGCCAATAATAGCAAAGATTGAGTCGTTAATCGCTTCCGGCAAGTACCCCGAAGCTTGGACACTATCGCCAATCCCTACGCCAAACAGACCGCCCGAGCCGATCGCAATTTTAGCGTGTTGGATGTGATAAGCATCAGCATCATCGGTCGACGTGCTGTCACCCTGTAGGTACGTCATCACACGTTCAACACGGTGCGGTGAGGTGAAAATAAGCATCATTCCCGAGATAAGAAGAAGCCCAATTAACCCAAAGACAATCTTTTGATTAATCCCCGCTACAAACAGCATCGAAGCGACGACAGCGGTTAATGAAATACCCGTACCGAGGTCTTTTTGAATCACGATCACAAATAATAATGCCACGCCTGCAATCACTGCTACTGGCAAGAGTGTTTCTTTGAGGTCGTTAATTCTCCCCTCTTTTGAGCGAACACCCAAGAACACCGCGAGGTAGAGCAAAATACCGAACTTCAAAATTTCAGCGGGCTGCACACTCCCGAGTGGTCCAAGATCGATCCAACGAACCGCACCGTTCGTACCCTCGACAATACCAGTCCACCCCCCTATCGCCAGCAGTGCACAGGCAATAAATCCAATCCATAGCACTTTTGTACCATGTTTAAGTATCCAATTGTACGATAAAAGTGACATACCCCAGAACGCAGCTAATGCAAGCGTCAAACTGAGGAGCTGTTTCCAGAAGAAATAGCCCTCTGAATATTCAAACCCGAACACTGAGTTCATCAAGTTAGCGCGCTGCGGCCCAATCGCATAAATCACCAAGAGACCAATAAACATCAGCAGCACCGTAAACACGACAATTAGTCGATCACCATGGTGCTTGCGAACAATCCCATCGGGACGGTCCGCTTGTCGATTACGCCACCCAAGTGTTGCCATTGTTAGATGTTGCCCCCAGCAAGAGCGATCATAACACCAGCGAATGATGTAACCGCAGCAATGACCCAAAAACGCATCGTCACTTTCGTCTCAGGCCAGCCAATTGCTTCGAGGTGGTGATGGATTGGTGCAGAAATAAATACTTTTCGCTTGAAGAGTTTCTTGCTTGTAATTTGGATGAGGCTTGAGCCAGCTTCAATAACAAACAGAAGGCCAATAATCGGAAGAATGAAGAGCGAGTCAGTTAGCATAGCTACCACACCAAGTGAAGTACCAAGCGCGAAGCTTCCCACGTCACCCATAAAGAAGCGTGCAGGGTGGATATTAAACCAAAGATAACTAAGTAGCGCGCCCACTACAGTGAAACAGAACCCGGCCAACAGCCCATTACCTTGCATGATTGAAATAACACCAAAGCCACCAAACGCAATCGCTGCTAAACCCCCGGCTAAGCCGTCGAGGCCGTCGCTAATGTTCACCGCGTTACCGGTTGCGACGACAACAAATGCAAACAATGGAATAATCAGCCATCCAATGTGCCATTCACCAATAAAAGGCACTGTTACGGCCGTTACGTCGAGACGGTCAAAGAAGAACCATCCTAGCACCACACCAATGGCAGTAATCATCAAGAACTTAAGGCTTGAGCGTAGCCCGGCAACACCCTTACCACCGCCTCGGATGTTAATAATATCGTCAATAAGGCCAACTAACGCGCCCCCGGCCAAAGCAGCCAGCGGTAACCACGTCTCACGGCGATCGAGGTTAAAGAAGAACGTGACAATCACAATTGCAAGCACAAATACCATTCCTGCCATCGTTGGAATATTACGCTTGAATTTGTTTGCATGTAGCTTCGTAAATACTTTTAGCGCCTCACCTGTCGTACTCTCGGTGCGCTGACGCTTCCAAAACTTATAACGGTACGCGACAAGCGTATACACCGGAGTGAGCGCCATAGCGATAATAAATGCAGCTACACTTAAAATAAATACTCGGAGCATCGCGTCGTTGAGGGCTTGGGTGACAAGTTCCATATCTGTTTTAGCCTTTCGGTTGTATCTTTAAATAATCGAGCATCCAGTTTGAAATATCGGTAAAAATCGGTGAGGCGTCACGTGCACCTTGGAAAACCTTATCTTTTCCGTATACAGACACCATTATGACATATTCGGGCTTATCCGCACCACCGTATCCGAGGTAACTCGCAATGGTTTCAGAATCGCTATATCCACCCGCTTCAGGGATTTGGGCCGTTCCGGTCTTACCGCCAATTTCATAGCCCGGCTTGTCACGTGTTCCAATCGATGAAGCGCGTGCTTTGTGAATCATATCTCGTAGCTGCTGTGAGGTTGAGGCCGAGATGACACCCGCTTGTACAGGAGTTGGTGTCGCATTCGCCTGGTATTCGCCGTCAACCATCTTGCCGGCAATTACGGTTGGCTTGTAATAGTTCCCTCCGTTAACGAGTGAGGAGAAGCCGGTCGCCACCTGAATCATCGTTGAGTCCATACCCTGTCCAAAGGTCATATTTGAATAACGAACCGCGTTACCGTCAGACTCTTCTGGTGACACGATGCGACCAGCCGCTTCCCCGGCCAGTTCAATGCCCGTCTTTTCACCCATACGGAAACGGTTGTGGAAGTAATCGTAAATCGTCATACGAGCCGTCTCGTTAATACTTGTACCGTTGCCCATGCGCATACCGAGCGTTACAAAACCGGTGTTAAGCGACCACTCCATCGCAGTTTGGAAGGTAATATTACCAGTGTGACCGCGGGTGGCGTTTCCGATTGTATAGTCGTCAATGCGGATGCTATCAGTATTGTTGTAGGTATCCGTCGCTTTTGCTGCATTCGTATCAATAGCCGCCGACATGGTGAACGTTTTAATCGTAGAGCCCGGTTCGTAAATCTTTGAAATAACTGCGTTATTAAACTGAGCTGCATCGGTCACTTTAAAGTATTCTGCCGGGTTGTACGAAGGCGTATTAGCCATTGCTAACACCTTACCTGTGTTCGGATCCATCACTACGGCACTTACTAAATCGGCACGGAGTTTATCAGCACTCGCCTTCACCACTTCTTCGGTTTTTGCCTGTACGTTTCGGTCAATCGAAAGCACCAAGTCGTCGCCATTTTTCGCAGCTTCACGGATATTACGATCACCAATTGTTAATGGCACATCACTGACGTCAGTGACGGTCTCAAGACGACCATCAACACCCGAGAGGTTCTTATTCATAAACCCTTCGACACCGTAGTTACCAACGCCCTCGGCATTCACAAAGCCAAGAACTTGAGAAGCGAGTTGCCCCTCAGGATATACACGTTGTGACACCGCTTGGAACCCGATACCACTGAGTTTACGTTCTTTAATCTTCTCCGCTTGAGTACGAGTTACCTTCGTCGCAATAATCTGGTACCGGCTATCTTTGACTTTTAGCTGGTTTTCAAAGTTAGCGCGTACGTTACCGCCGGCGATTTCTTTCATCGCCTTAGCAATTTCGTCAGCTTCACCTGATTCGATAATAACAACTGGGTCGACAAATACCGTGTAAACCGTTTCATTGAGCACTAATTTAACAGGATCATCGCCGTTCAGCGCGTAGATTTCACCTCGAGTAGCCGGTAGTCGTTCACGCTTCACCTGCTCAACCTGAGCGAGTGATACGTAGTGATTATGTTGAATCACCTGCAAATAAAACAAACGAATCACAAAAATAGCCGCTATTGCTAAAACAGCGCCAGCGAGAATCCGGGAACGGCTACCATTGATTAATTCGAGTTTCATAACTAAATAAGAAATTATTCTTGAACGTACTGCGTGTTCGAAGCTGTGGTCATTTCTTTGGCCACGCTACTGTTCTTAACAGTTTCCAGTGCGGTCAAACGAGCGTTCTCAACTTCGAGTTCACTCTTCTGTTCATTATACTCCGCAATTTGGCTATCGATCTTTTGAGCTTCGTAATCGTACCCAGTTGTGCGGGTCGCTTGGGTGACATAAATCAAACCAAGCACGATGATCATTAGCGCTACCAGTACGGTGTGCGCGACAGGGCCGAGTTTAATAGCAGATTGAAAACGGGTCGTATTTTGGTTACGAGACCAATTCTGCTGACGGCGTGATACGTAATAATTGTTGTTTTGTGACATGTGGTGGTTTTTTTTGTTTTGTTTTTTATTTTTTAAGTGGGAACTTAAGGCTTTAGGCCTAAAAGTAGCCATGGGCTCTCGGCCCGCTGCTATGAGATAGCGGACCGAGAGCGAGAAATTACTTTACGCGAACTGCAACGATTTGTGGTTGGTCTGCGTATTGTACGGTAATGTGAACTGGCATGATTTTTGTGCCCTTTCGTTTTTTGTTTTATTTTTTCACAGCGACACGAAGCTTTGCGCTTCGAGACCGCGGATTGTGAACGTCGTCGGTGGCTCCTGAAATCGGTTTTTTGGTAAGCTCTTCAAGTTCAGCTTCAAGCCCAGAGGCTTTTTGCTCTTTGAAGTAGCGTTTAACTAAACGATCCTCCAGACTGTGGAAGCTGATCACCCCTACTCTTCCGCCCTTATTTAAAAGTTTTGGAAGTAATGGAAGGATTGCTTTTACTTGTCCGAGTTCGTCGTTGACGGCAATGCGGAGCGCTTGAAAAGTACGCGTAGCCGGGTGGATTTTACCCTTGCGGCCACGATAGTTTTGCTTAATCAAACGAGCGAGTGTTTCAGTATCGGTAAATGGCCTATTCGCAACAATTGCTTCAGCGATGTTTTTCGCCTGCGAGTACGGTTCTTCGCCGTATTCGTAAATAATTGTTGTGAGTTCTTTAGCAGATGCAGTATTTACCAAGTCCGCTGCCGATTGGCTTTGGCTTCGATCCATACGCATATCTAAAGGACCATTATGCTTGAGTGAAAACCCTCGTTCGCCCTGATCGAGCTGTGGTGACGACACCCCCAAATCAATCAAGATAAGATCAAATGTACGACCCTCTTCATAGAGCTGCGTTGCCGCAGATACAAAATCGGTGTGCATAAGACGAACGCCCCGGTCTGCTAGTGGCTGAAGATGCGCAATCGCATAATCATCCCGATCGACCAGAACACTCTCCTTATCAACTTTCGTTATATCAAGAATAGCGCGAGCGTGACCAGCATACCCGGCAGTTAAGTCTAAATAAGACTCACCTTGCTTAGGTGCTAGTTCGCGAAGCGTTGCCTCTAATAGAACTGGAACATGATGTGGTGGATGTTCTTTACTCATCTCCTACAGTATAGCAAATATGCCATAAAGGAGGAGCTTGAGATATGGACGAGCCATATCTCAAGTAAATTCCTCACAAGAGCGAAAATATGAAGAACTTCATATTTTGCGTTCTTGATTCGGAATTTCTCGAGATCACCTAACTGATAGTGAAGCTGTTTGTTTTCGCAGGTGTGTTTGTTTTTGTTGAGTATGTAAACATACTTTAAAAGTCGTGTTTTGCTATTATTGGGGGCGCCTAAATGGCAGCTCATACCCTAAGCAAAACGAGTTGAGAGACTTATGTGAGGTGGAGTTTTTTGGGAGGTGTGTTTTTGGAGAAAGGTGCAATGGCTTATTTAATGTGGGCCACATACCACGCCTCACTACCAGATAGTTGATCTCGAGAGTTTTTCTGTTTTTAATTTTTAAAGGACCGACCCACTACATTCAAACGATTTCGCGTTTGATTCGGACTATTCGGAATCTCCAGCCATCAGGCGCCAGTACTGCCCTGCTCGAACAGCGACAACATCGCGAGTAATTCCTGCATAATCGAGCAAATGCTGCTCTACAGTAATGCGACCTTGCTTTTGATCAAGCTCAGCTTCGGTTTTACCACGACGAAATTGAACGTTCGTGTCGGCAATCTTTTCATCAAGAATGCTTCCGCTGGCGTTCAGGGCGGGTTCAACCTCCTGTGTCCATACCGATTTTGGGTATAGGTGCAGGTAGCGACCAAATCCTCTCGTTAGTACAACGCCTGATAGAAATTCTTCGCGAAGCTCTGACGGTATCGTCAATCGACGCTTGTCGTCTAATCTTCGTTCAAAATAATCTACTTGAGCCACGGGTAATTTTTCCCTGTTGTCTTTCTGTAAGGATGCTAGAGTTATTTTTTAATGTAGTTGTTTTTGTCTTGTGGTCTTGTTTTCCACTTGGACTCATCATACTACCCACAATTACCCACTACAACCCCCAATTTTGACATTATTCATAAACGTGTCGATTTATCCACATTTTTGGGGAAAACTATTATGGTTAGTTTCTACCCTACTAGTGGAGCACCCTATGAAATGAGGAAAAATAATCTTTCACGGTTCCGTAGTATTTTTAGTTACACTATACTTTTGGTACTAACCACAAGAGGTATTGTATTTTTTATATAAAAGTGCTATAATATATAGATTCGCTTCGTGAGTTCTCTATGATCTACACGAGTGAAGTGGTAAAGCACCAAGGTTCCATCCCCTCTTTTGCAGGAGTTGAGAAAAACATGAGCGAGACCCTCTCCCTGTCGCGTCACGACCTCAGCGAGCTCAAGATGCTGGCCGACACCAACGCCCTCATCGGGCGCGACGCCATCATCCGGGAGTACCTCCACGAGGCCCGCGTCGGTCGCATCTCGAAGTTCGAGATCAACGGCAACCACGTCGTCATCGGCTTCGAGTGGCAGGCCATCGGCGGCATCGTCGAGGGCAACCCGTGGCGCCTCTACAGCGAGACGTTCAAGAGCTTCGGCTTCAACCTGGACGACCTCGAGCGTCACCCGATCCGCCCCAACGGCACGGTCATGTTCACCCTTCACCACCGGCTCCAGCTGGAGGTCGGGTCGGCGAGCGCCTCGCCGATGGAGAAGCCGGCCGGCCCGCCCGTGCGTCGCTGACACCACATCTACACCCCGCCCTTTAAGGCACTCTCCCTATAAGGGATGGAGAAGCCTCGCAAGCCAGCGGGGTGTTTTCCTTTTCTAAAGCTCCTTACACGCTGAGCTTATCAATAATTTCAGAAAGATTTTTTACTTGAACAACTGTTTGCGGAACATCGCTTTGCTTTGCCTCGGCTAATCGCACAGCAGCATGTTCATCGCTCGCAATCCAAAACCCTTGGACATTACGAGGCAGCCCTCTAAATGCTCGCAGCTTATCGTCTTCAAGTGTGAGCTCGTTGACAACGCCGCCGCCAAATTCTTCAGGCAGTTGAAATGTTCCGTCAGGATTTTGCCACGATCGAATAAGGTCAGCCTTATCGGGCGTCGGACTTAAAATCATTGGCGCGTTCTGCAAGCCTATAATCTTGGTTTTCATCCGCTGGTCAATTTCGTCACCATACGTTAAGATCCCCCACGACGGAGTATAGCTAGTAATCGTGTCGGCAAAAGCCAGCCGCTCTTCAGCCGCAGCAAGCGCCAATGATGCCGAGCCCATTTTTGCAACGACGCGGTCAACAAGAGTTTCGAACCATTCATCACCACGAGTTTCGCGTAAATAGCGCAGTAAGAAGAAGGTTTCTTCGCGTGCGTAGGCGGCTTCGTACTGTATTTCAAGTTCAGCGCCGAGGCCAGTTTCAATATCCTCGATTTCATTTGTAATAGCCTTAGCGAAGGATGCCGTATCAAAAAGCGTTCGGTCTAGATCGATAAGTTGGAAAAGATTACGCTCCATTATGACGATATATCTCCAAGATTTGCTTAGCTACCGCTTCAGCATCGTGACGAATCAAAGAACGCTTACCAATAAGCGTGTCTGCGCCATTTTCCGTCGCCATATCACCCAAGAAATCGCCGCCCACCGCCTTATAGCGACGCATCGATAAATTCTCGGTATCGGCACGGGTAATATACCCACCCTCTTCTTCGTAGCGTTTTGCAACTGCTTTACTTGGGGCTTCTTCGTTATACAATACATAATCCAAGAATGGCACACCAGCGAACCGCTCAATTTCAGCGGCGTGGTCGCTAACGGTAAAGCCATCGGTTTGGCCATGCTTACTCACAAGGTTCGCAACATAGAACTTCTTTGCCCTACTCCGGGCCAGCGCTTCACCCATACCATCAATCACAAGAAGCGGCCCGAGTGAAGTATATAAGTCCCCCGGTGCAACAACGATAATATCGGCTTGTCGTATTGCGGCAACCGCCATTGGGTTTGGAATGGCAGCCGGCGTTAATGAGAGCTTCGCACGCCGTGGATCGTGCTTGAAATACTCTGAGTCAATCACCCGCTCGTTCTGTAGAACCAAACTCTTATCTTCCCATTCCATCTTCAAGCGCACGTCATCGAGCGTAGCCGGAATGACGGTTCCACGAATACGCAAAATATCCGAAGCCGTCTCGACCGCTTCGCTAAAATCACCAGAAATTTTTTCAAGCGCTGTAAGCAAAACGTTGCCAAACGAGTGTCCGCTAAACGTTCCGGTGTCAAACCGGTACTCAAACAATTCGCGCACCTTTGGAGAGTCGCTCAGCGCCACTAAACACTGCCGGACATCACCAGGGGGCAACGTGCCATGTTCATCGCGAAGTACGCCGGTACTTCCGCCGTCATCAGCCATGCTCACAATAGCGGCGATTTGACTGGTGTATTTTTTCAAAGCAGAAAGCATTGTGAAACTTCCCGTTCCCCCACCAATCACGGCTATTTTGACTTCACTCTTTGCAAACGGATCTTTCATACTCTGCTTATTGTACACCCTAGGAAATAACGTCTTCGCCGAAATGCTTTTGCAGGCGCATCTTCACTGAACCCTCATGACGGCCAAGGCGCTTACTGAGTTGCGCAACTGTTTCACCTTGTTGGAAATATTGCTTCAACTCTTCGTCTTGCTCGGGCAGCCACGGGCGATACGCATTCGGATATGTCTCACGCATCTTCTCAATTTTTTCTGCCCAGCCAGTTGTAGCTTTAGATTTTTTGGGTGGTTCACTGGCACGTTTTTCGGCGTTTTTAGCTAAGTGTTCAAATTTTTTCGCCGCTTGCAAAGCCCTGTCGCGCAGATGCACGTCAATCAGTTGAGCTTCTGGACTTACCCGTAACGCCATCTGGTTTATCCCTGTTAAATACAGGTTGTTCACATTTTTTACTCGGCTAAGAGCAACATACCCCATACCTTCAACGAAGGCTTTTCGTAGGTCAATGCGCGCCGCATCGAGTGTCATACCCTGAGACTTGTGGACCGTAATTGCCCACGCCAACCGAAGTGGCAATTGCGTAATACTCGCCCGCTTTTTATCGCCATCACGAAGCTCCCATGTATCGGGCGTCATCGAAACTTCTTTACCGTTTTGAAAGGCTACAATCGGATACTCGGTGTGCGGTTCGAAATCAATCACAGTACCAATACTGCCGTTTACATACTTACGCTCCGGGCTGTTTTTTACCGCCATCACTAATGCGCCCTGCTTGAGCCTCAATACCTTCGGCGCCAAGACTGAGCGTTGCAACGACTCAACATAATTTTCAGAACCCGTCGTGCTTTGTTCGTAGGAGATTTCGTCGCCATCAATTTCTTTGAGCTTCGCTTCATTCATAGCGTCAACATCGATATTTACGGTGTGTAGCTCCGTGAGTTGGTCGAGGTCGTCCGGATAGACTTCGGTGCGCGCTAAAAGCGTTTCGGCGTGATTGCGACGAACATCACCGGCACGAATAGCATTAAGAATACCGATGAGCGTTTCATCGTCCTGACGGTGCTGTTCTTCGAGGTAACAAATGACCGGATCGAGCTCTTGCCATACGTTTGAGTTAACCACGAAGCTTCCAGCTCGTGAATCTCCCCGGTTGATTGGCGGCAATTGGAAAAAGTCGCCCGACATAATAATTTGAATACCGCCAAATGGTACGTCAGGTTCTTTGCGCACCAAACGACAGACCTCATCGATCATATCGAGCCGGAAGTCGTGCAGCATACTAATCTCGTCGATTACGAGTACGTCAGTTTTTTCAATAATTTCGCGGCGGCCTTTTGCAAGATGTTCAGCAAACCCACTTGGAAGAAAATCACTCACGCCAATACCCGCCCAGCTGTGGATTGTCGTGCCACCAAGGTGCGTCGCCGCCAGCCCGGTCGTTGCCGTCACGGAAACGTGCTTACCTTCGTGCTTCGCAAGCTTAATAAACTGGTTCAATACAAACGTCTTACCCGCCCCTGCTGGACCGGTAAGCAGTACACTCTCCCCCGAGAGCATTATTTCTAACGCCAATGCTTGGTTCATTACATCTATTATAGTCGACAAACGTGTGTTTGTTCTGAACTTCCCTTTTTAACCGCGTGGCGGTTCACCTTCAGGTTCATCGAGAAGCTTCTTGCTTTTAATAACATAGCGCCGTCCGGTCAGCTCACTCGTAATGTAATCTTCGTTAATCAAATTAACAAACATATCAAGATCATTACCGTCCATGATGATAATCTTGCCTTCGTCATCAGTCATCAACTCAAGCTGCATCGTGTCAGCGTATTCAATTGCTTGCTCTTGTGTCACAGCACCAACTTCAAGTTTTTGAAGCTTACCAACAATCGATTTCTTTTCCATCACAAGCATTTGCAGGTCGGTACCTTCAGGGAAACTGAGTTTGTACTGCTTTTCAATTTCAGCAACTTTTTGGTCGGCCACGAGCTGCTTTTTAAAGTCATAGTTAAATAAGCGCTCAAATTTAGATTGATTAAAGATGAAGATATCTTTATCGACAATAAGCACCTGGTTATCGGCTGGAACTTTCCATCCGAACTCTGGTTGGAATGGCTTAAACGCACCATCCTTAAATTCCCAAGATGTCGCGCCCTGAAGGGTGTTCCCGCTACTCACCTGCTTGATCACATAAAATACACCCGTACCATCACGACGGCTAAAGCGCGCTACAATACCTTTAATGCGTTTAAATTCGTGCTCTTGTTCGCTGAACTCTACAATGTCATGACGTTCGTGTTCGATAAGATGAATGAGTGTTTCGGCGCGGCCAACTTTTTCAAGGTCGGTGCGAAGCAATGTATTCTCTTCTTTTTCTGTCAGTTCGTAATCACGAACACTCAGGCCAGTACCGGCGCCGAGGTTGACGTCATTAATAATGTCGTAGAGGAACAGTGCTTTAATTTGCGCATCAAGATCGTCAGAGATGACCGTCGTATACGGCGTGTAGTTTTTATTAAATAGGAAGAACTCAACACGTAGTTCATTTTTCACCGCATCATTTTGGTTCGCCCATTGGAAAATATCAGTCGCGTCGGTATCTGTCTTCTCAACTTGCAAATTAGTATCATAAACAGGCGCTTCGGTTGGAGCATTAATAGCTTCAGTCGATGGCGCAGCGAGCTCGGCGTTCGCGGCGGCGATCATCTCAGCGTCCTCAGACACATCAGTAGATTCAGTAATTTCAGGATTTGTTTCATCGGTGTCCATGTGTGTATTCCCTATTTAAGCAACAGGTTTTATTGTAGCATTTTTTTACTGAAAATTATGCTTTGCCCAGGTGCTTATTCATGAGCACGTCATAGCCGTCAGTCACTTCATCGGTGCGTGACACTCCAATACTTTCAAGGAGTACCCATAACCCTTCGACCACTTCGGCGTAATCAATATCGTCAGCAGTCAGTTTTTCGGCTTCCACAAAATACCCAAGGCCCTCTACATAATCAAGACAGATTTCGATTTCATTCATGTGAGTTTTTTGACGAGTTTTCGTGAGGTCTGAAAAGAGGTCGAAATCAAGGTACGAAATAATGCTCGCCAGCTCCACGGCATCACCTACTGTCGTCTCGTGCTCAATACTGTCGAGCTGGTTGGTAACCGATTTTTTCAACGTAAAATAATGTACTGTCTCCCCCGCCTTCGTTTCACTACGAATCCGAAGCCACGGTGAATCGTTATCGACATTACCATCTACTCCAGACGGGCCGTAGACGACGTCGTGTTGCGTCACCGGTTCAGAAACCGTTGCACCTTGCGCCTCGAGCGCATCAATAATAGAATCTAAGTTTTCTACCCGTGCTTTAATTTCAATTTCCCTCATAACTCCCCTTCTTATTTATACGTATGTTAGTGGCCGCCGGTAATCAGGCTGCGTCGTGTAATACGCTCGACAAGCTCATCAACCCGCGCGACATCGTCACTCGTCATCTGAACTTCATAGGCTTTGCGTTGCTCGTCGTACTTTTCTCTCACAGGTTCACCCGTCTCGTCGAAAGCAAGGCGGGATAAATTACGAATCACCCGTACAAGACGAGTCGCCCTAACAGGCTCGCCCCCAAACGATTCTACATCATATATGTTGTAGATCTTAACGCCTTCATTTTTTTGATTGTAACGAGCAAACGTAATTTTCGTACGAGCGTAGTCCATATCCCACAAAGCTACACCTTTTGCAAAAAATGCCATCGCAGCAACGTCATAGTCTGCAGCTAAGTCTCGATCCGTCATAATACCGTCCGCTGAAGATCTCGTTTTAAACCGAGACTCTGTATCAGTTTCAACAAACTCCGTTATACGTGCGCCTTTTAACGCTGAAAGACGAAAAGCCGAAACGTCTTCTTTTGACAATGCAACGTCGCCTAACTCAACTCGTTTTCCGACATGTTGGAATGTTTCAACACTCATAATCACTTCCTTTTACCCTACTCAGGTACCATTTGTAAGTTGTGTTATGACTATACGCCCCTCTGTCGTATCTGTCACGCCTTATATTCAATGTATTTAGAGTTCGCCGTCAACGTGCTTTTCACGCGCCTTGTTCGCCCACTCGTCAGCCATCTCATTACCCTCGTCGCCTTCGTGGCCACGCACCCAGGTGAGCGTTGCGTTCGACTCTTGGTAAAGCGGATACACTTCTTGAACGATATCAAGGTTTTTGATTTCGCCACCCTTTTTCTTCCAGCCCTTAGCTTCCCAACCTGGCGCCCATTTAGTAATCACATTGATCCAAAATTCACTATCGGTAAAGATTTCGGCATGCTCGCCATTAGCATCTTTAAGCGCTGCAGCAATCGCCTTGCCTTCCATGCGAATATTGGTCGTATCGCCCTCTTCACTGCCTAAAATATGTGGAACGCCATTTTTAATCACCGCAAAACCACCAGGACCTGGATTAGGACTGGCGCTGCCGTCTGTGTAATAAACTATCATCTTCCTATAGTAGCGGAGTTAGTACTGAAGCGAAAGTAAGTTAATCTTCTAGTATAGGTTGTGGTGCTCTGATAAGTTCCGTGCTTGTCACAGCAGCTTGATATACAGGTTCATCTGGCTCAGGTACATACACAGGCTTTTTTACAATCGAATAATCTGGACGTGCCGTGAAGACAAGGTCAGATTTATAGGTAGCCGGCACAGCGTCACCTAGTTCATCTCGGTGAAATACGCGCACTTCGGTGCCTTCCTCGATACTTTCGTGAGCGATATAACGACCGAATGTCGAAGCAATATCCTTTTCGAGTGCACGCACGAGCGGACGAGCACCGTAGCCGGCATCACTGAGCGCCTTTTCAACAAGATACTGGCGAACCTCAAGGCTGAGACTTATCCTTGCGCCGTAATTATCCTGGTACATAGCATTCATTGTTGATAGCTTCGTATCAAGTACGGCATGGAGCGCTTCTTGGTCGAGTGCGTGAAACACAACGAGGTCATCAAACCTGTTTACAAATTCCGGCCTAAAGAATTGCTTAAATTCCTTTAATGCGACCGTTTCGAGTGTTGTCTTATCACTCTCCTGTGGCGCATCGATACTGAAACCTGTTCGAGCACCTGATGCTTGGCGACTCATCTCACGCGCGCCCAAATTACTTGTAACAATGAGTGTCGTATCCCTAAACGAAACAACCTCGCCATTATGAAGCGTGATTTCACCATCATCCATGATTTGAAGTAAAAGATTATTCAGTTCATCAGAACCCTTTTCAATTTCGTCGAAAAGAACCACGACACCTTCATTTTCTACCACTTCTGTACGCAGTAATGGTTCGCGGTTTTGGCCGACATAACCGGGAGGAGATCCGAGCAATGAAGCAATCTCATGTCCGTGACTAAAACTTGAACAGTCTATTTTGATCAGCCGCGTCTCGTCAACTGCAAGTGCTTCTGCAAGCGCTTTAGCTGTTTGTGTTTTCCCAACACCGGTTGGCCCAAGAAAGGCAAAATTTGCAATCGGACGGTTATCGTCCGACATTCGAACATCGGCACGATCGAGCGCGTTCATAATCGCATCAATTGCCTGGTCTTGACCAATCACTTTTGACTTAAGATGTTCGTGTACAAGGTCGTACCCGGTCGTAAGTTCTGGCAGCAATGTCGCGCCCCGTAACGCATATTCGCCAAACAAAGAGTGCTTTCCTCGCCCTTCTTGCTCTGGTGAATTATCAAAGCGTTCGGTTGGTGTTACTATTTGATCTCGTTCAGGTGTTAGCATACTCTCGTCCCGTCACTATTATCATTCGCAGCTCTCAATGCGAAAATATATTAGTACTGTTATACGGAGTTATGCCGAATTTGTAAATAATATTTTAAATTTTACGCAACTACTTCAATGCCGTTCCAAAACGCAACGTAATTAGCAAAGTCTTTTTTAACGCGTTCAACCGAACCTTCTTTAGGTTCAGGATAATACCAGGCGCCAAATTCATTACGCTCACCAGCCACGACAATATCGTAGTAGCTCGCCTCGCCCTTCCATATACAAGTAGTATGGTGGTCGCTGTCTTGGAAATATTCCCAGTTTAAACTTTTTGGCGGGAAATACCAGTTGCCCTCAATGCGAATTAAGTCTTCTTTTGGTGCTTCGGCCAGTACTTCGTTATTCCAAACTGCTTTCATAAGACCCTCCTTATAAAAATTTAAAGCTCTTCGGGTGTGACGCGGCGTTGTTCGGTTGTGTCACGGTCGCGAACCGAAACAAGTCCGTCGGTTTCAAGCGTATCAAAGTCGATCACAACACAGTGCGGCGTACCAATTTCGTCTTGGCGACGGTAGCGCTTGCCAATATTTCCGTTGTCATCCCACATTACGTTGCCGTACTTTTTCTTAAGAAGTTCGTAGACTTCACGAGCTTTCGCAACGAGTTCAGGTTTATTGCGGACCAATGGTGATACTGCATAGCGAATTGGCGCTAAGTGCTCTGGGAATTTCATAACGATGCGCTTTTCACCGTTCACTTCATCTTCAGTGTAGGCAGCTGTCATAACAGCCATAAGCGCGCGTTCAACACCAAATGATGGCTCGATTACATGTGGTACAAACTTTTCGTTCGTTCCTTTAATCGTGTATTCCATGTTGCGTCCACTTACTCGTTGGATATTACCCAGGTCAAAGTCGGTGCGGTACGCGAGGCCAAGCAGCTCTTCACGGCCGATTGGGAAATCAAATTCAAAGTCGATGGTGCGCTTGCTGTAGTGAGCACGGTCTTCTTCAGGCACGTCGAGTTCGTGTACGTTTTCATCAGCTAAGCCAAGCGCCTGGGTCCATTTCCAGACTTGTTGGCGCCAATGCTCAAATGACTCTTCCCAAGCAGTCGGGTTTACAAAGTATTCAATTTCCATCTGTTCAAATTCGCGTGAACGGAAAATAAAGTCACGTGGACTAATTTCATTACGAAACGCCTTACCTTGCTGAGCAAGACCGAACGGAAGATCTGGGTAGAACGAATCAACGACATTTTTGTAATTGGTAAAAATACCTTGGGCGGTTTCTGGGCGCAGGTAACTGACCGATTTATCGTCGGCAACCGGACCAACGGTAGTGGTAAACATCATATTAAACGTACGAGCGTCAGATAATTCATTTCCCGCAGGGCTCTTTACGTTATTTTCACGAATAAGTTGCGTGAGCTGCTCAAGCGAAAGGCCATCAACGGTGAATCCAGCATCTTTAAGAAGATGGTCGGCGCGGTACCGCTGCTTGGTTTCGAGGTCCTCAACCAATGGATCAGTAAAGGTATCAACATGACCACTCGCCTGCCATACTTTTTGGTTCATGAGAATCGCTGCGTCAACGCCGTACATATCGTCGCGCTCATCAACAAACATCTTCCACCAAAGGCTCATAATATTGCGCTTTAAGGCAACGCCAAGTGGACCATAATCCCACGTTCCACTTAATCCGCCGTATACATCTGAACCAGGGTAAATGAAGCCGCGGCGCTTGGCCAGGCTTACGATATCTTCCATATTTTTTTCTGTACTCATAATTAGGGTTATTATAGCACACTCCACCCCTTATACGATGTCGATAGCCGCGTGCATCTCAACCAAACGCAAGCATTCTGGGAGCAAGGTGCCAATTCCTCCAATTTGCACCAGCACCTTCAGGGGCCGTGAACCAATCAAGCGTAACAATTTTATGTGTTCACTAGTAAGCTCACCATTCTCGACGCGTCGGAGCCCTTGATCACCGGAATCATAGCGATAGCGCCCTTCAGCCACCAGCGGGTCGCCATCAACATCAAGTTCCACATTAAGCTCGTGACCAAGTAGTGCGGCATAGCGCATATAGAACCAGGCCTTAAGCAGCGATAGCGGAATCGTCGAGACATCGAGCCCGGCCAATACCTCTTGGAGTAAATCAAACCATTCCGGCTCATCCACCGCCTCGCTTGCTCGAGCGACTAATTTAATTGCCTGGTACCCAAACTGCAGCCGGTCATAATCCTCTAAAATATGTCGGTAAAAATGATCGAGTTTGGCAGAAGTGAGAACACCTAAATCCCCCTTCCCTTCACCAATCACCACGTCACTCACGGCAAATAATTCGATGCCGCCTGCGAGCTTACTTTTTTCTTTTCGGACCCCACGCGCCATCACCCCACGGCGGCCTTCGGGCGTTAAAAGCTGCACAATCCTATCCGCTTCACCATAGTTCGTTCGGCGTAACACAATCGCTTTCGTACGATACGTTTTCATCGGTCATTTTCCTCTGTTGTAGGGATTACAGCCCGCACCGCTACCACCAAATCACTCGGGTGCATCGTTGTTTTGTCAACAACCCTTTGAACACCGTATGCTTTCAGCTGCGAACTACTTAGTTGCTCAGCTAAATTCGTACAAAGCACCACAGGAATAGCGCTCGTATCAGGATGCGATTGCAACTCATTCAAAAATGCGAAAGCGGTCGAGCCACTTAGCAGTACATCAAGGATAATTACATCGGGAATAAAGTTATCCAGTAAGTCGACTGCGGCGAGCGCATTTGAAGTACTCGTCACTTCATACCCTGCTTCAGCTAACACTTTCTCTTCAACCTCAGCGAGCCAAGTGTCATCTTCTACGAGCAGCACCCTCGTCATAGCAAACTCAACTGCGAGGATGCTTGCAGTTCCACGTAAAACGTCGCGCCATCACGATGCCGAATTGCACCAATTCGACCATTCATAGCTTCTGCAAATTGACTCGCAATATAAAGCCCAAGTCCGCTACTTTCGGGCCGAGCATGGACCGCTTGCGGCGCAGTGCGTAGTTTCTTCTGTAGTGTTCGCCATACATCACTCGAAAGCGCCGGGCCAAAGTCCCGTACGCCAATTCGCACCATGCCGCTGCCAGGTACCGCACGGATTTCCATGTGCACCGCCGAGCCTGGCAGACTGTAATGCAGCGCGTTATCGCTAAAGCCGAGCAGGATGCGTCGGAGCAGGTCCCGATTAGCCACCAACAGTGGCGAACGACGGCTCATTTTCACCGTTACATCTCGTTCATACGCCCTGAAAAGCGGGCTCAGCTCGATCACCACATCCCGGCACAGTTGCTCAGGATTAATTGGTTCAAGCGTAAAGAGGCTTGGATCAAGCCGAGCTGAACGAGTCAGGTCACTGGTAAGCCGCAGTGCCCGCTCGCTCGTAAGAATAGTTTGTTGTAAGAGTCGATGACGCTCAGCGTCTGAAAGGCCGTCATCTTCAAGTCGGAGGGCAAGTTGACGTACTAACGCCAGTGGCGCTTTTAGCTCGTGCGCAGCTGCAATCAGCGGCGTCACTTCGTACCTCTCCTCACCTCCATCCATGCATCTAGTGTAGCACTCGTTCTTGCTTCATAGCAAAGACAAGCGTGATGATTATTTAACAAACGTGATGGTCGCGATGAGCGCGTTGAAATCGCCCATAAATGTATCTGCATCCGTGCGCAGTGTGGCAGTTTTGTCGCGGATTTTTACGATGACAGCAGAGCCGCGGATATCTTTACTAAAGGTACCGTCAAGACGGGTGCCATTTTCACCATCAACCGTAACAGCGCTCGATTTTAAGTCACCTTTTGTCACCTTGGTTTGGTAGCTGCTCACTACTTTGTCGTAGTCTTCATTTTGAATCGTCAAACGCAGTGCGTAGCGTTCGTTAATTGCAACCGGTGGAATAACACCGGGGCTAAAGTATACTTCGTACGTGCCGCCCTTGCTGGCGTCTTTTTCTTCATAAGCGCTCCAGGTTTTTGGATACTTGAACGAAAGCGTTCCATAATCATCAGGCCCGACAAAATCGCGGTTCGGCTCTTTCTCTTTTTCAGCCGCAGCCTTTTCGCTCTCTTCGCGCTGAATCCTCACCGCAGAAGCAACTTCATTAGCCACTTTGGTATCAACATTATTTTTTTCTTCAGAATAACTAATCACCGCCCAGATAGATAACCCACCGACCGCAAGTGTTGTAAAAAGAAACACAAAAGTCAAAACGAGCCAATGCTTCCCAACTGATCTACGTTGTTTGCGTGGATGTTGTGGCGCTTGAGGTGGCAATTGAGGCGCTCCACCATATGCATAGCCATTTTGTTGATACGGCTGGCCCGGTTGTTGCAACGGTTGCCCTGGAGGTGGGTATCCACCAGGCTGAGGACCCGCTGGCGGCGGCGTTGGCTGCTGCGGTTGAAAAGGATATTCAGGATTCATATGTCGCTATTATACTTACGCTTACCTCAGGTGTAAAGGTTCGAATTCATACAGGTAATAAGCGCCGAGCGTCCGCATCGCCTTACGGTTCGGCAGCGGATTGCCATAACAGACGAGCGATACCGCTCGACCGAGCCGATTGACTTCGGTTTGCATTTTTCGATCAAGCTTTTTGGCGTCACGTCCAACCGAAAAAATATACACCAGCGTCACATCGTCTGGGAACGGAGTGCTCCACGCATTCGTCCAGCGAATCGTCACATACTTATAACGTGCCGACAAGATTTTCGACAGCACCACGAAAAACGGATGGATTTCATACCCTACTGCCTTAGCCTTGCGTCGACTGATTTCGCGCAGCACCAAACCGTCGCCGCTCCCAATATCAAGGACTGTATCACGAGGATTAAGCGGATAGAGTGTATCGAACATAGGTTGCAAATCGCGTCGGCGAGATGGAACATACGGTGCACCAAAAAAGGCACTTATTCCAATAAAAACAACGAGCGCACCGGCGACGTACAGCCACATTACTCGGCGCCGTCAAACCTTTGCTGCACCACCTTGATATCATTCTTAAGCTTCGTTAGGTCTTTCTCGATTTCTTCAGCCAGCTGTTCTGCTTGCTTGAATTTCCCAACGGCATCTTCAAGACTGAACGTTGAGCTTTGAAACCACTCAACGAGTTCTGAAAGCTCGGCTAATTTATCTTGTACGGTTTTATTCTTTGCTTCTGACATCTTGAACCTCCGCGGTTATGTATGATTTATACGTTTCAATTTCGATGGTGCCGCCTTTTTCCAGACCACCCCGCACTAGCGCATAGCCTCGCTTTAAGACGTTATCGGGATTGAGCTGACCGACAACTACCTTGAGCGATGCCAACCGATCGCTTGTCGAGTCGAGCCGCTCATGGATACGGCGCAAAGCGGTATGAAGTTGATCGGCGGTTCGCTGGGAATAATGATCGATCGCCTGCGTAAGTTGAGTACCGAGCGACGAAGCCTGGGTATGAACCGAGCGTATAATCTCTGCCCTATCCGGCACCAACATTTCCGCCGCATTGGTAGGCGTTGCCGCTCGGCGGTCGGCCACCATATCTGCAAGCGTATGATCAACCTCGTGCCCCACTCCCACGAGCGTCGGAATACGACTGGCGGCGATTTCTCGCGCCAGTGGTTCGTCATTAAACGTCATTAGGTCTTCAGCACTACCACCACCACGAATAATCACGAGTACTTCAGGGAGTTTTTCAAGATTATTAAAATATTTAATCGCTCGCATAATTTGATCAGCCGCCGGATCACCCTGAACCTGCGTATGCGCCACTTCAATCTGCATACCACCCCATCGTTCGTTGACGATCTTACAAAAGTCGGCATAAGCAGCCGATTCGGTGCTTGTAATCACACCAACGTAAGAAGGAACCCGCGGCAGTGCCCTTTTACGTTCTGGGGCAAATAAGCCTTCTGCTTCAAGCTTAGCTTTTAATAATTCAAACCCCTTCTTAATTGACCCCTCACCCACTGGCTTAACGGCGCGGATATTAAGGCTAAACTTACCCCACTTCGCATTCACGCGCGGCGCAGCTACCACCATAATTTTCATACCGTCTTCAAGGGGGATGCGCAGTTGGTACACGGACATAAAACAGTCGACAAGCGCGCCGTCATCTTTAAGCTTGAAACTCACCCATTTCCCCTGACTCACTCTAAATTCAGCCACTTCGCCAATCACACTTACGGTTGGGTAGGCGTATTCGAGCGTCTGATTTACCAGCGCGACAAAATCACTAACTGTTAGCTGGACGTTTTCCATATTTGACAAGCGTTAGTTGATAGAAGAAGTACCCAAACAAAATTGTTCCTGCCAACAAGGTAACACGGGCAAGCAATGTACCAGCAATCGCAACGCCAGGTGTTACACCACTCGCCGCCAAGAAGGCCACCATGATTGTTTCGTACACACCGGCACCTCCAGGGGTTACGGATATAGCCGACACAATTGAAGCGACACCAAAGCCGATAAATAGCAAAGCTGGATCGAGTGGGAAGCCAAGGGCCCAGAAAGCAATCCAAATTAATGCTACGTCGAGCATATTGGCAACAATCGCCCAGGCAAACGGCTTAATCAGGATTTTGCGCTCCCGACGAATTGCCAAATAATCATCGTGAAGACCGTCAAAGAATTCAAGTAGTGTCTCGCCTTTAACGGCGTGCGGCTTGCCTCCGCGTGTAATCCACTTTACAAACCCATTCACTGTGCGCGTCAGCCAATCAGAGAATCGACGCAAACGCTGATTGCTTTTAATCAGCCAAACACCAAGCCAGGTTCCAACGATCGCGGCAATAACGAGCCCCGTACCAATAAAGACTACCGAGGAGCCAATCTGATGCTTAAACCACAGGATAATCATAGCAACCACAAGAAGCAGGACAAAACTAAGGAACGTTAACACGAAACGCACGAGCTGTGCCATCGTCGAACGCGCAACTGATACCTTATGTTTTTTCAGTACCCATGCGAGGTAAGAAAACCCAGCCGCTCCCCCACTAGGCAAAATGTGATTAACGAAATTGAGTTCAAGCGCCAAGCGAGTTGTTGACCAATGTGACATTTCTTCCAGATTTCCCTTAGCGCGAAGATATGAAAAGATCATGCCCCCGGTTGCGTAGTAGCTAAGAAATTGCACCGGTATCAGAAGGAGTAGGATCCATAGATCCACCTGGCCCATCAACGCCCACGCTTTAAGGATTTCCGGCCAGGCGGCAACCACAACAACCGCCAAAAGAACAAGCGTAACAATTGTCATCCATCCCCGGAACGAAAGCTTCATGCTCTTATTGTAATATCTAAGGTAGATTAATACTATCGCAATAATATAGCCCGTCGTCACTCGGAAAAGCTTGCAAGCAATCTTTTCACTCGCTTCCTAGTGCTATAATAAAGCTATGTATATTGCCCTTTTAGGTCGCCAGCCCGAACTCTCTATCGCCGAACTTGAGCGCGTATTCGGTGACGTCACATGGTTCTCTTCACAAACTGCTTGCATCCGCACCGACGACCCTATCGACATTCAACGCCTCGGCGGCACCCAAAAACTCGGCCGTGTCACTCTCCAGCTCGAAACCACTGACTGGCGCCGTACCGCCGATGCCATCGTCAAACATTACAGCAAAGCGTGGGCTGGCAATGACGGAAAAATTACCCTTGGTATTAGCGCCTACGAATCAAACGCTTCAGCGCGCGAAGTGCAAAAGGTCGGGCTGATTCTTAAAAGTAAACTAAAAAACAGCGGTGTGAGCCTACGCTTAGTACCAAACCAAGAAGCAGCGCTGAGCACTGCCACTTCGCACCATAACAAGCTCGGCCTTTCGAGTAATAAAATTGAATTAATGATCGTACGCGGCAAACACCGCACTATTGTTGCCGAAAGCACCGGCGCCCAAAACATCACCGCACTCGCTGCTCGCGACCAAGGCCGTCCTCGCCGCGATGCGTTCGTTGGTATGCTTCCCCCTAAGTTAGCCCAAATTATGATTAACCTCGCTACTGGCGCTCACCTTCCTCCAAAGTCACCGCAGCGCCTCCTCGACCCATTCTGTGGAACTGGTGTGCTTCTGCAAGAGGCGGCCCTATTGGGTTACTCTGTATACGGTACCGACTTATCTGAAAAGATGATTCGCTACACCGAAGATAACTTGGCGTGGCTCAAGAAGACACTTTCCGTCGATGTTGAGTCGGTTGTTGCTGAAGGTGATGCTATGGACACCCAGTGGCAGCCACCTATCGATGCTGTCGCCAGCGAAGCCTACCTTGGCCAACCATTCAGCGCACCACCGTCATCGGCTAAGCTGACTGAAGTACGCGGCAATTGTAATCATATTATTACTTCATTCCTACGAAACCTTGGCAAGCAAATTGCACCTGGTACACCCGTTGTGCTCGCAGTGCCCGCCTGGAAAGATACTCAAGGCAATTTCAGCCACCTCCCCCTCACAAGTGATGTAGAGCGCTACGGCTTTGAACGTATTGAATTTAATACCGTCCGAGATGAAGACCTCCTCTATTTTAGGCCCGACCAAGTCGTCGCCCGTGAGTTGCTTGTACTCGTTAAGAAGTAATTCGCAGGAAAATCTGCACGGCTAAAGCCGTAAAAAGCAGTGTGGAGAATGCACTAATGGCAGCCTGTTCAATTGAAAGTTGTCTGAGCTTCGGCATAACACCCTCCTCTACCGTCTAAATAAATTCTAGAAACCACAAAACCCGCCACCAGGCGGACATGAAGTCCCATAAAGGTTTCCCTAAATGACGCGTTAACATACCTGACGACGGGATCAGTATTGTTAACGCGATTTTTCAACCATACCTCGCTTATAAAATAAGTCGAGGGTTAGGCTGTTTTTGCCAAATTGTAGTGAGCAGACCTTGCTGCTCACCTCTGATTTTAGCATATCGATGATTAATTAATCTTTAACTTTTACCTTAAAATTAGTGCATCGTGGGCGGGCTGAAGGTTTGGGTTGTATTTCGTGGCATCTGCAAGCCGAGCGAGATAAGGCGCAGAGACCCTTATTGAACCCGGCCTGAAGCCGCCTGGAATACTCTCAAACATTCCACTAACCCCTTGACGTACCTATATTTTTTTAGTACAATTGAACAGATTGATTGAGCCTTTCAAGACAACATGGCTCATAAGGAGATAATAAAGTATGTCACACGTTAAAGCAGGTGGTTCAAGTAAAAACATCCACAACAACGCCGGCGCCCGCCTTGGCGTGAAGCGCTTTGGTGGTCAGAAAGTAAGCACCGGTGAGGTTCTCGTACGCCAAACTGGTAGCACCAAGATCGCTGGTCCTGGTACTTTCATCAGCCGCAACTACACTATCCACGCCGCACAAGATGGCGTTGTAAGCTTCAAAAAAGTCAAAAAAGGAAGCTTCACCGGACGAACTGTTACTCGTACTCAAGTAGTTGTACAGTAATCTCATCCACCTCTTATAAAAATATCCCCTTCTCGGGGATATTTTTTTATATACTAGAATTTAATTTCGCCGCGACGCTCAAGATTATCCCGATACATCGCAACTTTCCACCCCGTCGTTACAAGAAGCGCTCGGCTTCCTAGGTCACGACCGGCCTTAATAGTACGCTGAATATATTCGGCTGAACGACCGATAAGACCAACGTCAGCACCCACCTTCTCGGCAGAAAGGATCGCCTTTTGCCAGTCACGGCCAGTTTCTTTAATAAGGGGCGCATCAGACGTCATAAGCTCACGCGCGCTCCCTACTGACATCCAGTTAAGGTACGGGTCATCCTTCATTCGATCAACGTGATCAAGCATGATTGGAATCCAGTCGTCTAACTGCGTATGAACGCCGCCAACTGGGTTCTTTACCTCATTATTGCGCCCGCCAGCCTGTAAATAACCTTCAATCTGAGCCATGCTTGTGAGGGTTTGTTGACCGCGTTCATCAACACGTAATTGCCCTTCAAGCTGACCAAACACTGGACCAACCCGTTCATCTAAGGAAAGCTTCTCAACCGCTGCGCGAAGCCCGTCGGTACCGGTAATCGTTCGTAAATCTTCACTACGTTGAATACGATCCATAAGGTGAAGCACCTCTTGTGGGGTGTAGGTAGTTTGACTGCCCTTTACTTCACCGCGGCGCACCAAAGCACCAATGAAACGATCAGCAATAACCCTACCCTGGTCTTCTGGGGGTAGTTCGTTAATGGCTTTATCGGAGAGTAAGCTTTCGGCGAGAGTATCGAAACGCGGCATGCGAGATGCTTCTTTTTCTTCTTTCGGTGCTTGAGCTTCGGTGAACATTAAAGGGCGACTCCTGTGTTTGTTTTTGTCGGGTGTATGTAATTACTATAGCATAAGCTTGATAAAAAAGCAACCCCGTGGTGGGGTTGCTACATTGAATGCTGGGTTTATTAAGCGGTAGTTTCTTGGTTGAGCCCAAGGTGATGACGAACGCGTTCGATCACATCGCCAATAACAACCTGCGACTTTACGAGGTAATCATCGACGCCGAGTGATTCAGCCCGTTCTTTATCTTTAGGCTGACTGAGCGCAGTAAGCATAATGACGTGAATATTAGCTGTTTCAGGGGTGTTACGAAGGATATCGAGTACGTCAAAGCCGCTAATCTTTGGCATCATTGCATCAAGCAGGATAAGATCTGGGTGAAACTTGCGCGCTTCAACCAGCGCATCTTCACCATTACCTACCCAGCTGGTTTCAAAACCTTCAATGTCGAGGCGAGACTTATAAACGTTTGCCAACGCTTCGTCGTCTTCAACAAGCAGAATTTTCTTTTTGCTGTCCATAATAGTCGTATTGTACTACTCTCTCAGGATAAGCACAAGCTAGAAGGACGCGAGCGCCGCTTCAAGCTGTGGATCCCTGTTAGCGTTAATATCATCAGCAGTACGAGCTACTGCCTTGTCGGGTGAAATTCCCTTTTCAGAAATATTAAGCCCAGCTGGGGTATACCAGCGCGCAATCGTCACCTTCAACATGGCGTCATTACTCAAGTTTACGAGCTTCTGAACGCTTCCTTTACCGAATGTCTTTGCACCTACAAGCGTAGCTGCTTTGTGGTCGTGCAGCGCACCTGCGACGATCTCACTGGCACTGGCGCTGCTTTCATTCACCAATACGACTGTCGGTACCCCATTAAGAATTGGACTGCCAGTCGACTTCAGCTCGTCGGTCACATGGTTGTTCTTGCGTTCAGTCGTAACGAGCTGTTTGTCGAGCCAAATACCCGCTACAGCCTGCGCAGCAGTCACGTAGCCACCACCATTGCCGCGAAGGTCGACAACTACACCCTTCACACCTTGCTGTTTGAAGTCGCTGGCGACGGCACGTGCTAATTTGCCTGTGTTTTCATCGAAGCGAGTGATGCTGAGTACGCCGATACCGTCTTTCACCTCCCCATACGCACTTGGGTTGTTCACCTGCGCACGAGTGATGTTGAACTCTTTTTCTTCACCGCCGCGAATGACCGTAAGTTTTACCGTTGTACCAGTTTCTCCCCGAATACTAGTTGTAACATCGGTTAACGACTTATTCTCGGTGCTTTCACCATTCACCTTAATAACAATGTCGTCGACTTGCACGCCAGCTTTTTCAGCAGCGTTATTTTGCAAAACGCGCACTACGGTTGGTACATTACTTCGAATACCAAGCTCCACACCAATACCACCTCCAATGTTGCCACTCAGGCTGTCATCGAAAGCAGTAGACTCTTCCTTATTCATAAATACCGTGTATTCGTCACCAGCAGCATCCACCAAGCCTTTATTCGCCCCTTCAATCAGCTTTTGTTGGTCGATTTTGCCGTCGAAGTCTGCAGTGAGTGCACGGTACGTTTCTTGGACCGAAGAGAGGTCGATTTGCTTTGATCCGGTCAGTTCGGCGATACGATCTTCAAGCAGGCCGTTATTTAAGAACCCGGCAACATAGCCAATACCCGCCACTACTACGAACGCGAGGATTAACAGTGGTGTTGGAACGCGGCGCTCATTCTTAAAACGACGACGAGGCGTGACAGGTTCTGGCGTTGGCCCAGGAATATCATTGGTAGTGTATGGCTCAGCCATTAAAAATAACCCTCCAGAGGTAACTAATTACTCCATCTATTATACTAAAGAAAAAGCATACTTGTTATGCTATTTACACAACAAAACAGCGCGCATTTTGGCGCGCTGTTAGTTAGTTGAATTGCTTATGGAGCGATTTTGACGTATTGGTCGAAGAAGTTTACCGAAAGCCACATGTCTGTGTACATTCCGTATTGACCATTAACTTGGTAGTTATACTGCGTTACGCGCACTTGGCCGTTACTAACATCTTCTACCCATGCAACGTGTCCTGGGTCACCCCATAGCACTGCGAGTGAGCCTGGTTGCGGATTGCGGCCAAGGTTAGTGTAGCCGGCGCCGATTGCATTGCTTGCAAAGCTACCACCGTTGCCCCACTTGTATCGTTTACCCGTTACAGTGTAAACCTTCCATGCGGCATAACTGGCACATTGACGGCAACCGTAGCCATATCCATCGCCACCTCCACCGTCGGCTCCTCCGTAAGAGTACCAGCCACCAGGGCCGCCCATCCAACAGTCACCAGCCCATTGCGATTCGTACGAAGCAAGTCGACCGGCTGAGAGGACCTTTTGTCCACCTGTTTGACTGGCACGAGCACGGATAGCAGCTTGCGCGGCTTGCGCCTTGGCAATTTCCTGCTTGTTATTTGCAATCATACCTTGGTATTTTGACTCGTCGTTTTGAGTTTGGGCCAAAATAGTCGCTTGTTCGGTTTCTTTAGCTTGAAGTTCGTTACGAGCGACTTTTTGCTCTTCTAGAAGCTTAGCCACTTCGGTCTTCTTAGTCGTGAGTTCCTCTTTAAGAGTTCTTACCTTCTTAATAGTTGAGCCAAGTTCGTCTTTTACAGAGTTGCGGTATTCTTGCTTATCGAGGAAGTCACCAATATTCTGGCTACTCGCAAGCATTTCAATTGGCGAGATTGTGTCGTCAACGTAAAGGTCGGCAATTGTCGTACCAAGCGCGTCTTGGTTTTGCTTGATTTGCTGTTCGGTTTCAGCAATTTCAATCACGAGTTTATCGTGCTGAGCCTGGTTAACGTCGATTTGCGCTTGAATGGCGTTCTTTTGGTTTGTTAACTGCGCGAGTGTGTTGGCGAGTGTTACAGCTTCGGCGTTTAAACGGTTCGCTTCGGCTTGGTACTTGTTCATATCAGCTTGAAGAGCACGAATTTTGTCGTCGTATTGGTCGGCTGAAGCAGGCTTTTGAGAGTAGCCTACTCCTGCGCCTACGAGTACAAGTGCGCTAAAGACAAGAAAAGCCTTTTTAGCGTGTTGAGTTACTGAAGCTGGTGTGGTGGTGCGCAGTTTCATCATTGCTTTTTCTAGGTTAGCATAAGCTTGATGGACAGTCAAGGTTATGCCGAGGAACCTATCCCCTTTCATGTTAAATTGTGTTTTATTTATTAAACTTTTAGATAACGACGAGTTGCAAGCAGTGAGGAAATGACACCAATAATGGCACCGGCCAGGATCATACCGAGAAGTACGAAGCCGGCATAATTCATGAGTAAGTCGGTTGCTGGAGTAACTGCAACATCTGCCCCTTGCAGTGCTGGTGCAGCGAGGAAGAATAAACTGTAGCCAATGATGCTTGCGAAGATTGCTGCGAAGAACCCATAAACGGTAGCTTCGACAATAAATGGCCCTCGAATAAACGAGCGCTCAGCACCAATGAGCTTCATCATCTGAATTTCTTCTTTGCGGTTAAAGATTGCCATGCGGATAGTGTTAAAGATAATCAAGGTTGAGATCGCAACGAATACGACACTCACGATGACACCGATCTGCTGAGCAAACGTTGCAGTTCCGGCAATCTTCTCGATTGCTTGTCGGCGGTCACCAGCAAATGAAGGGTCACGATTCGGGTCCATGTACTTTTTCACTACTTCATTATTTTCAACAAGATGTGCAAGCTGCGACGTGTTATTAATGTCAGCCAGTTTAATGCTCACCGTCCATGGCAACATATTAGTCGCCTCTTTCACTGCGTCCAATGCACTTGGATCGCTTTTATTCTTTTCAATGAAGTCCTCTCGAGCTTTCTCTGGAGATAACGTCGTAACACCCGTAACGTTCTCGAGTTTCTTTACCTCTTGAACAACTTCCTGTGCTTGTTCAGGAGTAGTGTCGGTCTTCAGGTAAATAGACATCGACACGCGGTCGCGTACAGTTTGAAGCGTATCGGACATCACTTGCTGAGCCACGACACTTACAAAGAGCACAAAGAGCGTAATCGTCATAACTGCAGTAGCCGCTAAGGTGAGCCAGGCGTTACGGGTGAAGTTGTTCGCTCCGTATCGACACATACGTAAAAACGTAATCCACTGGCGACGGTGGCGCTTTTGCTGTGAAACTGTTTTCGAATCTTTTTTCTTATTTTTTGCCATAGTTCCTACTGTCTGTAACTACCTTCAGCTTGGTCGGCAGTAATCTTACCTTCTTCAATCGTGATAACGCGGCGCTTCAATTTATTGACGATTTCGGCGTTGTGCGTGGTAAGAAGAACGGTCGTGCCGTATTTATTAATCTTTTCAAGTAAGCGGACGATTTCCCAGGTGTTTTTAGGGTCGAGGTTTCCAGTTGGCTCATCGGCGATGAGGATTTTCGGTTGACGGACGATCGCACGGGCAATGGCAACGCGCTGGCGTTCACCACCAGAGAGCTGACTTGGGAAGTTCTTTTCCTTACCAGTTAGACCAACAAGGTCGATCACCTTAGGGACGGTGTTTTTAATTTCTCGGCCAGTCATACCGGCAATTTCAAGTGCGAAGGCAACGTTTTCAAACACGGTACGCTGCGGTAAAAGCTTAAAGTCCTGGAAGACGACGCCGATTTTGCGGCGCAGCATTGGGATTTGTGAATCTTTGAGCGTATCGTAATCGATACCGCCCACCACAATCTTACCGCTAGTTGGTTTTTCTTCACGGGTGAGAAGCTTGAGGAGCGTTGACTTCCCTGCTCCAGATGAGCCAATGATAATAACGAATTCGCGGGGTTCAACGAAAAGGCTCATGCGGTTTAAAGCCGGAGCGTTATCTTTTCCGTATGTTTTTGTAACCCTATCTAAAAGAATCATTTCTGTACATAGTATAGCACGAGTTATGTGCTAGCTTAAGCGCTTTGCGAGTAAATATCCGAGCCAAATACCAACGAGTGCCCCGACCGTGCTACCGAGAATACTCCATGGGCTAAAGATATCCGTATCACCAAAGAGCGATGGGATATAAGCTCCGACAATACCGCCAATAGCAGCACCAATAGTAATCAATAGTTTATACATTACCTTTTTACTATAGCATCCGCATTTTAAATTATCTTCATCTATGAAGTTTCCAGCTCATCAATAAGTTGAGAGGTTCCTGGGGCGGCTGGTATAGCCGCCCCAGGAAGGGACTCAAGAAGCAGCACCTTTCACCGCCTCGACACGAACGACGCCTTGCTCGCGATCTCCTCACGAATCGTGAAGCGGAGGTTCTGCGCACGCAGCCCAGCCCTGCTCAGCAGGATCATGGCCCGCGTGGCGTCAGTGTCCCACTCCCCGTACTTGGGGATGAGCGCGAGCAGGAGATGCTCGGGCTTGATGGAAGACGAGTTGAACTCGTCCGCCAGCTCGGCGCTCGTCTCGAACACCACCTTGGCCTGCACCGTGTAGGTGCGGAACCCTCCCCTGTACTCGTTGGCACCGGACATCGCCGACAGGAGCTGTTCGATCTGCGCGTGCGTGACCCGGAGGGCCGCAAACACGCGGTGGACGACGCCTTCGTCGTACTTGAGGAGCGCGAGCAGCAGGTGCTCCGTTCCGACGGCCTTGTGGCCGAAGCGCTTGGCTTCTTCCGAGGCGATCTTCTCGACAAACTGGCTGGCATGACTCAAACGGGCAGACATGAGAATACTTCCTAGAGAGAGCGGCACGAGCCGATTAGCTCGTGATGGACTGGTGAGGACGGAGGATCTCGTAGATTACGGTTCGAGCCGTGTCGACATTGACTCCGACCTTGTTGAGAAGCGTGAGAGCGAGGCTCCCCTCGCCGGACGAACGGCTCACTCGGCGTGGGCCGTAGAGCGTGGGGTCCTGCGAGTTCGGCAGGATGGCAAGCAGAAGATCCTCCGGGCCGGCTTGCGAAGTGCCCAGTTGCGACGCCTCGTACATAGCCGCCGGGAAGATGACATCAACCAGCACGTCCGTGAACGGCCGCTCGATGTCACCGGTACGGTTACCGCGGCCGATCTGGTCGATGAGCGCCGCATGCAGCATCTCGGGATCGAGGTTGAACTTGTCGCGGAGCTTGTCGAACGTCAGGCCACGATAGTCGGCTAGACCGAGCAACAGGTGCCCGGCACCGACAAAGCCGTGACCAAGCTCGCGTGCGTGACGTGACGCGTAACGATCGACGACCTCATAGGCCGCATCCGTAAAACGGACACCGGTAGTGGACATGACTCCCCCGTCATACAGTTAGTAGGTGTGAGTTCTTGAATCCCTCGAGATGTATGAACACCTCGTAGGTAAAGATAAATTGTAAAAGGTACGTTAAAAATATGAAATCATATCTTCATCTACCAGGCTTCCATAAAGGGAGGAGTATTCCAGGGCGGCTTTTTAGGGCCGCCCTGGAAGGGACTCAAGTCACGCTAGTGACGGGCGCCGTAGACCGGCTGGTAGTGGCGCGTGACAGCATCGAGGGTGACCTCGACGACCTGGCTCGCCGTCAGCACGGTGCCGTCCTTGTGGGCGTGGGTCAGCAGGTCGAGCACGACCTCCATCTCATCCGGCGAGTGCTTGGAGTGGTACACCAGGGCGAACAGGATGTCGGTGGCGTTGATCTCGTCACGCTCGCGGCTGTAGGCCTCGTCGCGCGCGGTCATCAGAACCTTCCAGGTGGCATCGCTGCAGTGCAGCCGCACCATCACGGATGGGTTCGTGCGATCGCCCCACCGTCCCTCGAAACGCTGGACCGCCTTGTCGAGGCGGATCTGCAGCGTGTGCATGACGCGCTTGACCACGATGCCCTCGTGGCTGAGCACACCCAGCAGCAGATGGTGCGGCTCGATCTCGTCGTGGCCGAACTGCTCGGCGTAGGCGCGAGCGCGGTTGAAGACCTCGAGTGCGACCGTGCTGTACGGTACGTGCGGCGTTTCTTCGCTCATGGTATAAACCCCTAAAAGTCGAATAGCAAAAGGACTTGAGTCCCTCGAGGTGTATGGACACCTCGTAGGTAAAGACATAAAGTTATCAATGTACAACGGTTTCCCGAAAACAACTTACCTATAATATGCCACTTTTTATCTTAAAAAGCAACCTATTAACAGATAGGGTTACTCGCGTGGTAGCTCGAGGTAGGCTTCCATGAAAGCATTAAGATCGCCATCAAGTACCCCTTGAGCATTATTCGTCTCGTATTTGGTGCGGGTATCTTTTACGAGGGTATACGGATGTAGTACATAGTTACGGATTTGGCTTCCCCAATTAGCCGATTCCCCTGCTTGCAGTTCCGTCACCGAAGCGGCGTGCTGTTCAAGCTGCAATTGCGCCAATTTTGAACGCAAAATCTTCATAGCCATCTCTTTATTTTGTAGCTGCGAACGCTCGTTTTGAATCGCCACGACGATACCGGTTGGAATATGCGTAATCCGGACAGCCGAATCGGTCGTGTTCACCGATTGACCGCCATGACCACCAGCGCGGTAAACGTCGATTTTCAAATCCTTATCGTCAATTTGCACCTCACTCGGCGCATCAATTTGGGGCAATACTTCAACCAATGCGAAGCTGGTTTGGCGCAGATTATCACTATTGAATGGGCTCAAACGCACGAGTCGGTGTACGCCATGTTCTGATTTTAAGCGACCGTACGCATACGGGCCGGTCACTTCAATAACGGCCGATTTAATTCCCGCTTCTTCACCGGTCGAGCGCTCGATTAAACTCGTCGACATCTCCGAGCGCTCTGCCCAGCGCAGATACATACGTTCTAAAATTTCAGTCCAGTCCTGCGCATCTGTTCCACCTACACCGGCGCTTAGGCGCAAGATCGCATTATGGTCATCAAACTCACCATCGAACAACAAATCTTTACGAAGCGTTTCGTATTCGTTTTCGAAGGCAATAATTTGACCTTCAAATTCACCCAGCAGCGAATCGTCATCGAGGTCCATAAGTTCGAGCAAATCATCAGCCTGCGCTTTCAGCGTCAGCCATGGATCAACCATTTTTTTCAGGGCCGCCAGTTGTTTACTCAGGTCCTGGGCATACTGCGGATTATGCCATATTTCGGAAGTCGATAATTGCCCTTCCATTTCATCAATTGCCGCCTGCTTTTCATCAATACGCAGGCGCACAAGCGCCGCATCAATTTGCGGACGCAAGTCATTCAGTCGTTTAATCAGTGGTTGCATCTGTTACTAGTATACAGGAGGTGACGGTAATTATGGACGCGGCAGGGCTTTCACAGCAGCAATGAATTGTTCGCCCCTATCGACATAATTCTTAAACATACCAAAACTTGCCGCCGCTGGGCTTAGGAGAACAACACTTCCCGGCTCGGCAAGCTCATAGGCACGATAGGTAAATTGTTCGGCAGTTGCAGTATCTAAAAACTCGTAATTTTGGAACTCAACCTTATCGAGTTCAGGAAAAATTCTATTGCCCTCTTCGCCGATCAGCAGCGCATATGCATCATGGTGCTTCAGTTCTTGAGCAAGTTCGCTAAAATCAGAGCCCTTATACGAACCCCCTAAAATAATGACTTTTTTCTTATTTGGAAACGCTCGTAGTGCCGCAATAGCGGAAGTTGGAGTCGTAGCAATACTATCGTCGTAATAATCGACACCGTTCACCGTATCAACGTATGAAAGACGGTGCGGCAACCCCTTGAATACACCGAGTCCTTCAGTAATCGCTGTTGTATCGTGCGTATATTGCCATACCGCGTCAATTGCCGCCAAGGCGTTTTGATGGTTGTGCTCGCCTTTTATAGCGAGGGTTTGAACAGGGCAAATCAGCTGGTCGCCATAGTAAAAGTTCTCGTCTTGAATATGCGCCGTTGTATTTGAAGGGTAGCCTATTTTTTGAGCATGAGAACTCTCGGCAATTGCACTGGCATACCGATTTTCAGTGTTATAAATAAGCATGTCTTCAGTAGTTTGATGGCGCGTAATCTGCGCCTTAGCTTCAACATACTCTTCCATGCTCTTATGAACATCGAGGTGCTCTTGTTCAATCATAAGCACTACCGCAGTATGAGGCGATTGTTTTAAGTCCCACAACTGGAAGCTTGAAAGTTCATAAACAACAATATGATCGGCTTCGACTTCAGGCAATACGCTCAGCGCTGGCACGCCAATATTCCCCACCAGCCATACTTTTTTGCCTGCTTTCTCTAAAATGGATGCGATTAGACTAGAAGTAGTCCCCTTACCTTTCGAACCAGTCACGCCAATAATAGGCGCCGGGCACTTAGCAAAGAACTCGTTCGTTGCAGTCCATATTTTTCCATCGGTTTTAATTTTCGACGGTGCAAGCCCTGCGGTGCGAACTACCAGGTCGAAACCATTAAGGCGGTTGAATACACCTGGGCCAAACATGGTCTGCGCCCCATACGGAAACGGTGAGTTGACGTTTTCATCAACGATTGTCACGACATTATCAGGATGAGCCGACCAGTAGGCGTAATTTTCTTGACCCTCTACTCCGTATCCCGCAATGGCAATCTTCATAGTTTTATTCTATATCACTTGGAAATAATTTAGCGAGCTTATCGTTAAGTTCAACGATCGTAGCTTTATCGCCACTACTTACTGCCGCGAGGACCGATATATTTGTATTAACGAATTCCTCCGCAACATTCATGATTTTTTCGCGTGTTACTTTGCGGATCATATCAGGAACCTTGGCATAATCTTTTACGTAATCGTCGGCGAAATAACGGTGCGTGTAAAACCCACTGATTTGTGAGACAGTCTGCGCACCCATTTGGTAGCGTCCAAGCCCGAACGATTTCGCTGATTCAATTTCTTCATCGGTCAGCTTACCGTCGAGCACAGCCTTCAGTTCGCGAGCCATAATATCGAATAATGCACCGGCTGTATCGTGGTTAACTTGCCCAGAAATATCCCACGCACTATCATAAAAACTTGAACCGCTATACGCACCAACGAAGTAAGCTAACCCCTTCGAACGAGCCTTTCCATAAATACGAGAAGTCGCTGTACCGGTTAAAATGTGGTTCAACGCGTTCATTGCATCGAGCTCTTCATCATCGAGTACGCGAGGTAAGCTCATCGTTAACCCAAAAGTAATGTTTGAAGCGTCTTTGCGACGAATCAAGCTTGGTTTCGCACCGTGCAGTTCATCGCGTGGAACCTCAAGTCGCTCACCTTCCGGCAAGTTAAAGCCTTCAAGTTGACGAATAATATCAGCTTTACGGCCCTTTAATTTTCCAGCAATAACAAAGCGCATATTGCGGGTTGTATGTGTGCGGCGATGGTGTTCGCGGATATCGCTCAGCTTCACGCGGCCAATCGTCGCGAGGCCTTGACGGTAAGTTAACACATCTTCACCAAGCAACTGTTGCACGCGTGGCCATAAAATGCGGTGATGGTCGTTCAAGTAGCCAGTAAGTTCGCTTCGAACGTTCCCCTTCTCGGCTTCCAGCTCTTTCTCGTTAAAACGAGGTTCGCAGATACTAAGACGTTGCAATTCTAAAATGCGATCCCATTCAAAATCCGCACAGTCGGCTTCGTATACCATGGCAAAATCAGAGGTATACGCGTTGTGGTAAGCGCCGTTTTTGGTAAATTCAGCCTCAAAAGCACTCTCACTCCTAAAACGTGCGTTCGCACCAAACGCCATGTGCTCCATAATATGAGCAACTTGCTCGATTTCCTTGCTCTTCGCATAGCGGTTACCAGCACGGAAATGGAATTGCATGCTCATCACGGTCGCACCCGGGACATCAATCAAGAGCCCGCGTGCGCCGTTTTTCAGCTTCACTTCTTCAACAGTATGATTCATGAAAGTCTCTTAGCGACGGCCTGATTTTCGGTTTTGACGCTGTGTTTTCTTCTTCTTACGAGCAGTGTTCTTTTTGTGCTGCGCGTCTGACTCTTTTTCGGCTTTTTTCACCTTAAAGTCATCATCGCGGCTTTCTTCACCTTTTAGAATCTCGTTCACACCCTTTTCAACTGAGTTTTCAGCCAAACGGGTAAGCTCGGTATCGTGGTCTTCTTCGGCACGAGCAACAGCATCGCGAGCAGTCACGTGCATAACAGCGCGAAGTACTTCGTCGCGGAGGGTTGCTTGAAGGCTATCGAAAAGCTTTTGTGATTCAGCGCGGTATTCAACAAGTGGGTCGCGTTGACCAACACTGCGCCAGTGAATGCCTTCACGGAGGTGTTGCATATTTTCAAGATGCTGCATCCAAAGTGTGTCGAGCACTTGAAGATATACTTCACGCTCAACCTTACGCATAACATCAGCTTCAAGTTCTTCTTCCTTAGCTGCATATACCTTTTTTACTTCTTTCATAGCAAGATCGAAGCGGTTCTTGTCGCGCTTTTCAGCACCAATTGCCTTGAGCTTCTTGTCGCTCATCGGGAAAATCTGGTCGAATTCGGTGTAGAAGTTTTTGTTGTTTTTCGCAGGAACTGCAGTAAGCTCGCGAACCTTACCTTCTACGAGGCGTTCAATTTCGGCCTTAATGTCTTCACCTTCAAGAATCTTGCGACGAATCGTGTAAACAACACGGCGGTGACGATTAATCACGTTGTCGTACTGCACAACGTTCTTGCGGTTGTCAAAGTTGTAGCCTTCCACGCGTTTTTGAGCGGCTTCGAGCGTTTTTGATACCATCTTGTGTTGGAGTGGCATGTCATCATCAACACCAATGCGCTCCATAAGACCAGCGATGCGCTCGCCTTGGAAGATACGCATAAGGTCGTCTTCGGTTGAGACGTAGAATTGTGTGATACCAGGGTCACCTTGACGTCCACCACGACCACGAAGCTGGTTGTCGATACGGCGAGATTCGTGACGTTCAGAACCAATCACTACCAGACCACCGAGCTCTTTGACACCCTTGCCGAGCTTAATGTCGGTACCACGACCGGCGATGTTAGTTGCGAGCGTAATCGCACCCTTCTCACCCGCTTTTTCAACAATCGCGGCTTCGCGTTCGTTGTTCTTCGCGTTAAGAATCTCGTATGGAATCTTTTCCTTATCGAGGTGAGCGGCAATCAATTCGTTCTTGGCAATTGAAGCTGAACCAACCAATACAGGACGGCCGGCTTCGTGATGCTCTTTAATAACATCGGCAATTGCTTTAAGTTTTGCCTTTTCGGTACGGAAAATGAGGTCTTCCCTGTCTTCACGTGCCACTGGGCGGTTTGAAGGCACTTGTACGACATCGAGTTTGTAGATTTGCTGGAATTCTTCAGCTTCAGTAAATGCAGTACCAGTCATACCTGAAAGCTTCTTGTAAAGACGGAAGTAGTTTTGGAATGAAACGGTTGCAAGTGTCATGCTTTCTTGAAGAATTGGCACACCTTCTTTTGCTTCAATTGCCTGGTGAAGACCTTCGTTGTAACGACGACCTTGCATAAGACGACCAGTAAATTCATCGACGATAATTACTTCGCCGTCTTTAGTGACAACATAGTCCTTATCGCGCTTGAACAATGTTTGTGCACGGAGGGCTTGGTCGAGGTGATACACAGAACGAACGTATTCTGGGCTGTATAGGTTTTTAACCCCAAGGAGCTTTTGCACCTTGTCGACACCTTCGTCGGTCAACGCCACCATGCGGCGCTTTTCATCGAGTACGTAGTCGCCGCTTGTTAGTTTTGCAGCAACCTTAGCAAATTGCTGGTAGCTGTCTGGGTTTTCACTGGCGGGCGCAGAGATAATAAGCGGCGTGCGAGCTTCGTCGATAAGGATCGAGTCGACCTCGTCCACGATTGCGAAGTGCAAGTCGCGTTGGCGAAGCAAATCAACTTCATTCACCATGTTGTCGCGGAGGTAGTCGAAACCGAATTCGTTATTGGTTCCGTACGTAATGTCAGCAGCATACGCTTCTTTACGAGTAACCGGGCGGAGTTTCTTCATACGTGCATCGGTGTGGTTTTCATTGTCGTACCAAGGGTCATATAAGAATGATGCCTCGTTGATAATGACACCAGTACTCATACCAAGGAAGTGGTACACCTCACCCATCCAGCCGGCGTCGCGTTGTGCAAGATAGTCGTTCACAGTAACGACGTGGACACCCTTTTCTTCGAGGGCGTTAAGATACACAGGAAGCGTCGCAACCAATGTTTTACCTTCACCGGTCTTCATTTCAGCGATGTTGCCTTCGTGAAGCACCATACCACCAATCATCTGTACGTCGAAGTGACGCATTTTGAGGACGCGGTCACTTGCTTCGCGAACCAACGCGAATGCATCTGGCAAAATGTCATCAAGTGTCGTGCCCTTTTTCGCAAGGCGTTTCTTCAAAATTTCAGTTTGCGCCTTTAGTTCAGCCTTTGAAAGCTTCTTGTATTTTTCTTCAAGACCATTAATAACATCGACTTTTTTCTCAAGTCGCTTAATGATCTTTTTCTGTGGGTCGCCAAAAATCTTTGTGAGCGCACCCTGCCGTGTAATTGCCATGTAGTGTTACCCCGCCTTTCAGGAAATAGTCGGTAAATTTCTCTTAGGGATAATTATATGATTTTACAGCAGTATACGCAATGATGTAACGCTTTAAACAGTCTGCTTGCGCGTCGAAATAAGCGAGTCTTTATACTTTCGAAGCTGCGCCACGAGCTTAGCCTCTACAATATCGATTGCTGCCATCATATTAAGCGTCGAGTCTTTAGCAGTGATGGTCTTATCAGGAATTTGCAAAATAACTTCTGCTTCGTATTTATTGCCGTGGTCTTGGTTTACCTGCCGAAGTTTTACATCGGCCACCATAGATTTGCGTGCGTGCGATGGGACGTACCGATCGAGTTTACCAACTTTCTCTATAACGTATTTTTGCGTTTTTTCATTGACGTCATATTTGATTCCGGTGATATCAATTGATGTAATCATGTGTTCCCCCGTTTGTTGGTTGACTCTTTTATTATAGCATTCTTAAGGTTCGTTGATCATCAGCGCAACAATGGCATGACGACCATTGTCTGGCTTATTACCCTTTAGAAACTCGCTGTGTGAATAGTAGTTTGGGTTCGAGCCGGTGTCATCGGTATTGTCGATAATAGCACTTATATCTACGCCAGCTTTCATAAACTGCTCATAGAGCACTTCTTTCAAGCCCTTGTTATGGAGCGCAATAATCTTATAAGTATCTTTACTGATAGCGGCAGACAACCAAATCTTTAATTTCTTTGGATCAGAACCGTAGCGCTGCGTTAGATACTCAACTGAACGTACGCCCCCATTTTGCTCTAAACTATGACGACCCAAGTGAGACATCATGAGAACATCGTGCTCTTCATCAAAGATTACAGCACCAATACAATCGGCTAGTGGCAAGAAAAGCGCCTGGCCTTTTTGAGTGGTGATCAAGGCATCGGCCGCTTCGTTGCCGGCATCAAAGGTATTGCTCGGCACATCAGATGACGACACTTCGCGGTACCGGCAGTAGTCACCGTTTTGTTCGAACGTCAATGCGACGCGATACGTTTGCGTGTCGTCAATACCGAGCGAGCTCAGCCATGAGTGGCGATTAACTATCACCTGCGCATCGCCAGCATCTTCCCGGTTCGCCATCGAGCCGTTGCTCACTTGAGAGTGCGCGACAAGCACCTTTGTCATGCTAAAGAGTTTCGTGACCGCCAAGGTATGGGCGAAGTACTTCTGGAATTGTGATCGTACCGTCTTCGTGTTGGTAGTTTTCAATAATCGCGATCATAGCGCGGCCCAAAGCAAAGGCAGTTGCGTCGTTCGTGTGAACAAGTTCAGTACCATTTTCGCGGCGAACGCGGGTTTGCAAGCGACGTGATTGGTAGTCGGTCATGTAGTCAGCAGTATGTGTTTCACGATATTGGTTTTGACCAGGAAGCCACGCTTCCATGTCGATACCACGTGCATCTGGTTTACCGATATCAGCGGTGCATTTTTGAATGACTTGGTACGGAATACCAAGGCTCGCAAGCAAGTATTCTTGAATTGCCACCATAAGAAGGTGCTCTTTTAGTCCATCATCACCAGTCGTAAAGCTTTCCATTTCGAGTTTGTCGAACTGGTGCATACGAAGGATACCTTCCATATCTTTACCGTAGGTACCGGCTTCGCGGCGGAAACTTGTTGCGTAACCAAGGTAACGAAGCGGAAGTTGTGCTTCATTTAAGATTTCACCGGCGTGCATACTTCCCATCACGTGCTCAGCACTTCCCTGCAACCATAAATCGTCGCCTTCTAATTTGTAGCGGTCATCTTGTGGCTCAAGACGGTCCATAGCATCGTAGAGTTCGGTACGGATCATAAGTGGTGGCAGCACTGGTGTAAACGGCTTCAAAGAAACCCCTTCAATACCAGCATCGTGAGCAATTTGCTCGATCACCTTCTCGTCAGAAAGCGAGTTGATAACAAATTGAATAATAGCGAATTGCAGCTTTACAAGGTCACCCTTGATGTATGCGAAGCGGCTTCCCGCAACCTTGGCAGCCCGCTCTTTATCGATCCAATCACGCTGCTCGGCGATTTGCCAGTGATTGCGTGGCTCGAAAGCAAACTGCGTCGGCTCACCAACTTTTTTGGCAACAATATTTTCATCCTCAGACGCACCAACTGGCACATCTTCAAGCGCCATGTTTGGCACGGCTTTTTGAAGCTTTAAGACATCCTCAGTAACAAGATCGAGACTTTCTTCAAGCTCGGCAAGTTCCATCTTAATCGCCTTACCTTCGTCAATAAGCGACTGCTCAGGGCGTCCGCCCTTCATTTTGGCAGCATTCGCATTGCGACGCTCACGAAGCTCATCGGCACGAGCCGCTAATTCACGACGCTGATCATCAAGTTCAACTAACTTGGCAATATTAACCTTGTAGTTCTTGCGATTGGCATTTTCTTGCACCGCCTCAGCGTTTTCACGGATAAATTTGATGTCTAACATATTGCAGTAATTGTACCACATTTAACAGTAGTCGGCTCGGAAAAGAACTAGATACCCTACCTGACAGGGTATGTGAAATCCGAAGACTTGAGGATTTTAGCCCAACGCTTAAAAGAACTGCCACTGCGGCAGTTCTTTTAAAAAGTAACCCTGAAAGGTATGGGTGTTTAGTTCTTTTCTAGGAACCTACTCTGTTCTCAAAGCTTCAATCGGATCAAGCTTAGCAGCCTTCCGCGCTGGGAACCAACCAGCAAGCATCGCAATAGCCATAAGAGCCAATATCATAACAATAATTGGAATCGGCTGGAATACGAGGATCGAATTACCTTCTCCGAGCGAAAGCGTTTCTGTGATCCATGGATTTAAAGCGCTTCCGGCGATAACCGCAATAGTCGCACCTATAATTCCACCAAGGAATCCGATCCAAGCTGCTTCAAACTGGAACAACCGGCTCACGCTACGGCCGCGCATACCAAGCGCCTTCATAAGACCAATTTCGCGAGTACGTTCGAGCACGCTAATGTACTGGGTGTTAATGATGCCGAATACACTAGCAATCAAGGCGACAATACCAAATCCAAGTACAATACCTTGAAGTGTATTAACAACGGTAAATACTACACCTTGAAGGTCTTTGGCTGTTTGAGCGTAAAGCTCAATCTTGGCAAGTCGATCCTTTACTACAGCTGGATCTTCACCCTCTTTCACGATAGCTGTCGCACCAAAGTATTTCTGATACTGGCTTGTTCCCTGAGTTGTGTATTCGCTAATTGCACGGGCGCTATTAGCTGGAATCTGTACAGCGGTCGTCGTATTAAGCGCCGTCGCTGACTTTGTCGTCACACCAACGATCTTAAAAGTAAAGTCTTTTGTTTCAGGGCTCACTAATGCCTGAACCGCTTCTTGCCCGCCAGCAGCAAATGCTGCGGCTACTTCTTCAGATCTCGGCGCTGAAGCCGATTTTGCAGCGGTGAGCGTAATAGTTTTTCCAAGCAGGTCGGCTTCGTTTTTAATGACACCCTTTTCAATCAAGGTGCTGACAAACACGCCCGGGACGATCGCTTCGTCATCGGCTAGTTGTTGACCTTTTGCAGGCAACTTACCGCTACTTACTTCAGAAAGGATTGAAGGATCGAAGGTTGTTATACTGGCGCTAAACTTCGTATCTTTTCCGCTGAAGCGCATGTACTGAACTTCCGGGTTGTAAATCGGAATCACGTATTCAATGTCGTCGCGCGCGTCGAGCTTGTCGATATCAGCCTGGGTAAGCTGTTGCATCGTCATACCATCAGCTGTAGATGTGTTTACATCGTATTCGCGAATCGGCGCTTGCTGGGCACCACCTTCAAAAACGGTTTTATCCTTGACGATAAAGAGTGCTTGCGGATTGACGTTCGAACCAATCAATTTGTCAGCGTACTCACGAGCACCCTCACCGGCTGCAAGTGAAACGGTAATCGTAAATGCACCCACTGCGATAGCAAGGCTTGTAAGAATAGTTCGGGCTTTTGCATTACGCAAACTTCGAGCTGCGCGGCGTGCGATATCAACAGTCTTCATTACTTTTCCTTCCCTTCTGTATCAACTGGACCAAGGTCGTCTGAACCTACGGTCGTATCTTCAGCAACTGAGGTATCAGCCTCTACCACCTCGCCCGTCATGCGCTCAATCTTGCCGTCTTTGATGTAGATTTGAATATCACATTTATCAGCGAGTTCCGGATCATGCGTGACAACGATGAGTGTACTGCCACCCTGCTTATTAAGGCTAAAGAGGAGGTCTTCAATTTTTTCACCAGTCGTTGAGTCGAGGTTACCGGTTGGTTCATCGGCAAAAATAATACTCGGCTTACTAACAATTGCTCGAGCTATTGCCAATCGCTGCTTTTGACCACCGGAAAGATTACCAGCTTTTTGCTTCATTTTTTCGCTTAGTTCAACTGTAGCGAGAGCCTCCTCAATGCGCGCCTTGCGAGCTCGTGGCCCGATATTAGTGATCTCAAGTGGGAGTGACACGTTGTCATAACATGTCTCGTTAGCCTGCACGAAAAATGATTGAAAGATGAAGCCGATTTTTTCTGAACGGAATTTATCAACCGATTTATTGCGTAACTTTAAAATATCTACGCCATCAATAATAATCTCACCGGCATCAGGGCGATCAAGCCCGCTCATCGTGTGCATTAATGTCGACTTACCACTTCCTGATTTACCGACAATCGCCACGCTTGCGCCAGTTGGAATACTAAAACTTACCTCATCGAGCGCTTTAAACACGCTTTGTTTTTTACCATACGTCTTCGTGACGTTTCGGACTTCAATCATTACACCCCCGCTTATTACTTATTCTTAGTTTAACACTTTTAGTACATCATGACGTCGTCGTCATCGCTGACAATCACTGATGCACAACTTGTAGTATGTGTCTTTGCAGGCAATGACTGGCCATTGTAGGTCATACTACCTGTCGTAATGCCACGCACTGTTACCTGTGTTGTTGCAGGGCTAGCTGAAGCTGAACAAGTATCGGGTTGGGTAACGATTAACTCGCGAACTGTCGCAAGCGCTACGTTCAGACCTTCTGATGATTGGATGTCAGCCTTTTGAATAGCACCGCCGCTCAAGTCAACCGACCCGCTCCCCGATACTGTTACTGAATTATAGTTTCCACTTACCTGAGTGCTCATGCCATCTTCAGAAACAATCTGGAGCGTCTCTTGGTCGACACCAGCATAGCTTATCCCGCCACCAAGCGTTGTGATGGAGTCAAGCGCCGGACCATACACCGTAAGGGTTGGTTGAGCAAAAGAATTGCGGAAGTCGTCAACGACAGATACTGAAATAGTTGCATTTGTGCCCTCGACTTTAATGATCGGTTTTGCGGTAGGCAACGACGAGAGTTCATAACGAGCAGGACCGTCATCTACTACGTAGCGGATAGTCGCGTATGGAGTGTAAAATGCATCTTCGTCTTTGTCGGTATTCTTGGTTGTAACGTCGAAGCTTACTGATTTCACTGATGCAAATTCTTTTGGCAGGTTAGATTTGGTTTCTTGCACCATACTCTGTACTTCGTTTGAAATACGCCATGACTGCGTTCCCGTAATACCGACTGCACTAATGACTGAAAGAACCCCTAGCACAATAATAACGATTCCACTCACAACCATGCGCTTCGTTAACTTTTTAGCGAAGAAAGCATACGCAATTAACCCGAAGAGCGAAGCAAGCAGAAGGCCGCCAGCCACCATAATCCAGATAACGAGCCAGGCAAGCCACGCATAGCCATCACCTATTCCGACACTATTGCGAGCGAAGTCGGTAAAGTTATCGGTAATAAAAATAGAGACGATTCCAGCGACGGTAATAGCAAAAACGACAATCGCACCAAGTAAGCTGAATAACCCTAGGCCGACTGCCAGAATATTTTGTACGACTGGTGCAACGGTATTTTTTGGAGTTGTCTCTTCAGCGGCGTTAAGCGCACGGATTGAATCGACAGTTACATCCTTACCGGCGAGTTGTAGCTTTTCAGTGGCTGTTTTAGCGGCTGGGGTGAAAATCCAGAAGAAGATATATGCGAAAAATGCTAGTCCGAAAGAGATGAAGAGTACAAGCAAGAAGATAAGACGTGTCCATAGTGGATTAACGTTAAAGTACGCCGCAATACCACTCAAGACACCACCAAGGATGGCGTTATCGGTTGAGCGATAAAAACGTCGTCCATTGCCCTCAACGGTTGCTCCAACTGCGACGTCACCATCGGTGTCAGCGAACTCGTAGGGCTCACCGAGCTTTTTACGAACCTCGGCAACGTCCTTCACTCCAATGACACCGCCGGCTGCTACACCCTGCTCGGCAAGTAATTCCGTAATACGGATTTCAATATCTTCAAGTACATCGGCGTCTTGCGTGTAGCTTTCTAGACTATTTAAATATTTCTGCAATTGTTTTTTGGCGGACACCTCAATGTCGTAAGCGACTTTGGCGATGTGAATTCTGGTAACTTCGTTCATCTTGCTCTCCTTATAGTTTATTCAGCGTTGCGTTGAGTTCTTTAATCTTTACCCCTACCTCTTCGACCACTTCGTTCCCAAAGTCGGTAGTTTTGTAATACTTGCGCGGTGGACCTTGTTCGCTTTCCTGCCATTCGTGTGACAGCAAGCCGTCTTTTTGCAGGCGACTTAGAAGTGGATAAATTGTCCCCTCCACTACAACAAGTTCGGCGCTGCGAAGTTGCGTAATAATATCGCTCGTATATTTTGGTTGATGCGAGCACGTCTTAAGCACACAGTAGGCCAAAAAGCCTTTGCGGAGCTGCGTGGCAAGCTGTTCAGCATACTCGGTACTAGATATATTTTCACGTGTCATAGTTCTATGTTATACAAGGTACTGTAAAAAGTCAATTATTACATTCCTGCCTTTGAAAAAGAAAAGCGGCTGTTTTACCAGCCGCCACCTCCGCCTCCGCCGCCACCACCGCCGGCGAACCCTCCTCCACCAGACCCACCGCTCGATGAGCTTGAACCAGCCGAATAGCCCGCCGCCATTAATGATGCTTGTGAGAAATTAGCCAGGCTTGCACCGAATAACGCCGCATTAAAGGTTGATTGTCCCGTATACCAATCGGGACTTCCCTGCCCTTGTAGATAGTATTCACCCAGACGATTCGCCCACTGCTTTTCGCGGCCAAATAACACCGCGTACGGCAACGTTCGCTCGTATAGCTTCACCATTTCACCGGGGTTTTGCGGATCAACATCGTAGCCAATCTTTTCAGCAGTATCTGGGCCTTGCAGGAATTTAATACGCTCAGTTTCAGACGCTTTAATATAGCGATCCAGGCCAAAGACATACCTTCGAAGCGCTAAGCCTTTGTCGGTGAGCGGTCGAATAACCTTACCAATAATAAACGAAAGAAGTGCGATGATAGCGAGGCTAAATGACAACGTAAGAACCGATGCAATGAGCAGCCCAATCGCCCATCGGTAAAAGAACTTCGAAGCCGTCGGCGATTTTTCACGGAGCCCATACGTTTCATTCACAAGTTTTTTAAGCTTCTTGGTGTTATCAGTTGTACGACTGACATACTTCAAATCTTTACTCAGCGACGATAGCGCAATCCGCTCACCTTCTTTTGGCTCGTGCCCAAACATGTCTGTAAGAATTTCTTTCTCTTCGTCTTTTAGATCGGTACTATCGCGAGTAATTTTAATGTCATATTCGGCGGATTTCCAAACCGACTTTTCGCGCGTTTCAATGATAGCAATATAATGACGGACCGCTAAATCAATCAGCTGTGCACTAAATACTGCACGTGACTTTTCGGCGGCAACTTGCGATGCAACGGTTACGCTGGCGTCTTTAGGTGGAATGTATTCAGCGACAATCGGGTTTGTTTCATGCGCACGGTTGTGACGACGCACCCCCAGGACAACTAATGTAATACTCAGTGCTAACGCAATAAATCCAGTAATTGCTTGGAGAATCGCCCAAATAATCGCGAGCCGCTCAGTAAGGGACATGGCATACTCGGCAAACGTCCCCTTTGTAAACCCAAAAGCGAGCGTCACCGTTTCTCCGGGCGCCAAGCCGGCTACAGATGCGCGATATAGTCCGTTGTCGAGCATCTCAGTGTCACGACATGTGTCGGTTGAGCCGCTTTTACCGAAATAACATTGGGCTTCACCCTCACGCGCCGAGGCAATACTCTCGTCAATTTTTACAAAGACCGTCAACGCATCGATCGGAACTTTCCATTCGTCGCCATTTACATCCCAGTACCATTCGTCGCGGTTTGTGTTAGAAAAAAAGTCTGTGACGTTTTGTTGTGTATAAATAATTTGATACGTATGCGCGCCGTGAACATATTCGTCGGGATTCCCGATACGTAATACATCGACGCCGTTATTTTTCTCGCGAGAATACTCAATATCAGCACCGTCTCGATCTTTTACTGAAACAATTTCAAGACTCGTGGAGTGACCGTCATATTGAGTCGGCAGCGCGCGTTCGAGCCCATGGTTTTGATCGGTCTGCGGAAATTCCGCTGTAATCGTTTCGGTCGTTTTCAATGTCGACTGATTTTCCGAATTACGAGAAAGCTCGTACGCAACAACATACGAGCTTATTCGAAAGTTATTTGTACTAGCGGCAGCAGCATTGCTTGCAAGTAAAAAGTTAATACTTAGTATCGCTGCAATGACTACCCCAAAAATACGTTTCATATACCCATCATATCATGGGTTACAGATGACTAAACAGTGGCGAGGAATGAAGTAACAGCCGCTTCGATTTTAGTGAGCGCCTCACCTTGCTTCACGAGTGATCCGTCTGGATTGATGTCTTTCATGAAGAACAAGTTCGCCTGGGTTTCACTGACGTTGGCCTTGAGGTTAACTGCGAGCGCCTCACGAGCAGCATTGTGCGCTTGACCACCACCAGTTCCCCAGCCGTAGCCTACTAAACCAACTGGTTTGTTTTCCCATTCCTTACCAATCCAGTCGATCGCGTTAATCTGTACCGGTGAAAGTGTGTGGTTGTATTCAGGTGTCACGAAAAGTACGCCGTCTGCGTCGACAACCATTTGCGTCCACTGTTTTACGATTTCATTAGTTGGCGCAAAGTCAGGCGACGTTGGTGATGCAGGATCGTCAAAGAACGGCAGGTTAAGTTCTTTGAGGTTTGCAACTGAGATTGTCGCGCCTTGTTTCTCGAGTTCATCGACAACGAGTGGTACGATTTTTTCATTAACGCTGTTTGGGCGGACACTTCCGGTCACAACTAAAATAGTGGGCATAGCTCTGTATTTTCTCCGTGTTTTAAGAATTTTACTATACTTAGTATAGCAATTAGTCGGTTGCGTGTAAAGCTATTTTCTACAATTCGTAGCTTATTCTTGTGATTCGCTTGATTCGCCGAAGTCTACTTCAGGGTATAGTGACTTGGTGACTTCATCGTACTCATGACGGAGTTGTGGGAATGGTACGCCCTCACGAGCGGTTACGCCTTCGAAAATCCAGAACACTCGTTCGCTATACCCCCAACCACACGCTGGTGGCATACCGTATTCAAGCATTTCAACGAAGTCAATATCGAGCATCATCGCTTCTTCATCACCGGCATCACGCATGTTTTGCTGCTCAACGAAACGGCCAAGCTGGTCGATTGGGTCGTTAAGTTCCGAGAAGCCGTTACCAAGTTCAGAACCAGCAATAACCGGTTGAAAACGCTCAACTACCCTATCGTCTTCAGGATTTGATTTGGCAAGCGGTGAAATAAACTTAGGAGTGTTAATGAGCCAAACAGGCCCGGCAACATCTTTACGAATATTCTTCCATAGCTTGTCGATACCACGAGCGCGGTTTTCAGTTTGTTCAACTTCGAGCTTATTGTCAGCGAGCGCCTTTTTAACTTCATCAAGTGAACTTTCGTACACGTCAATGCCGTAGTGGTCTTTAATAATCGTGGCGTAATCCCACACTTCCCATGTTCCGGCCATATCAACATCAAAGTTGCCAAGCTTAAATTGGAGTGTGCCGAAGGTCTTCTGGAGAACAGCTTTATACATGTCTTCCATGAACTTCATGCCGTCTTCCCAGTTCGCGTATGCCCAGTACCATTCCATCGCGACGTGTTCCGGAAGGTGTTCGTCAGAATAATTTTCATTGCGGAAACGAGGCCCAATGTCGTACACCTTTTCAAAGCCTGCACCGAGCAGACGTTTCAACGGCAATTCGTGGCTAATGCGTAGGTAGAAGTCTTGGTCAAGCGCATCCATATGAGTAACGAATGGGTTCGCATCGGCACCACCCGTAGTGTGCTCGAGCACCGGCACGTTCACTTCAACGAAACCATTTTCATTCAAGAAATCGCGAGTTGCTTGCCAGAATTTCGAACGGCGAACAAAGCGCTCGCGCACATCAAGATTCACGTTCATGTCGATGTAACGACGGCGCATGCGCTCTTCTTTGTTCGTGAAGCCATCTTGAGCGCTTGGCATTGGACGAAGCGCCTTGGTAAGTAGACGAAGGGTGTGTGCTTCGATTGAAACTTCACCGGTTTTAGTTTTAATGACTGGGCCGGTCGCCTCGAGGAAGTCACCAGTATCAAGTAGTGGTAAGTCGGCAATGCTTAGTAGGCCCAGCGCAGCATCACGCTCACTCACCTTACCTTCTTGAATAAAGAGTTGGATTTCTGCGGTTTGGTCTCGCACGACAATGAACGCGAGCTTTCCAAATTTGCGAATACCCATAATACGACCAGCCACTGTTGCAGTCTGGCCTTCGAGAACTTCAAAGTTATCCTTAATATCCCCTGCATTATGCGTACGAGTACTTTTTGCTGGGTACGGGTTAAACCCGAGCGCTTTTAAATCTGAGAGCTTGCGCAATCGCTCATCACGAAAATCTTTTAGTGTCGACATATTAAAATAAGTATAGCATACCCCTGTTGTTTTTGTTGGCGAGGCGAAAATGCTATAGTTAATTATATGCCTAATGATTCTAATGAACCACAAAACACAGTGACACCACCGCAAACACCACCGCAGCCAAGCGCACCATTTCAGCCGTTGCCGCCTGTCGAACAAACGCCTGTTAACCAGCTCACTCCGCCGGTCGCTGGCGTGATCGAACCGACTCCAGAGCCTAAAAAGTCTAAGAAAAAATGGCTTTTCATCGCCGCCGGCGCCGTTCTTTTAGCTGCTCTTTTAGTAGGTGGTTATTTCGGCCTGAAGGCTTCAGCCGACAACGCCGCTACTACGTATGCGCGCAACATCGATACCCAACTCGACGAGATATTTGCTAAATCGAGCCGCACCGAACGCCTTGAGCTCATGAAAAAAGACCGCGTAGAACTTGAAAACGTTTTCTTAGGGTCTGTCGTAAGCCCTACATATAAGAACGCCGACGAGAACCTTGCTCCACTCTACAATAACCTCATGGACATGGCGATTGTCGCCACCCAAGCCGCTCGCGACAACACAGAATCACTGAGCTCAGTACTGCGGGCGCTACAAAATGCCATTACCAGCAAGTCGCCTGAAACCTACTCAAACAAGGACGGTCTTAACGCCGAGCAAATCGGAGATTCAATTGAAAACAGCTTTGAAGTAGCCGATAAGCTTGATGCTGCTGCCGATCAGCTCGCACAAGCAACCAGCCTGAAAGAATTCCCAAGCTACCAAGCCGCTATCAACAAAACTCACGAGTGGGCCAGTGTCCGCCGCGAAATCGCAACCTTTAGCGCACAGTGGGTCAGCGACGTGGTTGATTGGGGAAGCACCGAGTTTGAAAAGATTAACGAAAGCCTTAAAAACCCTAGTAGTCGCTCTGAGGCTGAATCATTCAATACCGCAAGCTACCAAGCTAAGATGAATGAGTTAACCGCCCAGTACAAAACTGCCAGCAACGAAGCTATGACCGCCTTCTCTGACCTAGTAGACGAAAAACTCGCTGCTGGACAGAACGAAAAGACACAAGCCCTGCTTGACGATGCTAACAAGAAGTTAGACGAACTCGATAAAAAGCTTGAGGAATTCGTGCCTGCCGAAGAACTGAAAAACGAATAATCCAAAATAAAATAAAAATGGCGCTGCTACGAGCGCCATTTTTATTTGTCGAACTTTTTAGCCGACTGATACGATTGTGTACGAGATATCACCCTTTGGAGTGGTAATCGTCACGTTGTCATCAACCTTCTTGCCATATAATGCCATGCCGATTGGAGACTCGTTGCTCACCTTGCCCTCGAGTGGGTTTGCTTCAACTGGGCCAACGATAGTGTATACCACCTTCTTTGCACCAGTCTTAAGCTCAACGCGGCTACCAAGGCCAATTGTGCTCTTTTTTGAGCCCTTGATGATTTCAGCGTTGTTAACGATTTCTTCAATTTCAGCGATACGAGTTTCAAGCAAGCCTTGCTCTTCGCGCGCCGCATCGTACTCAGCATTTTCACTGAGGTCACCAAAATCACGTGCTTCAGCAATCTTGTCAGCGACGTCACCGCGACGTGAAATTAGTTCTTTAAGTTCTGCCTCGAGCTCTTTCTTGCCTTCGGCTGTAATCTGGTATTGTTTTTTCATTATATTTCCCTTTAAAATTTCTCTGCCTTTTTTATAATGGAACCCCCTACACTATATATAGCGTAGGGAGCCTGGCGTGCAACAGTATTTATGCTATTTTAGCAAGCAGCTCATCGAGAGTCAATAACTCCGTCTCGCCACTGTTACGAACAGTGACTTCGAGCTTCTCTTCTGCTAAAAGGCGTTCGCTCATGGTAACACGATACGGCAACCCTATCAACTCTGCATCTGCGAACTTTGCTCCAGGACGCTCGTCGCGGTCATCAAACAGCACCGTCACCCCTGCTGCTTGTAGTTTTTCATACAGTTCATTTGCTTGTTCGGAGACATTTCCAATACTGACAAGGTACACTTTGTAAGGTGCGACTTCGACTGGCCAGACCAACCCTTTTTCGTCGCTGAGTTTTTCGGCGATCACACCCATTACGCGGGTGATGCCAATGCCGTACGACCCGATTGAAAGTGATTGCTGCTTACCTTCTTTATCGGTGTAGAACAGCCCCATTTCGTCGGTCTTTTGGGTACCAAAGTTGAAGATATTTCCCACTTCAGCTGTCTTCACTGGCTCAAGCTCCTCTCGGGTGATACCGAGTTCGGCTATCGCATCGTCAATCACTTCTTCGTTAATGGCAATGTTCTTTTCGCGGTGGAGATAAATAACATCTTCGCCAGCTTCACATATCGTCTGGAATTCGTGGCTAAACTTTGTGAAAGCGCCACCGCTTGCGAAGGTGACATACGTATCATCGCCAATTCCGAGGCGGTCATAGACACGCTTGTACGCTTCAATCGTTTTGTTGTAGTAATCGTCAAGGTCTTCTTTGGTAGCGTGGAACGAGTACATATCTTTCATGACGAATTCGCGACCGCGCATAACGCCACTTTTTGCACGCAGCTCGTTACGCATCTTGGTTTGGAACTGGTACAGGCTGACGGGAAGGTCTCGGTAGCTGTGTACGTAGTTTTTCATCATCTCTACGATTGGTTCTTCATGGCTCCACCCAAGTCCGACTTCTGTATCATCTTTAAGGCGAGTCTTAAACCATACATCTACTACGTCATCGTTCCAGCGGGTGGTTTTCTCCCAGACTTCCTTGCGCTGCAATGTTGTCATGACGAGCTCGTTACTGTCGATGGCATTCATTTCTTCGCGAACGATTTTCTTAATGTTCTCAAGCACGCGAAGACCCAATGGCAAGTACGCATAAGCGCCGGCCATTTCTTTGTATACGTACCCGGCCCTAATTAAAAGCTGGGCATTTTTGGCCACTTCGTCAGCTGGCGCATTTTTCAATGTTTTAGTAAATAGATTAGAAACTCGCATAATTACCCTCCTAGTGTACTAAGGAGTGACGGATTTATAAAGAGTAAGTAGAAGGCGATGCCATTTTTGAGCATATGAAGCAAAATTGACGGCCAAATACTTCCCGACACGACGCGCAGCAAACATAACACAATACTGAGCGCAAAGACATCAAGCGCGACATTCCATTGGAAATGCACAAGCGCGAACAATACGCTTGTTATTAAAATACTTATCCAGAGCGGCGCGTGTTTTCGAAGCTTACCAAAAAGATACCCGCGGAACAATATTTCCTCTGCTACTGGTGCGAGGATGACGAGTGTAATAAACGCTAAGATGTACTCAATTTGGCTCGAAATACTCGAGAAGCCTGTTTCCTGAGCTTGGTTGTAGTCGACAAACGGCAGCGCTACAATCGCAATCGCTGTGATGATGGTTGTCAGAATAAGATACACTACACCCCCGGCTGGCGCCCAGAGAATATCCAGCCAGCTTGGCAAGCGTTGCAACCCAAGATCGGTTCGTGTGGTGCGTCGTTTTTTAATGAGCCATGGCAAGCCTAACACCACGAAGATAGCGAGGGCATAAATAATCGCTCCGCCAACTGTGTTCAATATAACTGGATTGATTGAATCAAACGAAACGCCGAGCGCTCCAAGTGTCGCAACAACAGCCAAAATAATTGCCTGCGCCAACATGAAGCCAAGAAACACCCAAACCGGTAGACCCAACGCGTAGCGCAAAGTACGACTCCTAGAAGAATTTAAGAACATCAGCAACGGTGATCACGATAACAAGCAGCATTAGTGCCATAAAACCCGTACCATGAATCCTTTCTTCCCTATCTTTCGTAAGCGGCTTTTTCAGCACTCGAAACAACGCGGTCACAAACCAACGGCCACCATCGAGCGCCGGAATTGGCAACGTATTCATAACAGCCAAAGTAAGCGAGATGATTGCAGCTAAGAATACGACTTGTTGTAAGCCAGCTTCACTGGCAGCTGGGAAGATGACTGCCAAAATTCCAAGCGGCCCGGCTACGCTTGCACCGGCAGTATCAAGTTGCTCGGTTGCTTTCGCGCGCCCCTCTTCACTTGGATTCAGTTGACCAATGAGGCCACCAAAGAAGTTATATACGAGATCACCCAAACCTTGCAGCGTCACCCAAGTGAACTGCGCGGTCGTTACGGTTCCCACAAGCGGAGCCGACCAGGTCGCTTTAATACTTTCCTGTTGCGCCAGTGTGGCGCCAAATACAGAGGAGCTCGCGTCGCGCAAGGCAACATCGGCCGTCTTTTCTTGGCCGTCGCGCTCATATACTACACCAACCGTTTCGCCGCGGTGTGACTTGCTGACTTCAATAAGTTCTTGGGTGCTTTGAATTGATTCACCGGCAAAGCTCGTGATCTTATCACCAGACTGCAAGCCGGCTTTTTCAGCCGGATACCCTTCGACGAGTGATCCGATTTGCACCGGAGTGGTTGTCAACGTCGTGTCAGACGGAACGCTGAACTGGTCTGGGACGATTTTTGGTACACCGCTCGTCCACGCTAAGACTGTAAGCAATAAAATTGCCACAAGCCAGTTTACCACGACACCGGCAAGCAGAATCTTTGTCTTCTGCCAAAAAGTTGCCGCGCCGTAATCACCTTTATTTGAGGCGTCATCATTTTCACCTTGCAGCTTCACAAAGCCACCAAGTGGCAGCCAGTTTAGCGAGAAGAGCGTCCCGTTCTTAAGCTTCTTCCCCCAAGCCCGCGGCGGGAAGCCAATACCAAACTCTTCAACGACCACGCCGTTGCGCCGAGCAGCGATTGCATGCCCCAATTCGTGCACCGATACCAAAAGTACCAGGACGATAATTCCAATAATTATTCCTAAAATCAGCATATTCCCTCCACGTTATACTGTCACTCTGCTAGTTATTCGAGGCTTTATCCACCGAAACGACGCTGTCGCTTTGCGTATTCTTTCATTATAGATGCCACGTCGTCTTTTGTCATATCTGGCCAGTTTTTCTTAAGAAAAATAAATTCACTATAAGCTGACCGCCACAACATGAAGTTAGATAAGCGCTGTTCACCGCTGGTGCGCACCACGACATCAATAGGCGGCACATCTGGCGCGTAAAGGTTTTGAGCAATGAGTTCTTCACTGATTTCATCTGCCGCGACGCCAGATTGAACAATTTTTTTAACCGCATCAGCGATTTCGAGTTGACCACCGTAATTAAAACAAAGCGCGAAGATACCACCGGTGTTATGTGCCGTTTCAGCCTCGGCGTTTTCAATTGCTTTAACGATTTTTGGATCAACACCTTCGCGTGAACCAATAACTTGTAAGCGCACATTGTGTTCATTAAACAGCGGAATATCGCTTGAAAGTACCCTGAGCACCAAGCCCATAAGTTTTTTTACTTCATCTTCACTACGCTTCCAGTTTTCAGTTGAGAAAACATACGCCGACATGTATTCAACTCCACTGGCGAGCGTTTCAAGTGCAACATCTTTAAGCGCATTGTAACCCGCCAGGTGCCCTTCGTAAGTTGGCAGGCCGTGCTCTTTGGCCCATCGGCGGTTCCCGTCAACAATAAAGCCCACGTGTTTCGGAATGAGTGGTGCTTGTTCGCCTGACATTAGATTGTCAAAATTTCTTTTTCTTTATCTTTGAAAGCAGCATCGATTTTTGCGTTGAAGCTTGCCATCGAATCGTCAATCGCCTTTTCAGCTCGCTTTTGGTCGTCTTCAGATAACTCTTTCGCGTCTTTGAGGCGCTTAGCTTCCTTGAGCGCGTCTTGGCGAACGTTACGCAGCGCAATACGTGCTTCTTCAACCTTTTCAGAAGTTTGCTTTACGATTTGTTTGCGACGCTCTTCGGTGAGCGCTGGGATTGGCACACGTACTAAACGGCCATCGTCACTAGGGTTAAGGCCGAGGCTTTGGTCAGCACGAATTGCTCCGACAATTGCCTGAAGGTTGCTTGGGTCAAATGGAGTGATCGTGAGAAGTTGTGGCTCGGGTGCCATTACGTTTGCTACCTGATTAAGCGGCATTCGTTGTCCGTACGCGTCAACGTGAATACTATCAAGCATACTTGGGTGGGCGCGGCCGGTACGGACTTTTTTGAGTTCATCTTCAAAATGCGTAACTGCAGCAGTAAATCGGTCTTCGTATTGTTTTGTGTCGAACATATTTCTCGCTTTCTTAAACTCCCTTTATTATACAACACCTTAATAATAAAGAGCGTCGCCGCTCTCTACTTAGCTCCTAATTATTCTGGCAATGGAATCGGCTGATTACCCGGGCAGTTTACACAGTAGGCTGGAGTTTGAGCATTACCTGCAAACCCATGCGCTCGACAATATCCTTCAAGACAATAAAATACGCTACTTAAATCATTAAAATCTTTCGCCCACGAAGACGACGGGAAACGACATATCGCGCCATTCTCCCCTTCTGGATTACCATTACTGTCACGACAGAATCGAATACTAATTTGGTAGGTTTCCATTTGATTGTCGGCGTTTAAGTCCCATACGTCGTAGTCGTAATAACTTCCTACCCAAATATTCGTATCAATCATTTCTTCTTCACGGCCCGTAAGCTCTTGGACAATTTCAACGGGTATTCCAACTTCAACATCATCAGGTAGCTCCCCATGGAGCATCTTATACCGTGCCATCGCCTTAGCAATATTATTGAGCTCCGCGGTAGCCATTGATGCACGCGCCCGCTCGGTAATGCCGTTATACGAGACAATGGTTATGGCCGCTAGAATTGCAATGACGACAACAACAATGAGAAGTTCAACAATAGTAAAGCCCTTATCGGAACTTCCGACTGGCGTAGGTGGTACCAGGCGTCCCACTAACCTGTTCATGACCGTAAGTATAGCATAAGCGGTTTATGTTTTGTCATAAAAAAGAACCCTTTTGCAGAGTTCTTGTCGTACTATGGTGCACCCCTAACAGCTTACACCACCAACCCGAGGGTTGGCTTTGGGTCTTTCGGGCATTCTGGTTTGGGTGCGGTACTGTAATGCCTTGTTCCCTTATTAGTATAACAAATCGCCCCCATTTTCATGGAGGCAATTGCTAAAAAGTGAGACAAATTAGTCGTTTACACCAAGCTCAATGCGCTTGAAGCGGCGGATCACAATGTTCTCACCAGTCTTTGCGATGGTTTCCTTAAGGAAGTCCGCAACAGTCTTTGAGTCATCCATGATGTAGCTTTGGTTGAGAAGAACCTTGTCGGCAAAGTGCTTCTTAACTTGGCCGTCAACGATCTTGTCGATCATCTCAGCCGGCTTGCCGTTAAGAGTGTCACTTGCCTTAGCTTCTGCACGAACACGCTCTACTTCTTCAGCAGGAATGTCAGCTTCAGAAACGTAAACAGGGCTCATTGAAGCAACTTGAAGCGCGATCATGTGAGCGAACTCCTTGAACCCTTCGGTGCGAGCAACGAAGTCGGTTTCACAGTTAACTTCTACGAGAACACCGATGCGTCCACCGTGAACGTAGCTGTCAATAACACCTTCGAGGGCTTCACGGTCGGCTTTCTTTTCAGCCCTAGTAAGACCCTTTTTACGCATTTCTTCAAGCGCCTTATCAAAGTCGCCATCAGCTTCTACAAGAGCGTTCTTAGCGTCAGTCAAACCAACACCAGTGAGCTCTTTAAGTTTACGAATGTCTTCGATTGATACTGCCATTACGTTAAGCCTCCCCTTCTTTGTCCTTCTTGCTTACACCCTTACCCTCTTCGATAGCCTTCGCTACGTAGTCGAGAATAAGTGAAACACCCTTAATTGCGTCGTCGTTACCAGGGATAACATAGTCGATGCGAGATGGATCAACGTTAGTGTCAGCGAGCGCAACTACTGGAACACCAAGGGTCTTCGCTTCGTTGATTGCGTTTACGTCACCAAGAACGTCAATGATAAAGACTGCACCTGGCTTGCCAGAAAGGTCTTTCACACCAGAGTACTTCTTGTTGAGTTCGTCAATTTCCTCTTGGAAACGTTGTACTTCAAGTTTGTTGTACTTCTTGTCAAAAGCACCTGACGCCATGTTGCGTTCGAGGTCTTTAAGTTTCTTAATTTGCGCAGTAACGGTGTTAACGTTAGTGAGCATACCACCAAGCCAACGCTCTGTTACGTATGGTTGGTTAAGGCTCTCAGCAACTTGCTTTACGAGGTCCTTAGTTTGCTTCTTTGTAGCCACAAAAAGAATTGGCTTACCTGCTGCTGCGGTTGCAGTTAGGAACGGAAGCGCCTTTTCAAGACCTTCAACAGTTTTAGTAAGGTCAATGATGTGTGAATCTTGACGCTTGCTGTGAATGTATGGCGCCATCTTTGGGTGCCAACGGCTCGTTTTGTGTCCAAAGTGAACACCAGCTTCGAGCAGCTGCTTAATATCAACCTCTACGGCCATGATATTACTCCTTTTTACTTCCCCGTTCGCGCCTGAAAACCAGGAGTAACTGCGAATCGGGTGTTTCATTACATCTCGTTACCCTCTTATTATAGCAAAGTTAACAGGGGTTGTCTAGAGATCTAGGTCGAGCTAGCTCACCCCCAAAGCACCGAGTGCCTGGAAGACAAGGAAAGCAGGCCAAAAAGCAGCCTTAATAAGCGCCAAGATAAAGCCCCAGAAGGTTGGATCGAGCTGAACGAAATACACGACCGCACCAATATATGCGACAAACAGCACCCACCCCCAAGCGCCTTGATTTGTTACAACTTTTACAATTCTATCGTCTCGTGCCATAACCCTCTCCTTATTTATGCACTTATCATACACCTTGGTTGAAGGCTTCGCTACGTGCGATGCGCCGCACCAACCGCTTCAGAAATATGTGAATACCCGTCCGCTTTCATAAGTTTGACTAAGCCGACATTTACCTCTTCAACAAACTGCGGACCATTCATGATAATTCCGGTAATAACCTCGATGAAGGTTGCGCCAGCTTTGATCTTTTCGTAGGCATCCTCGGGGCTTAAAATTCCACCTACGCCAACAATCGTAAAGCGATCACCATATTCTTTATAGGTATTAAACACGAGTTCAGTACTCTTTTTACGAGTTGGTGCACCACTTAAGCCACCGGCTACCGTCTCAGGTAATTCATCTTTTAACTCAACGGTACTGCGATCTTTTTTGAGGTTTCCGTACACCAGGCCGGTCACAATGCCAGATTTATCGGCGATTTCAATAAGCGCCTTTGTTTTCGCCCAGCTCAGCTCAATTGGCATTTTAATGAAGACCGGCTTGTATGGCTTAAGTGCCGCAACCCTACCAAGTAATTCAGCGAACAATTTTGGCTCATTGAAGCGCTCTCCTGCAAACGCATTCGGACAAGAAATATTTAATTCAATAATTTGCACAGCCGGCGAAGCCAGTGCTTTTTTAGCAGTAATAATAAAATCTTCAAGGCCTGCTTCGTCGCTTGAAGCTCGTTCGTCATTCGTACGTGCAATTGAAAGTATTTTTGGGTACTCTTCACGAACCGGCCGTGCCAACCGTTCGAGCCGAGGAATGACTACATCAACACCGTGATTCGCCAAACCAGCGTGCACTACCAGTGATTGAGTTTTTGGAAGTCGATAAAACCAAGGGCGTGGGTTACCTTTGCATGGCCGTGCTGTCACTGATCCAACCTCGCTAAATCCAAATCCGACCGCTTTCATAAATGGCACAACTTGTCCGCTCTTATCCATTCCCGCCGACAGTCCGACCGGCGAAGAAAAATGCATCCCATTCCATTCAACCTCAAGTTCAGGGTGTCGACGCACCATAAACGCTCGTGTCGCTCGAGCCATGCCCGGAACACCGCCCGCCAAAGCCAAAAAACGCACCGTCATCGAGTGCGCCTGATCTGGTGTAAAAGAGAATAAAATGGGTTTTGCGATGCGAGTGTAAATAGTACGACGAATTTTCATAACGTACCTAGTATACTAGTGGGATAAGGGAGAAATCGATGATCTGGAACACATTTCGCTGGTCTTTTGTAATTACTGCTATTGCATTTATTATTGCTTATTTTTACGGAGGTTGGCAGGCACTATTCCTCTGTGTCGTACTCGCCGCACTTGAAGTATCGCTCTCATTCGACAACGCCGTTATCAATGCGACAGTCCTGCGACGTATGAGCGATTTCTGGCAAAAAATGTTCCTTACTATCGGAATATTAATCGCCGTCTTTGGTATGCGCCTGCTTTTCCCGCTCCTCATCGTAGGTGTCGTGGCTCATCTTAACCCGGTTGAAGCGTTGCAGCTTGCAATGGAAAAGGGCGATCCACATACCCCAGGTACCTACGGCTACATCTTGGCTGAAGCGCACCCGCAAATTGCTGCGTTTGGAGGCATGTTCCTGCTCATGCTGTTTCTTAACTTCATCTTTACTGACCGCAAGATCAAATGGTTGCGCTGGTTTGAAGAACCGCTCGCTAAGGTTGGGCGTCTTAACCAAGTTGGTATTGTCGTCGCCCTCACCTTGCTCGTAGTTGCCGCTGAATTTTGGGCAAAAGACCCTAATATTGTTCTTGTATCGGGTATCCTTGGTGTGCTCACCTACATTGTCGTAAACGGACTGGGAGCACTCTTTGAGCACGGTCTTGAAGAAAAGCTCGCCGCAGAAGACAAAGCACACAAAGGGCCGTCAAAACTCGTCAAAGCCACCGGTAAAGCCGGGTTCTTCCTATTTCTTTATCTCGAAGTGCTCGACGCCTCATTTAGTTTCGACGGTGTTATCGGTGCCTTTGCGATCACTTCCGACCCTATCGTTATCGCCCTTGGTCTTGGGTTGATTGGTGCAATGTTCGTGCGTTCAATTACGATTTACCTTGTTAAAAAGGGGTCGCTCAACGAATATGTCTACCTTGAGCACGGTGCACACTGGGCAATTGGCGCCCTAGCGGTTATCCTTCTTGTCAGCGTTGGCTTCCACGTGAATGAGATTATCACCGGAACGATCGGCATCATCTTTATTAGCGCCGCACTTGTTAGCAGTATTCGCCGCAAACGCCGTGAAGAAAAAGCATCATCGCGCGCAAAAGCTTAGCCCGCCTTACTACCCTTTACAAACTGGCTTTTTTCAGATACAATAGTTCAGATTATGAAAAGCAATTTACACCCAACCGAATATCGTCCTGTCGTATTTAGCGACGAGGTCGCCGGTTTTGCGTTCTTGACTCAGTCAACTGCACAAACCAACGAAACAATTAAATGGGAAGACGGCAACGAATATCCACTCGTAAAGGTGCACATTTCAAGCGCCTCTCACCCATTCTTCACCGGTGAAGAAAAGATTATCGACACCGAAGGTCGTGTCGACCGCTTCAAGAACCGTGCCGCTGCGGCTGAAGCTCGTAAAGCAGAACTCGCCAACAAGGCAAAGAAGGCTGCTGCAAACAAGGCTCGTAAAACCGAAAGCTAATCGACCTATCTACAAAATAACTCCCTCTCTGAAGGGAGTTATTTTTTGTTACACTATACATAAGGAGAACTTCTACTTATGGACCAGAATCAGTACAAGCCGTATCAGCCGCACCCCGTCGAACCCTATAAAAAGAAAAAGGTGCCAAAACGCACCAAGCTTGCGCTCTGGTTTATTTTAGGACCAACAGCCCTTATTGCCCTCTCGTTTATCACCTTTGCTGTTTTTAATAGCGCGCTTGGGAATATTCCGACACCTCTGCCCGATGCATGTAACGGTTCGCAGCTCGTCGTGACAAAAAGTGACGCCTGTAACGATATACTCATCGCCAACTTCACTCCTGCCGAAATGACCATCAGCGTATTATTGCTCCTTCTATGTGGACTTGGTATGGTGGCCTGGCTACCAGGCCTTATTGCAGGGCTGATATTACTCGCAAAAAATCCACACACAACTAAGTCAGACACCCCCTCCGACACAAGTACTCAATAGCTATTCTTCGTAGCTTGCAGGCGGCGCAATGTACTTTGGGTGGAGCTTTCGATGCCGACCCATGAGGCGCTCGAAAACAATACTTCCAAGTGGTAACGCACCAGCAATTAAGGCTAGTAGTACCTTGCCAATGCGCCACTCTAAACTTCGGGCAATTAAGATGACAAAAATCGCGTACACGCCATAGGCAGTCCCTAAAATTGAGCGGCCGTACGCCACCACCGATTCAGCCAATGGCAACCCAGCGGCGCCGTAAATGAATGTGGCAATACAAAATACCCAAAAGCCTGCCTCAACAAAAGCGGCAAATCGATACAATCCCCACGCTTCTTTATCGGTAAAGAGATGCATTTTGTCGTAGGCGCGTCGAAGGAAGTGTTTCTTTTTTGTCGGAAGCGATTTCATGTACTTTTAGTATACAATGCAAGCGCTCAATTCTTCCCTATTTTACGCAGACAAAACAGGGGTAATCTGCTATAATAACTCTTGAATTATGCCAAAGATTTCACTTAATATTGATGAGTTGAACGCCGAGAAACAAGAACTCGACGCTTTTTTGTCTACTCCCACTGCGTATAGCGACCCTGATTTCACTAAGAAAAACAAACGCCTCACCGAACTGCAAAACATCCTTGAAAAAGGCATGCTCCGTGAAACGTTAGAAGCACAATTGGTTGAAGCCAAAGAGCTCGCCCAAGGCAGCGACGAGCTTGCAGAACTCGCTAAGATGGAAGTTTCTGAAACTGAAGCGCACCTCGAGCAACTTGAAGAAGAACTCTTTATGATGCTCGCACCGAAAGACCCGAACGACGATAAGAACGTGATCGTTGAAATCCGTGCGGGTGCCGGTGGTGATGAAGCAAGCCTCTTTGCAGCCGAGCTTTACCGCATGTATTTGCGTTACTGCGAAACCCACAGTCTTAAAACTGAACTTATCAGCGAAAGCGCCAACGACACCGGCGGCTACAAAGAAGTTGTCTTCCAGGTAAAGGGCGATTCGCCGTACTCACAGCTCAAATTTGAATCAGGCGTTCACCGCGTGCAGCGTGTTCCAGCAACCGAAAGCCAGGGCCGTATTCACACCAGTACTGTTACGGTAGCGGTCCTTCCAGAGGCCGAGGAAGCCGACATTGAAATCAACCCAGCCGACCTCCGTATCGACATCTACCGCGCCTCAGGACACGGTGGTCAGTCAGTCAACACGACCGACTCTGCAGTTCGTATTACTCACCTGCCTTCAGGCCTCGTTGTGACTAACCAAGACGAAAAGTCACAACTCAAGAACAAAGAAAAAGCCATGAGCGTGCTTCGTGCCCGTTTATTGCAACAAAAGATCGACGAAGAAAACGCCAAGCTTACCGCTGAGCGTCGCGGCCTGATTGGCTCAGGTGACCGTTCAGAGAAAATCCGCACCTACAACTTCCCTCAAGACCGCATTACCGATCACCGCATCGGCTACAGCCGTTCGGGCATTCCGCAAGCAATGGACGGCCGCATTGACGACTTGGTTGAACACCTCCAGGCTTACGAACGCGAACTCGCCGTTCAAAACGCCGGCTAATCAGTAATCTATGCTACACTGCGTCATATATGGTAGATAGGTCAAACACATCAATTGCAGACTGGCTGACCGAGGCAACTCGACAGCTTCAAGCTGCATCGATTCCTTCGGCGCGTCTTGATGCCGAACTCCTTCTCGCCCACACCGTCCGAAAGCCACGTACATGGCTTCATAGCCATAGTGACGACGAATTAAGCCTTCGACACCGTGAAATTGCCAATGCTCGCCTCGATTTGCGCATCGATCGTGTCCCGGTGGCTTATATTATTGGCCACAAAGAGTTTTACGGTCACACGTTTAAGGTTACGACCGCTACACTCATTCCCCGCCCCGAGTCTGAAGATCTTATCGAACTCCTTTCTGAAGCGGTTCCGAAAAACGAGCGTCTTATTGCAGAGCGTCCACTTCGTTTACTGGATGTTGGGACCGGCAGCGGCAACCTTGGTATTACCGCAAAGCTAACCTACAACGACCTCGACGTGACACTTATCGACGTTAGCCGTCATGCACTTACTGTTGCCGAAGACAATGCCAAAATCTTGCACGCCGACGTAGAGATACTGCAAAGCAACCTCCTCGACAAATACCCATTGGTCGCTGATATTATTATCGCCAATCTACCTTATGTCGACCCAGAATGGGAGCGTTCACCCGAAACCGACCACGAACCTGCCTCTGCCCTCTTTGCCACCAACCACGGCCTGACACTTATCTTTGACCTACTTGTACAAACTAAAGAAAAACTAGCACGCGGCGGAAAGCTCATTTTAGAAGCCGACCCAGAACAACACCCTGCTATTAAAAAAGAAGCCGCAAAATACGGCCTCGCTCTTCAAAAAGAACTTGGATACGGGCTGTTATTTGATAAACTGGCGTAGCCCATTCAATCTCTCTGAATAAGTGAGCTTATCGGGCCTAAATTGCCGTACCAACACGGTTGAACAAGACAAACAGCACAAACAAAACGCTTAGCGTGAAAAGCAACGGCAATAGTATATCAGTCATTCTTACCTTTGAATGGTGATAGAACGAATCATATGACTTGTACGCCAAGAAGCTTATGAGGGTCATTGCAATTGCAGATTGCGGAAGCATGATGCTTGGGAATATCGGCAATGGATATGCGATTGCCCAGTGATAAGCAACCCAAGCAATTTCAGCAATCACCAACCCCCACGCCAATCCAAGGAAGAAAGCGTGCGTTTCGTCGTCGTATGAACTTAAAACGTGACGAGCCGCAGAATATCCAATAATCCAAGCACCGACCACAACAAGAGAAACTGGCCAGTTATACGAAACAGTAAAGAGCGCCGCCATACCAAGGAACGTAGCAATCCCCGCCTGGGCCGCAACAAATGAACGCTTTGAGCGCGGCTTAATGAAGAGGAGCCATCCGATGTACATCATTGTTACCAAGATGAGCAATAACAGCTTCGAACTATTCTCAATTGGTGCTGAGTTGATCGTATTGAGGTGCAAGACAATACTCGTACTTACGATAAAGTCCACCATATTTGAACGAAGATTCGCTCGCCAGAACCGTGGACGAACCGCAAAGACGCGCCACTTACTCAGTGCAACGAGCAAAATCGCAAACCCAACCGACTGGGTGTAAATCACCACGAGCAATACCGCTACTGCAAGCGCAATATTCAATGCGGTATAGATGAATTCGCTTACAAACGAACGCTTTCGAACAAATTTAAGAAACTCCATACGTGCCCCTTATTATACCACGGCTCGGCAGGTTCACCTCAACCCTATTGTGCCGCTAATTAACAGCCGTAGCGTCACCAATAATAATGACGAAATCGGTATCACCGGTCACACTCACTGGCGGTGTCGTAGTCTTGAGTGTTACGCCGTATAATTCTTTAAGTTTTGCCGCTGTTGCAGTCTTTTCTTTATTGACTTGGTAAATTTCTACCTTGCCATACGTACCTTCAGGGGCGTTATCGACTGCGTCAATTAAGAATCCCTTTTCTTCAAGTTTGTCGGCAAGCGTCTGGGCTACCCCAGCGGTTTCACTACCGTTAAGCACAATAACGTGCGGATCTTCCTTCATATATGGTTCGCTAAGGATTTCACGCTCTACGTACGCCCGGATATCGCTGTAATCCATAATTCCCGCTACTGGACGAACGATACTTTGTCCGTTGTAGTTGCCTGTCGTAACAAGCATCTTACCCTCTTCGTTGAGGCTGAGTGAGATAATTTTGTCGCTGGCAATCTTCGTGCCAAGATCCATCAGCGTACGCACTTCTTTCGTTTCCACATTAGTGCGGAGGTTATTTCCAAGTGCGTCAATCAAGCCGGTTACTGCACCGAGATTTGTGAGCGTTCCGGCACTCGCGGCCTTTTCGCGAAGTGCTTTAATAATCATCTGCTGGTTTTTTTCACGGTCGAAGTTACCGTTTGGCAACCCGTATCCACCAGCGGCGTTACGAGCACGAGCCAAGGCGAGTGCGTGTTCACCGTCGAGATGTACCTTTTCACCATTCTTGTAGTTTACGAAGTAACAACGGTAGCCACACTTCCAGTCAAAGTTACGGTCTAGGATACCGCGTGGGTCTTCGCTCTTAATCGTGACATCGACACCGCCCACGGCGTTGACGGCCTCGACGACAGCAGTAAAGTTCATATGAATATAATATTGAATATCAAGCCCGGTGATATCGGCTACTTTTTCACTCAATGCCTCAGCACCAGCTTGTTCATTTTCACCATCACCTGAAGCACAGAAGTACTGCGCGTTGAGCTTACCTTGGTATCCTACCGAGCAGGCTTCACCAGCTGGCATTTCATATTGCACCCAGAGGTCACGTGGCAAGCTAAGCATATAAGCATCTTTTTTATCTTGGTCGATACTAATGACCATGATAGAGTCGGTCAGATTGGCACCACCGTGCTCACCACCCTCATCATCTTCGGCCGTACCAAAGACCACGAAGTTACTACGCCCGTTAGTATCTTCTTTTAGTGGCTGGTTTTGAACGATATCAAAGATATTACCCTGAAGCACTTTACCACCGGCGTTGAGCGCTTTATATGCCAAGAAACCGCCGATACCAATTAGTACAGCGACAATCGTCCAAACAACAATTAGAATCACGCGGCGGCGGATTTTTTGTTTACGGGTACGGTTCTCGTTTTTCCAACGTCGCTTTTCACGGCGAGACATTTTTTTAACCGGCTGTTGATCCGGCTCATCAAGTTCACGAAGTGATGCGTCGATATCTGTACGACCCGTTGAAATAGTTGATGGGGCTTCAGAGTACCGTGAAGAAGCACCAATTTCACGACCACGACGAGCAGTACCGAGCGGTACATTTTGCAAATCGCTCTCTCCTACCAACTCCTTACGTCGAGGAGCTGGTCTTGAGATATCGTTAGAAAGATGGCGTTCGCCTAAACGACTATCGGGCCTGCGAGGAATAAACCCGTCAATAGATGACCTTTTATTATTCATAAAACTTTTACTTATTATACGTTAAAACGTCTGATTTATAGCATAACTGCTGTTGTTAAAAATGAACTTAAAACCATAATCAGTATACTACACTGTCATTTCCACCAGCCCTCACGTATAATAAGGCGAGTTAATGGAAGCTTCATTCTTTACTCGACACCCCATTGCCAAGGATATTATTAGCCTGGCACTTTTCGTCATCTGTGTCATTATCGGCACACTCCTCATCAACGCATTTGTCTTTCGTAGCTACAACGTAGTTGGTCCAAGCATGGAAACAACCCTTTATACCGGCGATCGCTTAATCGTTAACCGCCTCCCAGTCACATGGGCTTCAATTCAAGGAAAAACATATATTCCAGAGCGCGGCCAAGTTATTGTCTTTAAAAATCCACGTTTCAGCCTTGGCATGGAAGATGAATACATCGTTAAGCGCGTCATCGGCCTCCCAGGCGAGCGCGTTACCCTTCAGGATGGTCATTACGTCGTATATAACGACGAGCACCCAGACGGCTTCAACCCAGACGACAACAATCACGGCGAACCGGGCAGCCCGACCAGCGGTACCGCCGACGAAATCGTTCCACAAGGCGAACTCTTTGTTTCCGGCGACCACCGACAAGGCAATTACTCATTTGACTCACGCAATGGAAATGAAGGCATGGGAACAATCCCGCTTTACGACGTTGTTGGACCGGTAGGTGCACGAATCTTCCCATTCAACAAGATTCGCACCTTCTAGGATTGCTTGGTTTACCCGAGCAAGTCTTGAATGCGATCGAGATCTTCTTGATTCTTGAAATTAATCACAATTTTACCGGCGCCCTTAGCGTTGGTGCGGATACTGACCTTTGAGTTAAGACGAGCACGGAGTGCTTCAATAGCAGCTTCATGTTGAGCTTCGAGTGGCTTTTTTGAAGTCACCTCTTCTTCGCTCCCCTTCTTGAGGTTCACAACATACTGCTCGACTTTACGAGCGCTCCACTCCTCCGCAATGATACGAGGAATAGTTTTAACGATAAGATCGGGGTCTTGACCAATAAGCGGACGAGCCTGGCCCTCACTTAATTGGCCTTCGGCAATAAGGGCGACTACTTCTTTTGGAAGCTTCAAAAGGCGCATCGTATTAATAACAGCCGATGAAGACTTGTGAACGCGCTGGGCGATCTGATCGTTGGTCAGATTAAACTGGTCGCGCAGTTTCGCGTAAGCAGTCGCAGTCTCGATACTGTTTAGGTCACGGCGTTGAATGTTCTCAATGAGTGAGATTTCAAGCTGATTTTGGTCAGTCATTGAACGGATGATAACCGGAACTTCTTTTAATCCCGCAAGCTTCGAAGCGCGGTAGCGGCGCTCACCAGCCACAATTTCGTAGTCATCACCTTTAGGTGTCACAAGAATCGGCTGGATAAGACCGTGCTCTTTAACAGAAGCAGCTAGTTCGGCAATTGCTTCTTCATCAAAATTACGGCGTGGTTGGTCGGGATTTGCACGAATCTTGTCAATCGGCAGCGTGCTTTCCTTACTCACCTTTTCATCTTGTTGAGCGGTCGGGTCGTACACACTGTTCGGGTCGAAACTGTCATCAATAAGATCAATTGGAATCAACGATTCAAACCCGCGTCCTAACCCTTTTTTTGCGCTCATGAAGTTTGCTCCTGTGTTTTAGTTTTCGCCGATTCAACCCGTTCAATCACTTCTTTAGCAAGCGCCTTGTACGCTCGTGAACCCTTTGAGAAACGATCGTAAACACCAATTGGAATACCATGGCTTGGCGCCTCAGCAAGGCGAATATTGCGTGGAATTGTCGTATCAAACACCTTACCTGGGAAGTGGCGCTTAATTTCTGCATGCACTTGGTTGCTAAGCGTCGTACGAGTATCCATCATCGTTGGCAATACACCAAGCAAATCAAGCGTTGGATTCATACCTTTACGAACGAGCTTCATAGTCTCAAGAAGCTGCCCGAGGCCCTCCAGCGCGTAAAACTCAGCTTGCACTGGCAACAATACATAATGCGCTGAAATCAGTCCATTAACCGTAAGAAGGCTCAAGCTAGGTGGGCTATCAATAATAATATATTCGTAAACAGCCTGGAGCGGTTCAATTGCCAGCTTCAAGCGTGAAAAGCGCTTATCGATTTGCGCCATTTCAGCTTCGGTGTTTGCTAAAACAGAAGTAGTTGGCGCGATCCATAAGTTTTTATGTTCGGTTTGAATAATGATTTGATCCAGCCCTTGATCACCCTTCACGACATCGGTCATTGTGCCAGTTAGCTCGGCTTTATTGATGCCAAGACCACTGGTAGCATTGCCCTGTGGGTCGAAGTCGATGAGAAGTGTCGTTTTACCAGCCTTAGCGAGAAAGTACGCTAAGTTAATTGAGGTAGTCGTTTTCCCTACTCCACCCTTTTGATTCGTAACGGCAATAACAGTCGCCATAAGCTAGTTCAGACCCTCTTTCATTAGTGATAATTATACCACGCAGGAAGAGGTCAATGAAGCATTCTACCTATGCTTTTTAATATATTGCACCTTTGGTATAGTGGCGGTAATGGAAAAATCACTTAAAGTTGGAACTTGGAACCTGCACGGCGCGCTCAGTAACCCTGTCGACGCTAAGCCGGTTTTACGAGAACTCGCCCACGCGCAGGCTGATGTCATCGCACTTCCCGACGCGTGGCATGAAGATTCTTCTCGATCGCGCCCTTCATACGAGCGAAAATCTCGCGTATCAGACGAACTATTTCAAGCAATGGGCTATAAAGTCTTTCGCTCAACTTTCGAAGAAGATCGTCCGGACGATAACTACGCCCGTTACGGCTTTGCAACACTCGTGCATAACCGCGAGGCACTGAGCTCAGCAACAACAATAGAACTTGGTACTCGCCCCGCCCATCACCTTCGTATCAACATGGGAGCGCACGCGCTCAACGTGATAAGCCTGTACTTAAACGACCAATCGGAAGAAAATCGCTACAAGCAGGTCGGTACCCTCCTCGACTACCTTGACCCGTACTTTTTCGAACCGACTATTCTTGTAGGTGATTTTAATGCGATGCATGCGGATTCAAAAATTGCGCAACTACTGCAATCAGACCGTGCTCACGACTTACTGGGCGGGATCAAAGCGAAGAACAACACCATTCCTCGCCTCATTGAGATGGCGGATGGCGCGACGATGAACAACTTAGAAGCGGCAGGTTTTGTTGACGCAGAACCAAAGTATCGCCCGACTATGCCGAGCCTTTTACCCCTCTTCCAGCTTGATCACATTATGATGCGTGATGGCGCGCTCGCCTCGCTTACCGCTACGCGTCCAAAGCGCACCCTAGAGCTAAGCGCCAGCGACCACGCATTTATCACCTCGCACATCACTCTTCATAAAAAATAACCCCGACGATTCGGGGTTATCTTATTCGTACTACTACTTGATTGAAGAGATTTCAATCTTTGAGTACTTTTGGCGGTGACCGTTCAGCTTGTGAACGCGCTTCTTTGCCTTGTAGCGGATGTACTGGACTTTGTCGCCCTTGATTTCCTCTTCCAAAACCTTAGCGGTTACTTTCACATCTTTGACCGTTGGAGTGCCGACAGTAGTCTTGTCACCGTCAATTACCAACAGTGCGTCAAGTGTGAGCTCTTTAGTTCCTTCAGGGAGGAGGTCCACCATGAGGGTCTCTTTTTCAGCGACAACGAATTGCTTGCCACCGATCTTAACGACTGCTTTTGTCATTTCTTCTTAATTCCTTTGTTGTTTTAACAATCAGTATGTAATTGTAACAGAGATGGGGTGATTTGTAAACAGGGTGTCCGCCCTACTACGCTTGCTTAACTCTGGAAATAAAACAGCCCGCCCCGCGGGCGGAGATCACGTCACGGTATTTATTACATACCGGAGCTCTCTCCGCCCGCGGATGCGGGTCAGTAGACGGCGAAGAACACAGTTCCCTCGCTGTCCTTTCGCCCGTGGCCATCCAAAATGGCCTCGAAGCCGTTGATCCAGTGCGAGAAGTCGCGTGCCGTCTTCGGCTCCGTCAGCGGAACGACGACGACACCTCCCAGAACGAACTGGTTGAACTCGGCGAGCTCGCCCTCGTCGGACACGAAGAAGAGCTGGACCTCGTAGTCGAAGGTAGGTTCGCTCACCTCGCCATCGAAGTCGAGCTCACGCACCTCGAAGGCCTTCCACCTCGCCGACGAGAGCGCGGTCTGCGGCCGGCGCCAGAACAGCCAGCGACGCCATCCCTTGAACACGATGACGTGCTTGTCGTACGGCTCGATAGCACCGCTGCGCAGGGCGATCTCGAGCCGCTGCTTGAGCTCCTCGAGCCGATCCTGCAACATGCACTCGGTCATGCTCAGGTACGGAGTGTGCCCCATAGCTCTCACCTTCTTCCATTCGTAACGAATAGTGCCTGGTTGCCACTAGTTATGCCAAAAAATAGCCTATAACGCAAGCATGAGCAAGATGAGCGTGGGTTAAATCTGCCCGCCGCCTGTCGCAATAATAATCAAAATACCGAGCGTAATCATACCGACAAACGTATACATGCCATGGTGGACGCGCCAGCTTTTCTTCCACGCTTTTGGCAGTTGATTGCGGTAATGATGTGCCGCCACACCAACCAAACCGACGAGCGCCAGCAAGCCGAGGATTGCAATCGACACAGGACTCAGTGCACTAAGCGCCGATCCGAAGTAAGCCAACGGGGTTTGCACCTCAGCCGCGATCGCAGGTGCTGAAAATACGTTATTCGTACCGGCTGATTGTACCGCCGCCACCGTCACAGGAGCACCATACAAAGCAACAACGAGCGTAGTGTCAACGCCATCAAGCTCGCCATCAACCACGGCAAACCCAACGTCTTTATATTCGCCCTTTAATAAATTCTCTCGGTGCGTATCCGAACCCATCCAGGCATCTACCGTTGCCTGCGCGGTTGGGTAATTCTTTGCCAAATTTTCACCTGCAAAACTATAGTTATATTCGACATCGCCAAACCACTTCCATGGCTGCGTACCACTCGGTGAAACGTGTGCCCAGTACTGCTCACTAAACATATTTTGCGCCTTCAAAAAGGCTGCTTGGCTCAGTTTATCGTTGAGCTGTAAATCTTCGAGCCCCGCCGCTTCACGCTCTACGTTCGTATCAGTTAGCAGTTCGGCTGTTTGAATGTTAGAAACCCGACCTAAAACACTAAGGTGACCAGTCGTCGCAAACCCGTACGTAATTTGTGCCACCAGCGCTATCACAAGTACTGCAATGAGCCCGTGTGCCCGAATTAAATGCGGACGAAACTCATTAGCCTTGTGCGGAACCAATACCTTTTTGGCATGATTTTTAACACGCGAAACAACAGGCTTCGATACTTTAGAGCGAGCCGCAACCGGTTTTTTCATCTGTTTTTGTTTCGCTGTCACGATTACCTAAAGTATACCAAAAAGTCCCTACAAACGTAAGGACTTTGATGGTATAACTTGTTTTTTCGCGTTTGTTTGCTCTTGCCTACTCAGCTTGACGATTACGAACCGCGCCTACGAGCCACCAAATCGCACTCGCAACAGCTGCGATAATGAGAAGCCACCAGTACCATGCAAGGCCAAAGGCTTTACCGTCGGTGTTTTCAGCCGCCGCCGCGAGGGTGTTTGCGGTTGAGATACCTTCGACTTCTGGCTCACCTGGGCTATCGTTGTTGCTATCGTTTGCGTTAGTGTCGGCAACACCAAGAATCTGAGCACCGAAAGTAGTTAGCGGCAAACCACCGTTTACCAAGTTAAGATTGTCGCTACGCTCTGAAGTATCTGGCTCTTCTTCTGGGTCGCTACTATCGACAATCGGCTCCTCGTCAGGGTCTTCGGTATCTGACGGACCAGTAACCACAGGAACTGCAATTGTAAAGTTTACAGGAACTGCATCCCGACCATTTCCATACATATCTTTTGCATTAGCTACGACCGTATACGCACCATTCGGTAGGTCTGTAGTTACATGGTACCCCCAAGTAGTTTGACCAGGGGTGTAATCATCGGCTGGCCCCTTTTCAACAACATCACCATCTTTATCGTAGATAGTAATATCTACACTTACCGCATCGGCATCCACAGTACCAGTAAGAAGAGGTGCCGAAAGGGCATACGCCATACCCGGGTTAACAATTGCAATAGCAGGCGCATTACTGTCAATTACAGTCTTCCATACATCACTCCAAGGACCTACATTCCCAGCTGCGTCAATTGCGCGTACTTGCCAGAAGTAAGTTCCGTCACCAGCACCTACAGAATGGATAGTCGGAGTTGTGAGCTGCTTTTGCTCAGGAGTAGCATAGTCAGTCCAGTTCTTCCAAGCACTTATGAGTGAACCAGCCTCTGTTGTGTTTGAAGTTGATGATTGGAATTGATACTCAACAATTGGAGTACCCGTGCCCGCGCTTACTCCATCCCATGTAAAGTAAAAATCATTTGAAGTTGTAACTGCAGGACTGCCATTGAGTGGCGCGTCTGGTGCGGTAACATCAAGGACGAATTCAATGGTAGTAACATTTCCTGCTACATCCCATACTTGTACTGTGTTTTTACCGGCAACCCCGTACATCTTACCTACAGTAATACCATTTAGGTCACTTTGCGTACTGTTCGTAAGTTCAATAACATGATTGTTTACTGCAGCTTTATCGACTTGCTTAGTATCAGAGAGTTTAAAGCTAACCTTACGGTATGGGCCTGAACCAAGTGTATCCGGAGCATTCTTAACCGTTACCGTAGGAGGAGTTTTATCAATCCAGTCAACTGTAGCAGTTAGAGTGGCCTTGTTTCCAGTAGCGTCTTCGAGTGTTACTGTTTCAGTTGTATTTACTTCATACGTTTTTTCGTAAGTAAAATCATTTACTTTTGCCCAACCAGCGGGTAACGAGCTTACCTTAATTGGTTCAGTTGTTGCAAGTGTCGCCTTCACGGACTGATTTGTAAGTACAGCTGGACTATAGGTTAATGTTCCACCAGGCGCAGTCATATCAACCGTAAAGCTATACGAACCCGGGTTGCCAACTACATCAGTAAAGGTTACCGCTTGAATCTTTGTAGAATAAAATGCTTTTACAAATTTTGTATTTCCAGAACCACTGACTGCGTACCATCCTTGAGGAAGTGATGCTGGGTTAAGCGGCTCATTAAATGTAAGTGTTACATTAATGCGCGGGCCATTTTTATCTTCATAAACTTGTTCAATCCCAGAAACAGTTGGAGCTACTGAATCATAAGAGAGTGAAATAGGAGTAGACCAATCCGACCATACGAGTGTTGTCGCATCTTTAGTGCGAACTTCGTAGGTCCACTGACCCTGTTGGGTACTGAAGTATCCATGTCGTGTGGTGTCATTGAGGTCGAACCAAGTCTGTCCTGTATAGCGATTCTCTTGCTGGGCACCGTTTGGGGCGGTGACACGAATTTGGTATCGTTCACTATTTGGTACTGAACCCCAACGAAGGCGAATATCAGTATTATTAACGGTTGAGTTAGCGTTAACTGCCGTATTTGTTGATCCACGGAAAAAGCCTAGTCCCACTGGAGCAGCCGGCTTATAGTTACCTGTTTGAATAGTGCTCCAGCGAACGGCATATGAACTTGTTCCATAGTTGTAACTGTTAAGGATGATCTCGCTAAGATAGGCTGTGGGATCGCCTCCCGTACTCTGTCCAACATATGCACCATTGATGTACACATCGATATTTGTTGAATTTGCTTTATTAATTGTAAGCTCAATTGTATTCCATGCATTAGGGGTATAAGCCGCCGCGACAGTTGTCCAGCTACCACTACTATTCCAAATTCGCCAACCATTCACTCCATCAGCGTGAGTAAAGGAAACGATAGGATATGCAGTCGCGTTCGCAGAACCGTCTCCGCCAACAGCCCAAAGTCCGGCACTTGCATCTTTTGTAAGCCAGTCGCTGTCAACGTATAGGCTCGCTTGTACGCTATCTTTTTTACCAACAGATGTCTTTACACCCTCATATCGATAAAAGCTACTTGTAGCCATCTTCGTTCCATCAACACCAAGTTTAATCGCTTGCTTGCCAGCAAAATTACTCTCTACTGAGTATCCACCCGATGGGGCCGTACGGTCGGTAGTCCAGCCAGTAAGGGCCGTAGCTGTGTATGATGCGTCTGAAACCGCCCCCGCCTCTTTAGACAAAATAAACGGCACACTCGCCGTCAAACTACTCACCGCCAACACATATGCAGTAAAGATTAATGTAAATTTTTTACCAAGCGCTCTCGCTCGCAACGTCAGCTTCATGGATTCTCCTTCGGTATAAAAAATAACTACCCCCACCTGCAGTCATCTGGCACCTGTTTAAATTGTTAATACAAATCTCAACTTTTGTATTTTTCTTAACTGTAACACCGCTACCCCTCTTTTACAATACTGAGATCACGCTTATAGTTAGCCTTTCGTAGCCAGGCAACACCACCCGCCACCACAGCCGATCCCACCAACCACCAATACCACGCTATTCCCAAAATATGCCAGCCGTTAGCGGTCGATTCAATAACCTCATTTTCCGACGCCGCAGCGGTCGTGCTCGCCCCCTTCACTCCATACATGTACGCTAAATACGCCATCGGTTCATAATTAAACGAACGGTGATGCACTGCCGCCGGGAGCTCGGGTGCTTTTTCTATAGCTTGCAGCTCTTCAGCCTGTTTAAGTTCTGGCGGTGCTGTATATTCTACTCCCTGAGTAGTTGGGGCGGTTGAAGTGGAAGCTGGCGGTGGAGCAACCGATCCATTTGCCGATTCACTCGCATTCCCGGTCGCTGCCGGAGATGGTTCAGCCGCAGGAGTAGGTGCAGGAGCGGGCGAATTAGACGGTGCGGCTGCTGGCCGGCACGATTGAGGAATAAAGAGCGTCACAACGCATTCGAGCGTTTTACCTAAAAGACTCTCAGCACTTGCGGGCCGAGAGTAACCTAATGAACTAACTAATGACACGCCAAGAACGGCCAGCGCAAAGACAGAAATCTTTACACTTCGTAAACTAACAAGCCACGTTCTTTTTCCCATAGCGCGCCCTCCACTTTGACACTCAATACTCTATGAACGTGTTTCTATTATACCATGAGCGTTAAGGGCTCGTTAATGAGCGTCTTTGCTTCGGTGATTCATCACCTTGTCCATATCGGCGTGACTTAACCCGTAATAGTGAGCGATTTCATGCCAGAGTGAACGTTTAATTTCTTCATAAAATTGCTCGGGAGAGCTCGAAATAGCCAGCAAAGCATTCTTGAACAAGGTGATTTTATCAGGCAAAACAAATGTATACCCTGCCCCACGTTGGGTTAGCGGAATACCTTCATATAGTCCTAACAAAATATGCCTATCATCAAGGTGGGCTTTCTGATGTTGGTGCTCATCGGGCTCATCGGCGTATAAAATCGCGACGTTGTCGAGCCCTTTAATATATTCTTGAGGAAGCTCGTCCATAGCACGAGTAATGAGCTGGTCGAATTCTTCGTCAGTTGGTTCGTACATTAATGGTTATCGTCCGCCTGGTGTAAAGCGTTGGTGATTTCTTCCCATTCGCGCGCAAGTACTTCACCGTCTTCATCTTGAGTAAGGTCGATGACTTCGTCCTCTTGGTATTGGTCGAGTTCGCTAATCGTCCCATCTTCTTGAGGGTCAATTGGTTGAAGCTCTAAGTATTCGTATAATGACATGATTCTAAATTTCTATAGTTTTTTTAACGATATGTTTGTATTTGAAATCGTATGCAACTATTTAAGCATAAAAGGTATAAAAAGTCAATATCCCCTTTTACCCTACTTTACTTTTACAAGTGACGACGCTCGACAATAATGCTACGCTGGAGCCATGAAGCAAACACTTATCAGAATAATCACAGGAATTATCATCACCGCAGTTGGTGTGGGCGCACTCCTGGACGCCTTAAATCTCTTCTCATTTTGGAGCTGGTTCGGGGAATGGTGGCCGCTGCTCGTCATATTAGGAGGGCTGCTTATTCTTGTGAGCGACTGGCGCCGCAACTACATTTGGGCAACTATTCTCGTTGTTATCGGTACACTTAGCCTCCTTCGCAACCTCGAAGTTGTCGATTTTGATTTCTTCTCACTCATCGTTCCAATCATCGTCATTGGCGCTGGACTTTCAATCCTGATAAATAACAGTACCCGCGCAAAAATTGATACCACAACGAAAGACAGCGATGATATCGCGGTGTTCTTTAGCGGTACCGAAACAAGCAATCGCTCAAAAAATTACAAAGGTGGTAAAGTAAGCGCTCTCTTTGGCGGAGCAATGCTCGACCTCCGCGACGCAAAGCTCAGCGGTGAAGCAACGCTTGACGTCTTCACCTTCTGCGGTGGGGTTGAACTCCGCGTCCCTCGCGACTGGAAAGTGATCGTTAAAGCAACCTCAATTGCCGGTGGCGTTGAAAATAAAGCCCAAGGTAACGATGACGACAAAGCGCCAGTACTTGTACTGACCGGTTCCGTTCTGCTGGGTGGCGTTGAAATTAAGACGTAACGTACGAAATTCTATTAAAAGAAGCTCTCGATTATGAGAGCTTCTTTTGTTATTAACGGTCCTTATCGGCTTCGCGGATTGCCCGACGGGCCATGTAGGCCTGAGTAAGCGGACGGCCGTTGATACGCTCTGAACGCTCTTCGGCATCCTCGCGATCGATAAACGGAATATACGGCACTTCCCCATCCTGCACAGCATTCCGAAGTGTCTTAAAGTCTTCTCGAAGACGCAGTGCCCTTTGGTCGGTTTCTGGCAAACGAGTACTTAAGAAGTACTGTGACGGGTGCGTAATTTGTTTTTCACTCAGGCGGTTACCGATACCGCGGCCTGATGTAAACTTAATGTTCGTTGAGTCGTCGCGGTACCATACCGGTACATCGGCATTGCCGGTTGCACCATTGCGGTTAGCCATGCCCGACATCCAGTGCGTACCGAATACCTTAGAACTTGGGAAGGCTCGTTTGATAATAGACTGAGCAATATCAAGCGTTGCACCAGAGGCACGAACCTCGTCCACGATCATAATAACTTGGTCATCAAGCTCGTTGGGCGCATCAAATGAGCCGTCGTGGCGCGGGTTAAAGATTGAACGAAGCCCTTCGATTTGTTCGTCAGTAAGGCGACTTACGTCGTAGCCATCAGTTCCGTTAGGGTCGAGTTGATCTTTCCACTGCAGACGATCGATGTTAAGAAACTTAAAGTCAGGTTGCTCAGGAATTTCATCACTCCCTGGCTCTGGGGCTAGGGTGGTCCAAAGGTCGCGCACGAGCCATGCCAATGGACGCGCTGATTTATCAAGGAAGATTACTTTTGTAGGGACTTCGTGGATGCGTTCTCCATTATGTGAGAACGTTTCACCATGAGTCATCTTGTAAATAAGCTTGTCGGTGAGCTCGACGTATTCGATTTCGAGCTCTTCAATAGATTTGAAGCTGCCGTCGGTGCGGCGGTGTTCGTGCAGAATCGAGTAGTCGCGGTTGTGAGGCGTGACCGTATGTGGCTCAGATTCTGGACTTTTCTGTAACATAGGTAACATTATTAATAGCATAATCGCTTCAAAAAGTCAATATAGAGAACGCCGCCCGAACACCGAAATGTTGGGCGGCTACAAAGCTGGGGTTCTCTTTTCCTCGATGGAAAACAGGCGCATGGCCCCGTGGGGCGTGACCTCCTTGCGAACGGCGACGTAAATCGCGTTGTACGAGTGGTTGTTCTTCCTGTCCAGAAGATAGAGAATCTTCGCCAGCTGGTTTTTGGTCTCCTCGTCAGCCTCGATAAAGGCCGGGTGTGACCGGGTGATGCGCAGAAGGGCCATGTAGTCCTTCGCGCTGTGCTTGCGCCGGTGGTAAAAGTTGTTTACCATCTGGTCGGCGGCCGAGAACCCTCCTTCTTGAATCAAGTTGAGCGCACGGGTGAGAACGGTGATGTACGGCTTGTCCAGCCCCATCGCCTTCCCCTTTCACTTTCGTTTCTCGAGCTAAATAATAATAGCATAATCGCTTCAAAAAGTCAATAGTTCTAAACGCCCGGTACCATTGGTAGATACCGGGCGTTTATGGCTGTTGTGTTGGATTCTTTACGCTTTTTCTAACTCAATCGTCAGATCAGCACCTTCCACTGACACCTCATTAACATACGAGAGGCTTCTGTTGCCTTCTTCGGCTACGAGTGTTTCAGCGTAAATACTGTCTTTATGCTCGCGAATTGCCTCGAGGAGCTCTTCGTTACCTGAAATCAGATTGAGTACAATACGGTCATCAACGTTAAGCCCGGCGTTCTTACGAGTCGCTTGAACGTGGCGAACCACTTCACGGGCCATGCCTTCGCGGCGAAGCTCTGGAGTAAGGTTTTTATTAATTTCGACGCCCCAACTTTCAACCTCAGGATGTTCATTAATAACATCCTTCACATTAACTTCTTCGGCAATAATATTCTCATAGAATTCATCTAATTTTTCACCTGTGTAAGTTAACGATGAAAGAGGTTGTCGTACCTTGACTTGAGGTTGATTGTCAGTCTTAAGCATTCGTAGGCCAAGTCCATGTTCGATTATTTTCCTGGTGCGCGCCATGCGTTCGAGTACAAGCTCGTTGACGTGACCAACTTCTGGCCAGTCGGTGAGGTGAACGCTTTCACCCTCAGTCAGCTTACGGTAGAGCTCTTCGGCCATGAATGGCACAAATGGTGCGATTGCCTGGCTGAGGCGAACGAGTACGTAGTGGAGTGTTTTGTAAGCGCTGTTCTTATCGGTGTCGTCTTCTGACTTCCAGAAACGGCGACGCGAACGGCGCACATACCAGTTAGAGGCATCGTCGAGGAATGGCAAGATTGGCTTAGCGGCGCTGGCGACGTCGTAGCCATCCATGTTGGTTTCAATTGTTTGAATCAGCTGGTGAACGCGGCTGATGATCCATTGGTCGAGCGGGTTTTGCAGGAGCGCTTCGCCGTTTTCGTCGGTTTCGGTTGATGGGTCGACGAGCTCACCGCTAAATTCCCAGCCGTCGACTTCAGCGTACATCGTGAAGAAGTCGTACATATTCCAGACCATGCTGAGCTTGCGGGCGATATCCCCCACTTCTTTGTCTTGGAGTGCGAAGTCTTCACCTGAAAGCAGCGGGCTTGAAAGGAGCAAGAAGCGCAGTGAGTCGGCACTGAACTTATCCATAAGTTCGTTTGGATCGGTGAAGTTGCCGAGTGACTTACTCATCTTACGACCGTCGTTTCCAGCTACGTTACCGGTGACGATAACGTTTTTGTAGGCATTGTGACCGAAGAGGCCAACGTTTACAGCGTGTACATAGTAGAACCAGGCGCGGACCTGGCCGACGTATTCAACGATGAAGTCGCCTGGGAAATTAGCTTCGAATTTTTCGACGTTTTCAAATGGGTAGTGGAACTGCGCGAATGGCATTGAGCCAGATTCGAACCAACAGTCGAGCACCTTGTCGATACGTGAGTATTTCACACCGTCAATTTCAAAGGTGATGTCATCGACCCATGGGCGGTGGTAATCTTCGAGTTCAACACCACTGAGTTCTTTGAGCTCGGCGTAGCTCCCAACAACTTTTATATGTTCGTTGCCGTCAGCATCAATACCCTTCCAAACGGGCATCGCAGTTGCCCAGAAGCGGTCGCGACTGAGGTTCCAGTCTGGTGCGGTTTCGATCGTTTTTTCAAAACGACCATGCTTGATGTGTTCTGGGAACCAGTTGACGTGAGCACTGTTTTCTTCGAGCATTTCTACGCGCTGACCATCGACGTCAAAGAACCAACTTGGGTGTGCGCGGTACATCAACCGGTGGCCGGTGCGTGGGTTGTGCGGGTATTCGTGGCGGATGTAGTCGATTTTCCAGACGACGCCGTCTTCTTTAAGCTTCTTGGCGATTGCTTTGTTGTTTTCCCAAACATCGAGGCCCTTCCACTCGCCTTCTGTATACAATCCGTATTCATCAAGTACGTGAACCACAGGAATGCCCTTTTCTTTGGCGAGTACGAAGTCTTCTTCACCATACGCCGGCGCAAGGTGGACAATACCGGTACCACTTTCGGTGGTTACGTAGTCGGCCGCCCACACTTGGTGTGCGTTTTCACCGCGGTCTTCGAAGAGCGGTTCGTAGCGAAGGCCAACGAGGTCTGCACCCTTAAATGTCTTAACGATATCGTAGCCGAGTGGCTGGTGCTTTTCGTTGGTCAGTACCTTATCAAGGAGGTCTTTTGCCAGGATTAAGCGCTCTCCATCTACGACGACTTCGGCGTATTCAACGTCGCTATTGACTGCAAGCGCCGTGTTGCCTGGGAGTGTCCAAGGAGTGGTTGTCCAAGCCAAGAAATAGACTGGGCTGCCACCGTTAATAAGTCCTTTATCGTCGTGAGCTACCTTAAATTTTGTGTACACGCTCGGGTCGGTCACATCAACATACGCGCCGGCGTCCATCGTAACTTCGGCTTTAGAGAGTGGCGTTGCCCACTTAGTGTCGTACATAAGGACTTTTTCACCTTCGTAGATTTTACCCTTTTCATAAAGCTGCTTAAAGGCCCACCAGACACTTTCCATATAGTCTTTATCCATGGTTTTGTATGCACCCTTGAAATCAACCCATCGGCCGATACGGTCGACGGTGTGTTCCCAAAGACCAGAGGTTTGCACCATGCTTTCGCGCGCAGTAGTGATGTAGTCAGCGAGGCTAATTTTGGTACCGATTTCGTGGCGGTCTTGGATGCCGAGTTTTTTCTCGACGAAGTTTTCAGCCGGTAGACCGTGACAGTCCCAACCCCAGACACGCTCGACTCGCTTACCTTTCATGGTTTGGTACCGAGGGATCGCGTCCTTTACTACTGAGCTCAGGAGCGTTCCGTGGTGCGGCACACCGGTGATAAATGGAGGCCCATCATAAAAGACGTACGAATTATCTTTCGGACGGAAGTCGATCGATTTCTCGAAGGTTTTGTTTTCCTTCCAGTAATTGACGATGTCTTTTTCGTACTCGAGGGCGCGTCGACGAGTACCGGCTTTGAACTTGACCATGGGCTGCTCCTTGTTTTTTAACATATAAAAATCCCTTCGTCCATCGGAACCCCGTAAGGGGTGGTACCATCCGATTTCCGAAAGGATATAACTTTCAGCACTTCGTTGTTCCGCCGTGACGCCGGGATCGCGTTGGAGTCTAGTAGGTTTTTACATCCTCGCAGATATATGAATACAAAAACTGTTCTTTCCAAAACTCGTGGCTGATAACCACTCAAACGTTTCTGAATACATTTTATCACTCATCACCGTAAGCGGCAAGATTTAAGGGGTGCGGAGGGCTTCGCAGACAATTGCAGCGTATAAATGAATATCATTTGCTAGAGCATGTTCGCTATCCTTAAGTCGCAGCGCCTTCACTCGTCCCGAATTGTTATGACTTAATTGATGCAGACTTGTTTTCATATGCGCATCATTGCCGAGCTCGCTTTTGGTGCCCCAAGCCACTGTTATTCGCAGTGAGGAATTGTTCCGTAGCACCTCTTTAAGGGTAGGTATAAAATCTAACCGAGCCAGCATTATACCAATAGCCACCGAGATAGGTCGGCGAAGTGCTCGCTTGTGGTGCTCGGTTTTAGCCGCCGCTCGTCGTGCTTCGAAATAACTTTCAATTTGTGTCCTATCGACATACTTCCCCATTGGTGTGAATGTACTTCTAAAGTCGTGGATAAGCTGCTGAAAGCCGCGCGAGTGCGCCACAGGGTCGATGAGCGTGAGTGACGCAACCTCCTGAGCTTCGAGGTAACCACTTTCAATCAACGCCTTATGCGCGCCATAGGAATAGCCGACATGATGCGCCTTGGTAATGCGCTGGGTGCGTAAATAATCAATTTCAGGCGCAACGAGGGCCCGGCGCCTATTTGTAAATGCAATCGCCGGCAGGTGCCACAGTCTCGCGTTTTGCTGCTTAAAGTGATACGGCGCTCCACTCGGGTTGCCGAATGCGATTATATGATACCTCGGCAGTGCAGCGGCTACCGTAGCGATGTGATACAGCTGGTTTTCATCGAGCGGATTCGACATTGGCAGATGAATAACAATTGTGCCCACCTGCTTTTGTTGAGCCGCAATCTCAATCACCGGTACACCTCGCCTTTTCGACATCTGGTGGAGTTTTGGCGTCGAAACTCCTGTGTCTTTGAAAAAGTCTCGGTACGTCGCATAGCTAGCTTGGCGTTTTGCCACGCTCGCCACTCTTTTAATCGTCTCTTCTGAAAATACCCCGTAAGCCCGTAGGCGATCGGCGGTGCTATCGTAAATGGATTTATCCAAAGCTTACCTCTTAGGCAAACAGTGCTTCGCCGTACTTAAGGAAGATGCTTGCGATAAGTGCGACTACGAGCACTCCAAGTACGAGTTTGTCGTAATCTCTCTCAACAAACGTATGTGCGGCGGCCTGTAGTTTTTTAGGCAAATACAAATTGTTTTCACGTATATTGTACCGAGTAATCGAGAAGAATACGAAAGTGGTTGAAGCTGTTACGAGCAGACACCATGGACAGAGCGCCTGAATAACAAACATGCTCGTGAAGAACAGGTAAATTGCGAAAGCGAACCCGAGCGCATAGCCAATTTGTGCGGCAAACATGAAGCGGCGTGGGAACTTAATACCAGCTAAACCGGCAATCGCAACAGTAATAACGATTGGCTCAGCAATCAGCCCGAGAAAACTGTTTGGGAAGCCCCACATCTCAGCCGATGGGTGCTTGGCGACGGTTGCACAGTTAAGCACGACATTCACGCTACAGCTCAGCTCAGCGTCGGGGTTTTTAGCGATTTGAATTGCTTCAACAGACAGTACGAAAGCAGCGATAAGGCTCAATACTGCTCCAACCAACATACTTAGGAAGATCCAGCGGTCATCACGAATTTTCTTATCTTCGTGTGTAAAGAACTCTTTTACCTGTTTGATTTTAGACATAAAAACTTACCTCACTCATGGTTGGAAGTGGCAGACCCCTCCACATATTTTGCATTTGACCAGCGTCTGAAAGGGCGATAACTGTTGGATATTCGAGAATATCGTAGGTTTCGCAGAAACTAATTCCCTCTGGAGTTTCAGGATTTAAGACCTCAAGGTCGTGACCGGTTTGGCGCTTAAAATCAAAAAGATAGTCTTCGACTTGGCGTCCATAATCGGTTTCGCGCTTGTAAATCACTACGACGCGCATATACTTAGGCCGCTTTCGCTTGTTTCTTTTGGCGGCGCTCTTCGAGGATCTTCACGAAGTCGTCGAGGGTTTTGAATTCTTGGTAGACACTTGCGAAGCGGACATATGCTACTTCGTTGCGCTCCGCCAAAGCATCGAGCACCTTATCGCCAATTTGCTTTGAAGAAATTTCGCTCTCGCCGAGGCCGTAGAGGCCGTCTTCAATAACGTCGATCATCTCTTCGATTTCGACTTCCGAACTGAAGAACTTGCCGACAGACCGTTTGATGGCAGTCGAAAGCTTCTCGCGGTCGTAAAGCTCGCGAGCACCATTCTTCTTCACGATAGCCAAGTTTGGCTTTTCGATGCGCTCGTACGTAGTAAAACGAGTACCGTCGGGTGCTTCGCGGCGACGGCGAATCGTAACGCCGTCACTCACCTCTCGAGATTCAATCACTCGACTATCGCCAATAACTATCTTTGTCATGAGACTTACGCCTCCTCGTTTTGAGATTCGTCTTTGTTCTTCTTGTTTTTCTTACGACGGCGAAGGAAGGCCGGTGTATCAGACTCGTCGTCTTCTTCAACGGTTTGGTTCCACATATTGTTGGTTGGCTCTTCGTTGAAGATAGCTGCTGCTTCGCTGTGGTCAAGGTTCATGTCGATTTCCTTAACTTCTTCGTCGATTGCTGCGTTCATACGTTCGTTAATAACAGGGTCGGCTTGTTCGGTCGCAGGCGCTTCATCTTGGAAGTACGCTGAGTCGAAGCCAGTTGCAATAACGGTAATAACGAGTTCGTCTTCAATTTCAGGCTTAAGGGTCGCACCGAAGATGATGTTAGCATCTGGTGAAACCGCGCTGGTAATGATTTCAGCAGCTTCTTGGATTTCAGACATGCTCATATCGTAGCCACCAGTAACGTTGAAGAGAACGCCACGGGCACCATCGATAGAAACCTCGATAAGTGGTGATTCGATAGCTTGCTGTGCAGCCTGTGCGGCACGGTTGTCGCCGCTAGCACGACCAATACCCATAAGAGCTGAACCAGCGTTGCTCATAATCGCCTTCACATCGGCGAAGTCGAGGTTAATGAGACCGTGTTCGGTAATAAGTTCAGAAATACCCTGAACACCTTGGCGAAGCACGTCGTCGGCGATTTTGAAGGTTTCAAGCAGCGGCGTACGACGGTCGATAGTTTGGAGGAGACGATCATTAGGAATGGTAATAAGCGTGTCAACGTGACGGCGGAGCTGAGTGATTGCCCAGTCGGCGTTTTGACGGCGCTTTTCACCTTCGAAGCTAAATGGCTTGGTTGCAACACCGACTACAAGAATGCCAAGTTCACGAGCTACTTCAGCTACTACATAACCAGCGCCCGAACCAGTACCACCACCAGCACCGATGGTTACAAAGATCATATCAGCGCCTTCGATAGCTTGGCGAATGTCATCGCGAGATTCGTTGGCAGCTGCTTCACCCTTAGTTGGATCGGCACCGGCACCAAGACCACCAGTAGTGGTGTGTCCAAGGTGAATTTTAATATCAGCCTTGCTGTTATGAAGCGCCTGAGCATCGGTGTTCATAGCAATAAATTGCACACCAGCGAGGCCAGCTTCTTTCATACGGTTTACAGCAGATCCACCCGCACCACCGACTCCAACAACTTTAATGCTGGCGAAGGTCTGGATGTCACTCGGTTTTACTTCAGGCATGCCTGTCTTTCTCCCCAATTCGCTTATCTGTTATGTACTAGTATACCACGAGGTAGCAAGATGCAACTACCTATGTGTTCGAACAAGTATTTTACTAGTCTAAAATTGACTTTTTTGCTATTTTGGTGTATAATAATACTTAGCTTAGAAAGTGTTCTTTTCCTTCGAGATTTGTGAGGTATGATGACTGTCATCGCATGGATTCTCCTGGTGCTCGTCACCTTGGAGTACGCCAGGTCGTTCGTCGGCCCGCTCGTTGCGCTGCACAGCGCCAAGAACCGGGACAAGTCCAGGGTTCAGCGCGGATTCAGCGTGCTGTGGGCCTGGTTCGGCGCCTCCTGTAGCGCTTTTGCGTTCGCCTGGATCCTCGGGCTGATCGGCGGTCGCGAGCGCCTGCTGGGACCGACGGCGCTGAGCGCACACATCATCTTCTCCTGGATCACCTTCATCGGGGGTCTGGCGATCGCCATCGCCGCTTTCATCAGGAAGCCGCAGATGGCACCCCAGACCAACTGATTTCGAGCTGACCCAGTCAGACACCTAGGCTTCGGCCGTCGAAAAGGTTCCGCATTGAGCATCCGCTCAATATACGTCGAATCTATCGGCGGCCTTTTCGTTTGTTACGGTTTAAACCAACCGAAAATCTTTGAGGCTTTACCCTTAATTTCTTTGCCAGATGGCGCCTTAAACTTAGTGCCGCCACTACCACCGCGAGGCTTGCTTTGGCTTGATTGCTCTACATCGATAAGCATAAGACCAATAGCAGTTGCGAATTCAGATTTGTCGATATCTTCTGCTACTCCACCAAAGCCAGCTGGTTGCCCAAGGCGAGCCGCCAAACCAAGCGCTTCTTTGGCGTATTCAGCCATGTGCTTGAGTTTAGAGGTACCACCAACCAGAACGACACCACCAGGAAGACGGCCAGCACGGCCGGCTTTCTTGAGGTGAAGTTGAATCCCCTCAAAGATTTCTTCGAGGCGAGCTTCAACGATTTCATTAATTTCTTCAGTTTTAAATGTGAATGTTTCGGCGTCACGTTTAACGCTTACCTCTTCAGTATCACTGTGTCCGAGTGCGCAGGCGTGCTTTACTTTCACTTCTTCGGCGATTTCGGGGTCAGTTTTAAGGCCGATTGCGAGGTCGTTCGTAATACTCGTTCCACCAATTGGTACGACACCAACATACTGAAGGTCGCCTTCTTCGTACACAGCGATGCTCGTTGTTGAGCCACCAAGGTCAATAACAGCAACACCGTTTTCAAGTTGCTGCTCATTGAGTACTGCACGTGAGGCTGCCATAGCGGTTGGTACAACGTTATGTGGTTGAACTTGAGCAGAATCAGCTGCCTTTTCAACATTCACTAAGTATGGAGTTAACGCCGATACGACGTGCGCGTCAATTTCGAGGCGCGTTCCTGTCATACCAAGCGGGTCCTTAATACCATCTTGTCCATCAAGCTTGTAAGCATGCGGGATAACATCGAGTATTTCGCGGTTTGCTGGTACCTTACCAGTGGTCGCAACGTCGCGCAGACGGTCAAGGTCGTCTGGATTAATTTCGTGGTCCATGCCACTGACTGCTACCATGCCATCGGCATGGGTTGTAAGAATATGAGCACCGTTAACACTTACGGTTGCGCCGTGAACTTGATAGCCACTCATGCGCTCCGCTTCGCCTAACGCTTCGTCAATTGCGTGGCCAGGGCCTTGAAGATTTACTACCACCCCTTTGCGCATACCGGTATTTGCCGCTTGGCCAATACCTACAATAGTAGGTACCCCGGTTGAACTATCAACATGCGCCACAACGGCGCGCACTTTTGTAGTTCCTATATCTAGACCAACAGCATACGAAGAAGACTCTTGCATAGGCCTAAGTATACCGCTTGTGGTAGGTGTTAGACAAGCCCAAAGATTTATTCAAGACCGTGATTGATATCTATCAGGTACTGCAGGTCGCGAATCATCTGCTGGGTTTCTTTGGTCGGCTCGTATTTCGCGAACCGTATTGTCTGAGACTCTGGCGCTTCACTGATACGCAATACCGATGCGATTACCTGGCCACCACGGCGTCTAAAAACTTCTAAACTATCTGATTGGACTTCATGTCGTTGCTGTATTTCGGAAGCGTTAGATATAGGGCGCGTTACTCGCTCGAATAATTCGCTATAAGTAAGATCGCCGAGTCCAAGCGCACTTTGTACGCTTCGGAAAAATGTATCGACCGCTTCGTCTGCTTCCTCGTCAGGACTTTCAGTAGAAACGATTGGCGCTGGCACTTCTACTGCATTATAGGCTTCAAGGAAATCAGGTCGATCTACATTCATAATTGTGTCAAAATCTCCGCCCCATCCTCGGTAATAAGTACAGTGTGTTCAAAGTGTGCCGCCAAGCTGCCGTCCCAGGTACTAATCGTCCAGCCGTCATCTTCGGTGGTAATTTTTTCGCCGCCTAACGTCGCCATTGGCTCGATCGCAATTGTGTCTCCGGGGCTAAGTAGTGGGCCCTTACCTTTTTTCCCGTAGTTTGGAATATCTGGTGACTGGTGCATTTCGTGGCCAATACCGTGCCCTACGAGTTCGCGAATAATACCAACTTTTGCTTCTTTTAGCACCTTTTCAATTGCCGCACCAATATCGCCGGCACGGACCGGCCCTTTAATAGCATCGATTCCAGCGTACAAACTTTGTTCGGTAGCCTGAATAAGGTGTTTTTGGACACCATTCGACTTGTTCCCTACTACCATCGTGAAGGCACTGTCAGTTTTCATGTTTTTGTAGGTAATAACGAGGTCGAAACTCACTACGTCGCCTTCTTGCAACACATAATCGGTTGGGATGCTGTGCACGATTTGCTCGTTAGTAGAAATACAAATTGCCGCCGGGAAGTTTACTTCGCTCGTTTTATAGGTGGCGATTGCACCGCGTTTTTTAATTTCAGCGTCAACCCAGGCGTCGAGCTCTTTTTCGCTGACACCCGGTTTCACTTGTTTTTTTAGATCATCAAAGATGTGCGCCAGGATCCTTCCACCTTCGCGCATTGCTTGGATTTCAGCGTCAGTTTTTACTTTCTGCATTATTCAGCAAGTCCTCGGTTTTTAAGTTCGGCATAAATTCGGTCGTGGATTTCACCTACCGCACCGACACCATCGATATGAACAACAGGAATATGTTGATCACTAAACAGACCTAAGATTGGGTACATTTCTTGGCGGTAAATAGCAAGGCGTTGATCGATAGCCTCAGGAGTGTCGTCGGCGCGACCACGAATTGCCAGGCGCTTCAAAAGCTCTTCACGCGGTACTTCAAGCACTACGACGAGACCGATATCACGGCCGTGATCGGTTTTACTATCAACAAGCCACTGCGCTTGAGCCATTTCGCGTGGGAAACCATCGAGAATAATTTGGTCGATGTCACCGGCTTTAGAAATTGCGTCACCCATAATACGAGTAATCAGCTCGTGCGGAAGGAGTTTGCCTTCGTGCATAATTTGAACAATTTCAGGATCGTGGGTATCACGAAGAATCTGACCCGCGCTGAGCCAGCGCCAGCCTTGCCGAGCCGCTAAAATTTGCCCTTGCATGCTTTTACCAGCACCTGCTGGACCGAAAAATACAATCATGTGTCTATGATACCCTGTTCATCTTTATTTTTTATATACTCTGCACTAAAAAAGCGCTGAAATTACAGCGCTTCTTTTACCAGTCGGGCGACTGTCGCGCCGTCGGCGGCATTGCCGAGTTTGCCTTTTACCGCGCCGATTACTTGCCCCATAGCTTGTGGGCCGCTGACACCAAGTTGAGCGATTACCTCATCCACGGTCTTTTTGATCTCTTCTTCAGAAAGTTGCTCTGGAAGATATCCCCTAAGAACATCTGCCTCCGCCTTCTCGGCTTCAGCGAGTTCAGGACGACCAGCTTCAGTGTATTGGTTAACGCTATCAAGACGCTTCTTCACTTCACGAGCAATAAGCTGTTCGATGCTTGCGTCATCGAGACCTTCATCGCGCTTGCCCTTTGCAACTTCTTCGTTAAGAATAGCTGCCTTGAGACCGCGCAATACTTCGCCACGAAAACGATCGCCGCCCAAAAGAGCGGCTTTCGTGTCGTTCTCGATTTGTGCCTTAAGAGCCACTATCGATTACTCCTAGTTGTAGACTAGCGTACGCCAAGACGAGCTTTTGCAAGCTTGTCGGCCTTACGCTCTTTACGGATGATCGCCTTCTTGCGGCGCTCAACCTTGCTGATGTCCTTTGAAAAGCGCATAGAAGCCTTGGCCTCAGCCAAAACGCCACTTTGCAGCACCTTTCGGTTGAAACGACGAATGATGTTTTCGTTCGCTTCGCGTTCGTCTTTACGTGTTACTTGTACCATATCTACGCTATTTTAACAGATGAATGACTCTTTAGCAAGTCACCTCTTTCATTTTCATTTGACGCTCAGGTTCTGTATACTCATAAGCATGAAGAAGCCTATCGTACAAGTGAAAGACTTCAGCCTCACCATCGGGGAGAAGCAAATCGTAAAAGAATTAAATTTTGATGTGATGCCGGGGGAAGTTTTCGCTTTTCTTGGGTCGAATGGGTCTGGTAAGACGAGCACTATTCGTTCCCTACTCGGTATTTATCAAGCAACCACCGGAACTTTATTTGTTGACGGTGCACCTCTTACGCCAGAAACCGCACCTCTGGTTGGGTACTTGCCTGAAGAACGAGGCTTATACACCCGTTCTAAAGTACTCGATACAATGATTTACTTCGGCGAACTTAAGGGTATGACCCGTGATGATGCCCGCGCCTTCTCGCTCGCCTTCCTCGAGCGCGTCGAACTGAGCGATAAAGCAAACGTAAAAATTAAAAAGCTTTCCGGTGGACAGCAGCAGAAAATTCAACTCGGCGTTGCTATTATGGGTAACCCAAAACTGCTTATTCTCGACGAGCCAACCAAGGGTCTCGACCCGGTAAACCGTAAGCTCCTGCTCGATATCGTCGACGAGCTTCAACAAAAAGGCGTTGCGGTCATTTATATTACCCACCTCATGGAAGAGGTTGAGCGTCTCGCCGACCGCTTGCTCATCCTAAAAGATGGTAAGGCACGGGCCTATGGTACCGTTTCGGCCGTAAAGAAAGAATTCAAATCGAAGTCTATCGAAGACATTTTCGTACAAATTTACAAAGAAAAAAGCCACGAGGTAGCCCATGTCTAAATTACGTTCTGTTATCCGTCACGAATACCTGACAATTGTTAAACAACCAAGCTTCTGGGCAATGATGATTGCGATTCCTGTTATTCTCGCTATCGTATTCGCGCTGGTATATCTTGGTAATACATCGACCGAAAACCGCATCAAGGAAATGGCCGACAACATGAAAAACGTTCTCATCGTTGATGAAAGCGGATTGGTTAATAAAGATGTTGTTGCGAGCGCTAAGCTGGAACTCACTCCAGCAAGCGAGCTTGAAGCTGCTCGCGAACAAGTACGTACTGGTGAAAAAGAGGCGCTCGTTGTCTACCCGCAAAACTTGCTTCAAGACCGTACCTACAAGCTTTACCTTAGCTCGAATGACATCACTATGATGGGTAGCGTTTCAACCCTCGCCGACACACTCCTTAAGACGAGTCTCTTCTTGCCACTTGGTTCTTCAGAAGTAATTATGCTCGCCCAGGAAGGAGCTTCGTCCGATGTAGTAATTTACGAGAATGGTGAAGTATCAGCCGGCTTTAATGAGTACATTGCACCTGGTTTGTTTGTAGTTTTGTTCTATATTATCTTCGCCTTCTCGGTGAGCTACATGCTTGCAAGCGTCAGCGAAGAAAAAGAAAATCGTTCAATGGAAATGGTACTTACGTACGTGAAGCCACGCACCTTAATTCTCGGTAAACTTCTTGCCGTGACACTTGTAACACTTACTCAAATCGCGTTCTTCGCGCTCCTCGCTGGTGTCGCCTACTTAGTCGCACGACAATTTGGTGCTGAAATCAGCTTGCCGTTCGGAATTGATATTACGAAAATCGTTTTTGATCCGCTCACAATTTTCTTCAGCGCCGCCTTCCTCATTGTTGGGTTCTTGATGTTTGCCGGCTTCATGACCGCAACAGCCGCCGCTACTCCATCCGCCAAAGAAGCCAACAGCTTCTCGTCAGTGTTCTTCATCGGCGCATTCGTACCATTCTACTTCATCATGATGATTGCGACCGACCCAGAAAATCCTGTTGTTCGCTTCTTAACATACTTCCCACTCACCTCTCCTGTCGTGACGCTTATCCGCAATACGGTCGGCAACTTGGGTACTGGCGAAGCATGGCTTGCACTAGCGACTATGACTGTCTTTATGGTGGTAAGTATTTGGATCGCGGTTCGCGCCTTCAAGCTAGGTGCGCTTGAGCTTTCGCAAAACTTGAAACTCTCGACGCTGTTTAAGAAAAGTTAGTACTTACCCGACGAGTTCTAGGTGCAGCAGTCGACCTTCGACGCTGCGCCTTCCTTGCCATTCATTGATTTCCGGCGCGTACCACACGACGACAGACGTGCCGTGATCGACAAAGAAATAATCAGGCGCGTTAAAGGCAATAAGATCGATTGATTTCGCGCTGGTATCTTTCAGCGTAAGTTTCACATGCTGCCCACTATCTCCCATCCGGCGCACGCCGAACACAGTTAATAACTCAGTACGTAAGATTGGCTGCGGATTACCACTCCCAAACGGCTCGAGTGTTTCAATCATTTTAATAAGGTCTTCAGTGACTTCTGCGAGCATAGCGTCGGTATCTGCTTTTGGCAGTAACAGGGCCGCCTGATTAGTAAGTTTTTGTTGAACGTAAAACTCGTTAACGCGCTTCCTGAAGGCGTCGATATTCGCTGTTGGCAACGTGACGCCAGCCGCTAATTTGTGCCCACCACCCTTCGTGATAATATCGTCAGCTGCGCGAATCGCATCAGCGGCACTGAAATCACCGTAACTGCGCGCAGAACCCTTCGCTTCTTCACCATGTTCAGCAAGTACATAGGTTGGCTTTTGGTAACGCTCTAAAAGCTTTGCCGCAACAATACCAACAATCCCATGGTTCCAGCCTGGCGCACTCACAACCAACACCGGATCATCACTACGTTCTTCTGCTTGAACAAGCGCTTCTTTCAAAATTTCATCCTGTTCACGGCGGCGCGCTTGATTCATTTCATCGAGCTGACGAGCAAATTTTAATGCATCCATAGGATCTTCGGCAGTCAGCATATCAAGTGCGTACTGTGCCGTCTCAAGACGCCCTGCGGCGTTCATACGAGGCCCTAGAGAGAATCCAAGACTACGAGCGTTCACTGTCTCAGAACGCACACCAGCAACTGCCATGAGCGCCTTCAGGCCTTGACGACGAGTCCGCGCTAGAACCTTTAGGCCCCAAAATACATGCGTACGGTTTTCATCAACCAACGTCACTACGTCACATACCGTTCCCAGCGCTACTAAATCAAGCAGCCACTTTTCTTGGCCCGGTTCAAGTCCATCAAGCCTCGTCTGTAGCGCCTGAACAAGCTTAAAAGCCACACCCACACCAGGCAGATCAAGAAACGGATAAATTTTGCCGCTTAGTTTTGAATCTGACTTCAGGACATAGTGGTCATATTCTTCTGGGTAGTCTTGTAAAAGTCGCTTTGGGTTAATAACTCCGACCGCTGGCGGTTGCTCGGGTGCAACGTTGTGGTGGTCGGTTACGATCACGTCCATGCCAAGTTCTTTGGCGCGAATAATTTCTTTATGGCTGAGGCTCCCACAGTCCACCGTTACAATAAGCTGCGCGCCCGTTTTGGCAATACGCTCAATTGCATCAACAGTGAGCCCGTACCCTTCGGTAAAGCGATTAGGAATGAAGGCGTCGACATGATTAAAACCAAACGATGCGAACGAATCAAGCAGTACAGTTGTCGCTGTTAGGCCGTCGATATCATAGTCACCATAAATAGTAATGTGTTCTTGGTTCGCATGAGCCTCAACGAGCCGGTCTACGACCGGTTGCATGTCGGGCAATAAAAACGGGTCATGCTTGGCGTCATAATTAGGCGATAAAAAAACCGCCTTCTTCTCCGTTGTAATACCCCGGGCGTTAAGAATGCGGTTAAATAAATCCATCGTTACCTCTGTGATTAACGGCGAAACTAAGCGATGTCAGATGAAGCACGCTTAGGACGAGCGGCCTGTTGCTGCGATTTGATGACAATACTTTGCAACTCTTTAAAGATTGGGAATTGCTTATTGGTTGCGTAAATTTTAGTATTTCCTTGACGCTCGCTCAGTAGGAATCCGACCTTTTCTAGGCGCTTCAGTTCGCGCTGAATGTTACCTGGATCTTCCTTAATAAGCTTAGCAAGGCCACGGACGTGGGTATGAAAATCAGGATATTTGGCATAGACAACAACAATCTTGCGCCGCACCCGAGATGTAATGAAAACGTCTAACATGCTTCCCCTTTTTACTAATGGCCTCTCAGAACCTGTTGATAATTATTCTACACTTTTTCACCCACACTGGTCAACGCCAATTGAGGATATTCTTGTTTATTTTTTCGATTGTCTCCTCGTGAGTCGGGATGACATTGTCTGTGTAGTAATGATTTGTATCGAAATAATTTGTCTTTACGTCGAGGATATGAAGCTCGTCAGCCACAACGTGAAGTGTGTCGACAACCTTCTCTGAAGCGACTGGTGCCGCAATGACAAGCCGTTGGATTCGGATTGGTTTCAAGAAGTCGGCCGCTGCGTCAAGCACACCTGCGTCGGCAAACCCGTCGCTTACTAAAATAATCGTATGGTCGCGCAGCATATTGTAATCAATTAAGCCACCGTCACCGATAAGACGGTTGATGCGTTGGAAGGCCTGGCGCTTTTGATCTTCGAGGTAGCCATGAAACTCACTGGTATATTCTTCAATCTCTCCAGACGAAAACTCGCTGTTATAAGTAAAGTTACCAGTTTGAGAGACACTGCCGAAACTCATACTCTCACCCGGCACCTCAATATTCTCTACAAGAAGCATCGTCAGCACACAGTGCAGCTGCGCCGCAATTTGTTCAGCCACAATGACCGCGCCGTCACCTAAAGCAATGACCGCACAGTTCTCGTAGCGGTACCTCTCGAAAAGTTGCGCAGCAAGTAACTGCCCAGCGTGGGTGCGGCTTTCAAAATACATATGCTTATTCTATCACGAGCAAAGCACCTCGCTAGGTATATTTTGAGGCCTCTGCAGCCCGAGCGAGATAAGGCGCTGAGGCCCTTGTCGAACCCGGAGCGAAGCCAGACTCAAAATGTATCTAGCGAGGTGCTTTGCTCCTGCTGATATACTAAAGATATGAAGTTTTATGAGGTTGCACCGACGAAGATTGTTAGGAGTGGAGTTTCTGCCTTTACGTATCAGTCGGAAGAACCTCTGTCTATTGGACAGTTAGTGACGATTCCCGTTGGCAAGCAGACGTTAAATGGCTTAGTAGTTAAAGAAGTGTCAAAACCTACGTACGAGACAAAGCCTGTGAGCTCGATTATTGAGCCTCGGCCGTTGCCAGCGCCACTGGTACGCCTCGCGCTGTGGCTGAGTGAGTATTACCGCACTCCATTTGCGACCGTTCTACAAACGGTCCTGCCGCGTGGCCTGACAACTAAGCGCCGTGAAAAAGCTGAGACACTTCACGAGAGTTCACGAGTTCGAACACAAATTGTACTCAACGAAGATCAGCAGTCAGCGGTGAACAAAATTATGGATACGCCGAGTGGGACTATCCTCTTGCAGGGCATTACCGGGTCAGGAAAAACAGAGGTATATAAAGAGCTCGCTCGCCGAACTCTCGCCGATGGTAAGTCAACAATTGTACTCGTTCCGGAAATTAGTTTGACAAGCCAAGTCGTCGATGAGTTCATTCACGAGTTCCCGAACATTATTATTACCCACTCCCACATGACCGAAGCAGAACGACATGTCGCCTGGAAGAAAGCCCTCAATGCTACCGATCCTCTCATTATTATCGGGCCGCGCTCCGCTCTTTTCATGCCAGCCCCAAACCTGGGTGCAATCGTCGTCGACGAAGCACACGAACCGAGTTACAAGCAAGAACAAGCACCGCGTTACTCTGCGCTGCGGGCTGCGAGCGTGCTTGGTAAAGAAGCTGGTGCACGTGTTGTCCTAGGAAGCGCAACTCCACTCATTGCCGACCGCTACGTCGCCGAAGCAAACGGCTCACCTATCATCACGTTGTCCCGGCGCGCTCGTGGCAACGCAAAGGCAACAACAACGGTATTGGTAGATATGAAAAAGCGCGAGAATTTCAAAAAGCATCGCTTTTTATCAGACCGACTTATCGAACAGATCGAATACAATATTGCTTCGGGTAAACAAACGCTTATTTTCCATAACCGCCGAGGCAGTGCCAGCACGACGCTTTGTGAAAATTGCGGCTGGACCGCTGAATGTCCGCGCTGTTTTGTGCCACTGGTTTTACACGCCGATACATTCTCGCTCAGCTGCCATATTTGTGATACTAAAGGTAAAGTTCCTACCGATTGCCCCGTGTGTCATTCTGCCGACATCATCCATAAAGGGATCGGCACGAAACTTATTGAAAGTGAACTCCGTCGTCTTTTCCCTAAAGCCACTATCGCTCGCTTCGATGGCGACAACACAACTGCTGAAACAGTAAATGAACGCTATAAAGACCTCTACGAGGGTACGATTGATATTGCTATCGGCACACAGGTAGTCGCCAAGGGCCTCGACCTACCAAAACTACATACTGTCGGTGTTATTCAGGCAGACAGTGGCCTTGCCCTCCCAGATTACGCCTCGGCTGAACGAGCGTTCCAACTCCTCGCGCAGGTGGTCGGCCGTGTTGGGCGCGACGAGCGCGACACAACGGTTGTCGTGCAATCATACCAGCCAACTCACCCGGTGATTCAATTTGGTTTGAAGCAAGATTACGAAGGCTTTTACGAGTATGCGCTAAAGGAGCGTCAAAAAGGTGGCTTTCCGCCATTCCGCTATTTGCTGCAGTTAACCGACGTCTACAAAACAGAAGCGGCGGCAATTAAAAACGCCAAAGTATTATCAAACGAACTCCGCCAAAAGCTCCCTAAAGGCATTGAAGTGCTTGGCCCGACGCCCGCGTTTTATGAGCGTCGACATGACACCTATCGCTGGCAGCTCACACTCAAGAGCCCTCGACGCGACGCACTTGTACAAGCGCTCGCCTATTTACCACCAACCCACTGGCAAGCCGATCTCGACCCGTCGAGCTTACTATAACTATTCAATCGTTACCGGTGTCAGACCAAGTAAACTGCTGATTTCTTGAATACGGCCCTCGAGGCGAGCTACGCGCTGTTCTATTGTCATGTCCTCACGAAGCTGCGAACGCGATGTGTGCGAAGCGGAAGTTAAATTGCGAACATGACCGCTACACTGCAAATCAGCGCAACACAAAAAGCCAATTGAACCCGTATCACGACCAGGTTTGTCGATCGTAATACTGCCCGACCGACTTCCCGTCTGCCACGTACGGCAGAAATCACAAATGATCGGCTGAGCTTTACCGGTACTGCTGGTTATTCCTCGCGACAGTTCGTACGAAGCAACAAACACGCTGTTGTCATCGGCCTTCAATAACAGTACGCCCTTATTCCCTGCCCTGTCAGAAATCGGCAAAATCTCCGTCCGCTCCCATGCCTCATCATCTAAGTGCGAGATGCTATTCGTAAAACGAACCTCACGCTTAATACGCGGCTTAATAGGAGCCTCAGCAAGGAGTGCTTGGAATTGTTCAGCTGTTATCTTTTTCATTACCTCTATTATAGCAGGGGGACATAAGCAAAGAGGTGAATATACCATTGCGAGACGGCTTCGCGCCACGTTTCACCAGGGCCTCAGCGCCTGGTTCAACTTGGGCTGCAGATGTCGTCGCAATAATACATTCACCTCTTTGCACCCCTTATCAACCTCTGATATACTTAAGCCAATGACAAAAGACGACATCATCACCCTTCCTAACGACCATCTCCGCCAGAAATCTGAAAAGGTGCGTGAGATTGATGATGCAACGTTGAAGCTTATTAAAGACATGACTGATGCCGCTATCGACTGGGAGGCATCTCGCCCCCACGAAATCAGTGCTGCTCTTGCTGCTGTACAAATCGATGCGCTCAGCCGAGTCGTTATCATTCGCAGTGACTTTGAAGACAAAGAAAATAACGACTTCACTACCCTTATTAACCCGGAAATCGTGAAGTACGAAGGCCACCTTGTTGAGGATTACGAAGGCTGCCTGAGTGTGAAAGATATCTACGGAAAAGTTCCCCGCTATAGCAAAGTCCGTGTACGTGCTACGAATATCGACGGCCAAGAAGTACGCTTCAAAGCTGATGGATTCCTCGCTCGCGTAATCCAGCATGAAATTGACCACACTAACGGTATCGTATTTATCGACCACATCAAAGACAACGTAAAAGCCTTTTACCGCCTCGACGAACGTGGTGAATTGGAGCCGCTCGACTATGACACACACATCAAAGACAATCATATTCTTTGGGACTGATGAATTCAGCGCCATCTCGCTCCGTGAGCTCATCGACAAGGGCTTCTCTATTGGTGCCGTCGTCACTAAACCCGACAGCCGCAAAGGTCGTGGGCGTGAGCTTTCGAAGTCTATTGTTAAAGAAATCGCCGAAGCACATAAGATTCCCGTCTGGCAACCAGCTAAAGTAACCGAAATTACTGAACTCGTGGAAGCGCTCACTGCCAAAGATGGTGACGCACCAATTGGCGTACTCGTAAGCTACGGTAAGATCATCCCTCAGTCAGTAATTGACCTATTTTCACCTGGTATTATTAACGTTCACCCGTCGCTCTTGCCACTTTACCGCGGCCCTTCTCCGGTTGAATCAGCTATTCTGAATGGCGACACTGAAACCGGCGTAACAATCATGCAACTGAGCGCCGCTATGGATGCTGGACCGATATATCGCCAGGTACTCGTTCGTTTGAACGATACCGAAACCGCACCAGAGCTTGAAATACAGCTTGGTGAGCTTGGCGCACAGGAACTATGCCACACCCTCCCGCTTATTATGAGTGGATCACTGCAGCCAACCCCGCAAAACGATGACATCGCAACGTACTGTAAGTTACTTTCAAAAGATGATGCTATCCTCGACCCTGCCAAGCTCACAGCCGAACAGACGGAACGACGCATACGCGCCTATCTTGCCTTTCCTAAGACAAAAGCAATGATTGGCGAGCAGGCACTTGTCATTACAAAAGCACACGTCACGAGCGCCGCACAATCAGTACTCGACGTTGAATGCGCCGATGGTCGCTACCTATCGATTGATGAGCTGATTGGCCCGAGTGGTAAAACTATGGACGCTAAATCATTCCTCAACGGCTATAAGGCAAAAAAATAACCCGGTACTTCCGGGTTATTTTTATAAATGAATGTTAAGCTTGTGCAGGCGAAGTGCCAAGAATCACGTCGCGACCTTGTGAGATTTCTTGCTTAAGCTCATCGAGCGTACGCGCCACAACATCACGATAGTCAGGGCGGTTTACTTCGAGCCACTTAGTTGCGGCGTACTCGGCTTTAATTTGGAAATCATCTGGTGCAAGACCAGTAGCGGCCTGGATTTTAACGAAAAGCTGGTCTTCGGTGTAGTTTGGCGCGTACTGCGCGATCCAGCCCTGAACAACTTCAGGTTTACGATCAATAATCGACTCGAATTCTTCGAGCTGAGCGTCGGTCATCCCCTCACTCAGTCGTACGCCAACTCGATACTCAAGCTGGTCATAGACGTGTTGAAGGAACGGGCCCTTCTGCTCGTCCGGAAGATCGGCAAGGCCGATATCTTGTAAGAATTGGTCGTCTAATTGAAACATAACAAAAAATTTTCCTGTTTACTGTCTCTATTATACCAGGTTATCTTAAGACTCCACTAGGTAGCGAGTTCTTGTCGGTAGGCTTCAAGCGTCGAGGCAACAATATCTTGGATTTGTGGAACATTTACCTGAATCCATGCAATCGACGCGAAAAGCTTTGCCGGGTTGTTTTGTTCCGGATCATCGTCATACCCCGCCTCAAGTTCTTTATAGACTGGAGACTCTTTGTAGTCTGGTACGTTTGCCGCAAGCCACGCATCAATAACCTTCTCATTGTCATCGACAATCGCCTGGTATTCGTTAAATTGCTGCTCGGTCAGCTGGCTCGTGGTCGCTTCACCGATTTTATAAATTGCCATTTCTACAGCTTCATTTCGCTTGTCTTCAGGCCAATTTTGAATTCCCAATTGTTCAATGATTTGTTCTTCGTCGTACATTTCCGCCCCTTTTTACTTTAAACTCTGAATGTAATCTTGTGCGCCTTGCGAAAGCATACCTGGGTGCGCAATACCAACATGTCCGTCATTCATAAGATAGAAGTCATTAGGGAATTGAGCAAGAAGTGTCGCTTCGTTGTTATACCAAACCCTTGGGTCGATACCTGCTGTTTCAAAAAGCTCTTCACCACCGCCACCACTCGGAATATTAAAGACTTCCGGCGGAATCGCTACTTCGGGCGCCTCTACTGGTGGTACCTCAGCTTCAACCGGTACTGTACTTTCAGTAAAATGTGGCGTCTGAAGCACTCCGGTAGGCTCGGCTTCTTGTGCATCATGGCTTTTTACCACGTTGCCAACAAGAGTGCCGGCGGCAAGCGCAGCCACCGCGGCAGCTCCCGCTAGAAGAATATAACGACCGCGTTTACGTTTAGCTTCTGCTTTTTCTGGGGTGTCGGTCTCGACAACGTCATGATCAAGCACTTGATCTCTTTGCTTTTGACGGTTATGCCAACGCTTCTCCCAGTATTTCATACCGAGCATTTCACGGAGGCCGCCCTTTTTATTAAAGAGTTCTTTAACTCTTTCAACACGCGAGGCCTGTTTTGTATCCCCTTTTTCTTGAACATCTTCAACTTTATCAACTTGTGCCGTAGTTTCTACAGGAGTATCTTTTGGCGGCAAAACAGAAACCCGAGTTACTTGCTTACCATCTTCATCAGTGGTAGTTTCAAGATGAACTTCCCCATCAACCGGTGCCGGCTCGACAAGCGCAGGTGCTTCTACTGCAGGCTCTTGAACAAGTACAGGAGCTTCAACCGGTACTTTTTCTACAGGAGCAGTGTCGGTAAGTTCACCTTCATAGACAAGGTGCATCTTACCGTCGGCATCAACGACTTCAAAGACTTTCTTGCCACCAGGGCCTTCAAATGCGTCGCCCTTGACCACCTTTTCACCGTTATACGTAACGGTCGACTCTACTAATGCATCGAAGCGATGCATCATCTTATCAAATCGTTCTTGAGCAGCTTCCGACGACTCATCATCGTCACCTTCGTTCACGATCTCCATCGTAAAGCGTTCTTGTGCTTCTTCACGAGCCTGCTCAACAGCGGCGCGGTCACCAAGGTATTGGGCATCGTTTACAGCCTGAGCGAGCTCCGAGAGTGTCATCTCATCGTACTGAGGTACTTCGTACATACCCTCGTTCTCGAGTTCGTTATTCTCGCGGGCACTATCGGCAGCTTTTACTTGAGATAGCTGTGCTTCATATTGCTCTCGGGATGCGAAATTACCTGACTGAGCATGCCGGAAACCATCCCCATCTCGAATAACACCTTCGGCTGGTCGTTGCCCAAGATATTGTTCGTACGTTACCTCACCTTCAGCAGGGGTGACGTTATCATCATACTTACCGAAAGCCTCCTCTCGTCGCAATACATCCTCTTGATGATCAAGCTTGGCACGCTGTTTCTCAAGTTTAGCGCGCTCTTTATCGAGTGCTGATAGGCCGCTTGGCGCTTGCTCTGTCATTGTTTTGTCCTTTTTGTTTTTTGAAGCTTCTTTTCCCGCCTAATATAACAAAAAGCTTGCGTTACCACAAGCTTTTTGAATATTCACCCACACTCTCTCTTATAAGTGTCGTTCAACTACTTCGCGGGTGAAGAATTCAAGTGTGTCACCGATTTCAAGAAGAACTTTTTTGTTCGTCTTAAGGTTAAGTCCACACATATCGCCTTCGAAGACTTCTTTAACTTCGACTTTTTCGCGTTGCAGGTTAGTAACTTCAGCCTCACCAAGCACTTCAGCGTTCTCGCCCTTGCCGCGCTTCATGCGGACCAAAAGACCAGGATTGATCTTACCGCTCTTTACAAGACCACCGGCGATTACTTCGTCTTTAAGGGTACGGAAGACACCCTTAACTTCGAGCTGGCCGATTTCAGTTTCTACTACTTCTGGTGCAAGGAGTTTTTCCATCGAGTTCTTAGCGTCGTCGAGAAGTTCGTAAATGACGCGGTAAATACGTACCTCAGCGCGCTCGCGTGTTGCGAGTTGCTTCACTGCGGGCGGTAAGTCTACGTTGAATCCGTAAATAACTGTTTTGCCGTCGGCCGCAAGGCGAACGTCGTTTTCAGTAATATTACCGACACCGCTACTTACAATGTGAAGCGATACTTCCCCACCGGTTTCAATTAACTTCAAGCTGTCCATGACAGAGGTAAGTGAACCTTGTACGTCGGCTTTTACAATCACGTTAAAGTCTTCCGCTTCATGCTTTTGGGTCATAAGCTTAAGAAGGTCAGCACCGGTCACGTTGGTGCTTGCAGCATTCGCTTCACGTTCTATGCGGACCGCGTTAGCTTTCGCGCGAGCTTCTTTGTCATTCTTAACAACTTCGAAAATGTCACCAAATTGTGGAATTTCTTTAAATCCAGTGATTGTTACCGGTGTTGATGGACCAGCTTCTTTTAACGCCTTACCACTAAAGTCTTGAAGGGTACGGATTTTACCGTGCGCAGTTCCAGCCACGAGGAATGAACCTGGCTTCAAAACACCTTGTTCAACCAAGAGACCAACAACAGCACCGCGACCCGTTTCCATGTGTGATTCGATAACGAGACCTTCAGACGGAACATCAACTTCAGCCTTAAGTTCTTCAATATCAGCTACTAAAAGCACCATGTCGAGGAGCTTATCGATACCTTGACCGGTCTTAGCACTTACCTCAACCATCACCGTATCACCGCCCCATTCTTCTGGGTTCAAATTGTGTTCAGTCGCAAGTTGAGTCTTAACAAGTTGTGGGTTAGCTGCTTCTTTGTCGATCTTGTTGATGGCGACAACGATTTTCGCATTCGCGGTACGTGCGAAACGAATCGCTTCAATAGTTTGCGGCTTCACACCGTCATCAGCTGCAACCACGATAATAACAACATCAGTAAGGGTCGCGCCGTGTTGACGAAGTGCTGCAAAGGCTTCGTGACCAGGGGTGTCGAGCAACGTAATTGAGCGGTCTTTACGAACCGTTTGATAGGCGCTAATGTGCTGGGTAATACCACCCGCTTCGCCTTCAACAACCTTTTGACCCAAGATTGAGTCGAGAAGGCTTGTTTTACCGTGGTCAACGTGACCCATCACCGCAACGATCGGTGGACGGTCAACGGCTTTATCAGAGAGCTCGCGTACGCGGCGCTCACCATTACCCGTTGAGGATTCTTTTTTCTGAAGTTCAACATCAAGCCCAAGCTCGTCAACAATGATTGTCGCCGTCTCAAAGTCGATACGTTGGTTAATAGTTGCGGCGATGCCGTTCTTAAATAGCTCCCCAATAAGGGTAGTTACTGGTAAGTTAAGCACATCAGCGAGTTCGCCCACTGTAATTGAATTGCCAATAGACAAAACTTTTTCTGCCATGCCGATGCTCCTTTCCACTTCTATGGTGGTTAGCTGTTAGTAGTTGGTGTTTGGCAGGTAGTGCGTAACTACCTGCCAGCTACCAAGTACCAACCGATTACTTAGTTTTCTTTGAACCAGGAAGACCAAGTGAGATCTTGCGGTTGTCTTTTTCGATGTCGAGGACAACGAATGATTTACGCTCGTTGAGAGTAAATACCTTTTCTGGGTCAGCACTGTCGCCGTCGCCAAGTTCAGAAACGTGAACGAGAGCTTCAACTGCTGGACTGATTTGTACGAATGCACCAAATGGAGTGATGCGAGTAACCGTACCTTCAACTGTTTCACCAGACTTGAATTGGTCGACTTCGCCGAGCCATGGGTCTTCGGTAAGTTGCTTCATACTAAGGCTGAGGCGGTCCTTGTCGATAGCAATGATCTTCGCTTCGATAGTTTGGCCAACCTTAACGTAGTCGCTTGGGTTATTCACACGCTCCCAGCTAATTTCTGAGATGTGAACAAGACCTTCAATACCTTCAACGTTTACGAAGATACCGTAGTCTACAACACCAGTTGCAACACCCTTTACAGAGTCACCAACTGCGAGCTTTTCAAAGCGAGCAGCGAGACCTTCCTTAACAGCTTCCTTCTCAGAGAAGATAAGCTTGTTTGCCTTGCGGTCTGCATCAAGGATACGAACCTTAAGGGTTTGGTTGATAAGGGCGTTAAGACGTTGAAGAATTTCGTCCTTATCGTTGCTGCCTACGCGTGGGTAGTGTTCAGCAGAAAGTTGTGAAACAGGAAGGAATCCACGAACACCTTCGTATTCCACCAAGAGACCACCACGGTTGGCGTCGTATGGGGTAACGTCGATGATTTCACCACTTTCGAGTTTAGCGATAACTTCGTCCCATCCCTTGTCCTTCGCAGCTTTGCGAAGTGAGAGGAGAACGTAGCCGTTTTCAAGTTCAGGATCAACAATACTTGCTGATACTTCATCACCCTCGTTTAGAGCGCGTGAGAACCCTACTTCGCGGCGTGGTACGAGACCAACACCTTGTGGACCGAGGTCGATAAGGATTTCGTGCTTACGTACAGTAAGAACCTTTCCGTCGATTACCTCGCCTTGTGTTACTTGCTTAAGATTTGCGTCCTCTTGTGCGAGAAGCTCATCCATTGTTATTGCGGCTTTTGCCATAAGTCTTTTTAAGACTCCCTTCTTACTTGTATTTCTCGAGAAAGCCCCGGCCTTCCGTTCCGCTTCAGGAGCGCCATGCACGAATACACACGTAAGATAGGGTTTTCTCGTAGATCTTGTCTATTTTACCTCAGAAAGGGATATAAGTCCAGTTTAGGGAGTGCTTACAAAGCAGCGTGGCGAGATCGATAGTACGATGCACCGGCATATGCCAAAGCGGCAACAGCAAGAAGTGCCAGGATAGTGTCGCCCGTGCCTGTCTGCGGGAGCGCACCAGGTGCCGGTGAGGTACCTGTTACCGGTGCTTCTTCTGGAGCTGTTTCATTGCCAGCGTCACCTGATTTATCTGCCTCGGGCTCTTTATCTGGTGTACCTTCATTAAGAGCTGTGTCGTTATCGCTCTGCTTTTCAAGGTTTTGTTGAGCAACCTCAATAGCATCTTCGCGACGTGCCTGCTCGCCACTGTTTTTCAATATAAACAGTCCGCCGACAATCATTCCAGTTAAAATAATAATTCCCACCGTGAGCGCCACCCCTGCTCGTGTTAGTCGTACCGCCATGGTCTTGTCTCCCGTTAATGTTCCCTATTGTACCTTAGTGGGCCCGACTTTTCCACACGTGTTTTTCATCACATAATTACACTGGTACCGCGTGCTATACTGAGGCCATGATAGTAGCAGTAGACACAGGCGGAACAAAAACACTTATAGCCGGATATACAGAAAACGGCAAAATAACAACTGAATTTAAATTCCCGACCCCTTCAAATCGGTCGGAGTACGTTGAAACCTTGACCACTCACCTCAAGGCTCTCTTCGACCCCTCTAAGGTTGACATCGTCGTCATCGCCCTACCCGGCATCATTAAGGACGGTGTAGCGGTCTGGTGTAACAATTTGCACTGGCGAAACTTCGACCTCGCGAGTGAAATGAAGGGTGTGCTTGGAAAAGCCCCAATTTATATCGAGAACGACGCCAACCTCGCCGGCCTCGCTGAAACCCGTCAACGCGACCCAATGCCACAATCAAGCCTCTATGTCACTGTGAGTACTGGTATCGGAAGCGGTGTCGTCACAAACGGTAAGATCGACCCAGGCCTTCGCCACAGCGAAGCTGGTCGTGCGCTCATCGAATACGACGGCGTCGTCCGTGAATGGGAAACATTCGCCTCTGGAAAAGCGATTTATAACACCTATGGAAAATACGCACGCGACATTCACAGTAAGCGCACCTGGCGTAAAATCGCCGACCGTATCAGCCGCGGATTTTTGGCTGTCATTCCGATCATCCAACCCGACATGATTATCATTGGTGGCAGTATTGGAACGTACTTTAAGCAGTACGAGGAAGACTTAAAGGGCATCTTAAAAGAAAAACTTCCAGACCACATTCCACTTCCTAAGCTTGTTCAAGCCAAGCACCCTGAAGAGGCTGTAATTTATGGATGCTACTACTACGCACTCGATGTCCTTGCTGATCCAAAAGCTTAAAGAGGCTCACCCTACCCTTTCGTTCGAAGAGGCTGAACAATTTTCTTGGTCGCCTAGTAAACAGACGATTTTCTATGCGCCTGACCTCCCTCATGCGCCAGGGCTTTTATTACACGAACTATCACACGCGCTTTTAGGTCATCAAACCTATCGCCGTGACGTTGAGCTTATCGCCATGGAGACCGCCGCTTGGCAAAAGGCTCAAGAATACGCCGCCGCCACACCCGATCTTTTAGCTGACCCTACGGTTGAATTAAGTGAGGATATCATCCAAGACCACCTCGATACGTATCGAGATTGGTTGCATGCCCGCAGTACCTGTCCGAACTGTTCGGCGAATGGGTATCAGAGCGACACCGCTATGTACACCTGTCCCGCCTGTTCGCAGACCTGGCGGGTTAACGAAGCCCGGCTCTGCGCTCTGCGTCGGTATACTAAATAGTTACTCCCAACAAAACACCCCTTATGAGAAGGGGTGTTTTTAGACTCTTGAGACGAATCTCAACGGGAGCGGTCGTAGAGCTGACTACGCGTCAGTTTTGCGGCGACGAGAAATGCGTCCGCCTTTAGCACCTGCAAGACGAGCAAGGTCAGGGTTTGCAGCAAAACCGCCAGTGTGGCCGTTCTTGCCCCCTTTTGCACCAATCTTTGCGTAAAAGTCTGGGTCGCGTTGTAGGTTCTTAGCAGCAGCTTTCTTGCCGCCTTCTTTTGTTCCTGCCATTTGAGTTATCCTCACTAATTAAAAAGATTTCCACTAGCCGTTTGGCGTGGAAACCCTCGTTTATACCTCACATACGATATTATCCCTCGATGTGTATGTTTTGATAATAGCATAGCATAGGCTTTTTGTCAAGTTTTACACAAGCGTTTTTTTATTATTTAATAATTATTGCGACTTTTACAGTATTATGTTTATGCTACTATTGCACTTATTCACGTTGTGCGATATTATAGCTATGCACCTGTTTGAATCTTATCAAAAACAGACAAGATTCAACCCGTCGAGCGCGGCCCGCAGTTACAGGCCTCTAGCGAAGTCTGCAAGCGCCCACCACATCTCGACACGCAAAAATAAAACGACCCGATCTGCGAGACGGGCCGTTTTTATTTTTTAGCTGTTTTTATCTATTAGATGTCGTATTGTCCTCTTTCGTAAGCACTTACTACCGCTTCACGAGCTTCCTCGAGTGCTATTTCATGCAACACATCCCGCGCTCCAGCCGCAAAGACGTTTGAGTGAGTCAAGTTTAATGCATGCTCGTCTCGCACCATTGCAAGATCCTCTTCTACAAGGCCAATTAACTCCTTAGCCGGAACAGCCAGTGCGCCCTCATAACCGGCGATTTTCTCGATCTCCTGTTCATGCTCTTCAATACGACGCTGCGAATCGTTTTCATGCTGATAGAAAAATTCACTTGCCCGGGCGATCCGTTCGTGGCTTACTAGCATATATACAGCTCTCCTAAAGATTAATCATCTTCTTTAATGCATTCAGTTGAGAGTTAAGATAGTTTCCCGAACTTGTTGGTAACTCGATAAGAATCGCCGGAATACCCATTTCCTCACCCATCCAGTCCTCGTACTCACCAGTCATCGGATACCCCATAACCGCCTCAGCATCATAGTACATCGTACGGTAGCCAACAGTATTGGCATATACATTACCAATCGACACCGAATCACCAAATTTATTAGCCCCTACGAGGCTTCCTTGGGCGTGGAATGAGACTTCAAGCCGCGGACGGAGTTGACGAGTTAAAGCAATCAGCGCAGCGGTTTCAGGCTCAGAGCCAGCCGAGGTACCACCACCTGTGGGCAATACGCCGCTGGCTGTCTCGATGGCAGCTTTCCAGTTAGCGGTTGGGAAATTACGCCCTAGATTCACATTTCGACTATTATTACGCGAACCAGCCGCAATGCCATCAGGGTTCGTATTTGGTACAATCACCACCCTCTTATTAGCCGGCACGATATTACCATTAGCCTGGAGGTACTGCGCCCAGGCAAGCATAGTTGAATATGAGCTCGGTTCTGAGCCATGAATCGCACCCGTAAAGAGGATAGTCGTCGCACCACTTCCAAATGAATAAGCAATAATTGGACGGCCCTTTACAGAGGTACCAATACTCCATGACGTACCACAGATCGTTCGTGAGCTAAAATTCCAGGCATCCTTCGATAGTTCGCCATTTGAAGCGCTTTTAACCCCTTTATCAATAGTGAGACTAAACGCAGTACAATCGCCCCCTTGAATGGCAAACGCGAGCTGTGTGTCAGATTGTTTGGTAACGGTAGCTGCGAGGCCTTGAGCGCGTGCCAGTTTCGCAATATCGGTACCGGCATCAATTGGCTGGTCGAACGTCACGATAATTCGTGCAGCGCGGGCTACGCTATTTGCCCCTGCTGACACCCCTGTTACTTTAGGTCCACCAGACATCTTAAATATCGTAGCGATCGGCGCAGCCAGCGAACTGCCATTTTCAGCCTCTACCTGCTTAATTTCAATACGATACTGGGCATCGCGAGGGAGTTCTTCGAACTGCACAGTTAACGTAGCGTCCTTGAGCTCTTTTTTGATAGAGATAGGCTCGGTGGCGTCGCCATTCACCTTTACGAGCTCGACGTCACTATCCTTAACAGGCTGATCAAAGGTAAACGAGAAGCTAGTCGGCTTATCGTAGAAGGTTTGGTCGTTCGCAACCGTAGCATTCGCGAGAACAACCGGCTGAAGCGTCTCAATACCACCTTCGACTACTTTCTTCTTTTCGTCTTTAAAGCTCTGATAGAGCGCCGCCTCGTACTTGGTACCGTGCGCAAGGCCCAGCGAAGCAATATCGCACGATAACTCGGCATCCGACTGCTGACACTCAGACGACTTATCGCCTACTTTTATTGAGTACGTGTGGAGCGTATCGGGTGACGAGAGGCTAATTTTAAGCGGTAATGCGTTAGAGATAGCCCTTCCAATAAAATCGGCTTTATTTATAGCTGGTGCTTCAGGTACGGTAACAGCAAGGTGCTTACGAGCTATCAACCCGCCGAATGGCGACACACTGGCGGAATAGGTGCCACTTTGAGGCGCTTCTTTCGGAGTAACACAAAGCTTTGTTGTTGCTATCGTGAGCGACCCGATCTTCCATGGGTTCTCAAATTGTACATCGAACTGATCAGAGTTCCCCTTTTGTAAGCCAGGCGCTAATACAAACTGTCCAATACAGCTCTCGGCAGCGTATGAAAAGGTCACTGGCTTTGGTATAAAGAAAAGTAACGCGTACAACGCGACCAGTACAACACCTCCCCCGATCACCCATGCCTTTCGGGGTAATCTCGAGAAAAAATGTTTTGTGTTGGTAAGTGTTGTTTTTACATTCACTTTTTCTATTTTACCATGAGCATGTTACACTTGAATACATATGAACGCCATGAGGGAACCGGGCACTTGGCACTCTTCACACCGCGGTTTTACTATCGTTGAGCTTTTAATCGTTGTTGTAGTTATCGGCATCCTCGCAGCTATTTCTATCGTCTGGTATAACGGTGTTACTGAGCGTGCCGAATACACCAAAATCGCCGATACTGTCATTAAATACAAAGATGCACTTGCCCTTTATAGGATTGAAAACAAGCACTATCCACTTGCCGGAAGCTCTACTACAGTAGGCTTCTGCCTCGGTGAGGGCTACCCTAACTATGACGATGACCCCGAGGGCGACTGTATCTACGACTACGACTTTGAAGCATTTAATTTTAATGAAGAGTCGTCTATGAACGCGGCCCTCAAGCCATTTATGCCCGAGATGCCAACAATTCAAAAGGATGGCTTCGTAAAGGATGGTCACCGCTTTAATGGCCTTATGTATATGTACGATCCAGCTATTCGAGTTGACGATGTGTGGGCTGGGAGAAGTATCATCTTTTATTACCTTAAAGGGGTAAATCAAGACTGTCAGGTGCCGGTTCTTCGGTATGTCGGTTCAGGTAGCGGCGTTGGCCTCAACGGCAACCCTTCAGACTACCTATTTGAGACTGAAAATCCTAATCGATGGTCGTACGTAAATGAGTACGCCACCGCTTGTGCGTACCTACTCGAGAATTAATCTGCATAAGCACTTTATGATAAAGATAAAACCCCAGGTATTACCTGGGGTCAGAGTATCTTCCCGCGGTATCCGGGAAAGAGAAAAAGACCATCCTATTCGGATGGTCTTTTTATAATTCGGCACCGTGCTAGTTTCCCACTTGTGGCAGTATAATCGCCGCTAACGAGCTTGACTTCTGTGTTCGGAATGGGAACAGGTATTTCCTCGTCGCCATGGGCACCGAAGTAAGGTTTTCTGTCGCTTTGCGCTGATATAAATAAATCAGTGGGACAAAAACCTTGCTTCGATGCCTATTACAGTGATCCTTTCGGACACTATCATAGTATCGGTGTTGTCTGTAAGAACGCTTAAAAGTTGACGTTCTTGATGAAAATCAAAACTGATTCTCACCAATTACTCGTTAAGTCTACCAAATCTTCGTAAGTTAACCGGATCTTGTAACGGACAGGGTTAACTGTGAAGATATGGACATAAAAAGGCGATGGGACTATTAGTATGCTTCAGCTGCACGTATTGCTACGCTTCTACCTTGCACCTATCAAACAGATATTCTTTCTGTGTCCTCATAGGGAAATCTAATCTTGTGGTCAGTTTCGCGCTTAATATGCTTTCAGCGCTTATCTAGAACCGAACATAGCTACTCGACAATGCGGCAGGTGGCCACAATCGATACACCAGAGGTTCGTTCACCCCGGTCCTCTCGTACTAGGGGCAAATCCACTCAAATTTCCTGACGTCCGTACCGGATATAAACCGAACTGTCTCACGACGTTCTGAACCCAGCTCGCGTACCACTTTAATCGGCGAACAGCCGAACCCTTGGAAGGTGCTCCCCCTCCAGGATGTGATGAGCCGACATCGAGGTGCCAAACAGCGCCGTCTATGTGAACTATTGGGCGCTATAAGCCTGTTATCCCCAGGGTAACTTTTATCCGTGTTCGCTGTCATTCCCACATATATGTACAAATTGTACGTACAGCGGTTCACTTGCTCCGACTTTCGTCTCTGCTTGGAATGTACTCCTCACAGTCAAGCTGGCTTTTGCGCATACACTATCACAACGATTTCCATCCGTTGCTAGCCAACCTTTGAACGCCTCCGCTACTCTTTAGGAGGCAACCGCCCCAGTTAAACTACCCATCATACACTGTCCCCATACCGGATAACGGCACAGGTTAGATCAAAACCTTGGCAAGGGTGGTATTTCACATTTCGACTCCACAAATACTAGCGTATCTGCTTCAAAGTCTCCCACCTATTCTACACGGGCCAAAACTCGGAACAATGTAAAACTGTAGTAAAGCTCCATGGGGTCTTCTCGTCCTGGTACGGACAGACGGCATCTTTACCGCCAATGCACTTTCACCGAGTCCTTCGCTGAGACAGTGCCCACATGATTACTCCATTCGTGCGGGTCAGAACTTACCTGACAAGGAATTTCGCTACCTTAGGACGGTTATAGTTACCGCCGCCGTTCACCGGGGCTTCAGTTCAGACCGTGAAGCCTTCGCCTTAACCTTCCGGCACCGGGCAGGAGTCAGCCCCTATACATCCACTTTCGTGTTCGCAGAGACCTGTGTTTTTGGTAAACAGTTCCGTGGGCTCTTTTGCTGCGGCCCCCTCATCATTAAAGACGAAGAAACTCCGCGTACAAAAGAACATAGACTCCATGCAAAATGCATGATTTATCATTGCTCTATCTCAGTAAAAAATTGTGGTTCATAAAAAAGGATTTATCACTCATAGTGTTTCAAATTAAAAACTTGAAACGAGCGTACTCACTAACAGATATGGCTGCTTTTTAAACACCATATCTGCGTTTTTTAACCACCTTTGCTGAGTGTACGCGGCAATTCCTCTTCAATGAAGAGGGGGCAGACCTTATCCCGAAGTTACGGTCGCTGTATTGCCGAGTTCCTTAGCGAAGGTTCTCTCGTAAGCCTGAGTCTACTCGACTCGAGCACCTGTGTTGGTTTGCGGTACGGGCGGATATAATCACGCGTACACCTGCTTTTCTAGCCAGTGCTTTCACCGAAATCGTTAATCCGAAGATCAACTTTCACTCCCTTTGGGTTCCCCCTAGGTTGGACGGATACATACCATGAATCCGCTTCGACTATTTCACCGTGAACAGTGTACAAATTATAACCGGTTCAGGAATATTAACCTGATGTCCATCGCCTACGCTATGCGCCTCGGCTTAGGCCCGACTAACCCTGAGATGATTACCATGGCTCAGGAAACCTTGCTCTTACGGCCGACAGGATTCTCACCTGTCTTATGGTTACTCATTCCAGCATTCTCACTTCCTAACGCTCCACGAGTACTTTACAGTCTCGCTTCACTGCTGATAGGAACGCTCCTCTACCACGTACAATAAATTGCACATCCATGTCTTCGGTAATATACTTTAGCCCCGTTACATTTTCCACGCAAGATCTCTTGACTAGTGAGCTGTTACGCACTCTTTAAATGAATGGCTGCTTCTAAGCCAACATCCTAGCTGTTTAAGAAATCTCACCTTGTTTCCCACTGAGTATATATTTTGGGACCTTAGACGATGGTCTGGGCTGTTTCCCTTTCGAGCGTCGAGCTTAGCCCCGACGTTCTAACTGCCATGATTACACATTTGGTATTCGTAGTTTGTTAAGGGTGGGTACCGTTGCCAGCCCCAGTCCTTTACAGAGCTCTACCCCCAAATGCTACTACATGACGCTAGCCCTAAAGCTATTTCGAGGAGAACCAGCTATCTCCGAGTTCGATTGGCATTTCACCTCTAACCACAAGTCATCCGAGCACTTTGCTGCGTACGACGGTTCGGTCCTTCACTACCTATTACAGTAGCTTCAACCTGCTCATGGTTAGGTCACCCGGTTTCGGGTCTAATCCCTAGTACTTAATCGCCCTATTCAGGCTCGCTTTCACTGTGGCTCCGTCACTTGACTTAACCTTGCACTAGAAATTAACTCGCTGGATCGTTCTACAAAAAGCACGCCGTCACCCCCGAGGGGGCTCCGACTCCTTGTAGGCACAAAATTTCAGGATCTATTTCACTCCCCTCCCGGGGTTCTTTTCACCTTTCCATCGCTGTACTAGTTCACTATCGATCGTATATTATATTTAGCCTTGGCTGGTGGTCCAGCCGGATTCAGACAGGGTTTCTCGTGCCCCGCCCTACTCGATAAAACACGTATAAAGTCAGCTCGGTTTTCGCGTACGCGTCTTTCACGCTCTTTGGATAGTCATTCAAACTATTCTGCTAACCAAGCAAATTTTTTACTTTATCCAGTCAGTGATAGCTGCTGGTCGCAAACTAGAAGACTTAATTGCTTAAGTGCTCTAGCTTGGTCTCGTGTAATATCACAACCCCGAATAATCATTCGCCTATCAGCTTATCTATTCCGAAGAATAGAAGATTATAAGGTTTGGGCTCTAACGGTTTCGCTCGCCACTACTCCCGCCATCGTTATTTACTTTCTTTTCCTCAACCTACTAAGATGTTTCAGTTCAGTTGGTTCCCTCTTCATACCCTATTTTATTCAGATATGAGTAGTACGACATAACTCGTACTGGGTTTCCCCATTCGGAAATCTCCGGATAATAGCTTGTTGACAGCTACCCGAAGCTTATCGCAGTCTTCCACGTCCTTCATCGGTAATATACGTCTAGGCATCCATTTTGTGCCCTTGAGTACCTTTTTATGCATTGACTTAACGAGTAATTGGTAATAACCAAATACATCGTTGCCGTCAACTTTAAAAAATTTTCTTACATCATTTGAATTGTTAACGTCCCGTGACTCACTACTTGAGAGCACATTTCTTCACACCGTGGTGTAGTGTCGTCTGCGCTCAAGTCTTTTTTTAAGACAGCTTTTTGATGATATCACTCGCAAAGTAGTTTTACAAGTGTTTTTTCGAACTTTATGGTCGAATTTTAGGGGGTAATTTTGGACCTCGCATTTGTCCTATCCCGAATGTGCCAGAGGTTTCTCGCGGAACGTGGCTTATTGAGTTTTACTATACTCCAGTTTTTCGTGTTTTGCAAGGGGTTTAGGGAAGAAAATATTGATAAGATCGTTGGTTATATTGCTCTGTATCTATCATCTCTGGACCGTTATTCCATAGACCAAACACTGATACGCCGCTCTCAAGGGCCAAACGGCTACACACCGTACAGTACGGATCACCCGCATCGGTAAACTCACCCGCTTCGTTTACTCTCATGAAATAAAGGGTTGAACCTTCGATTTTATCGGCGTGATGCTTGAGCGCGTCAAGGATTGCATTCCATTCTGCATGCACACAACAGGTTTTATCATTGTTCTGCTTTAGAGTTTTATTAAGTTCAACATCACACATTCGCTGCGATTCGTCACCGAGCGGCGGTGCGTTATAACCTTCGCCTATCACCTGTCCCTCAGATGAAACAATTACTGACCCGCATTTAGCACGACTACAGCTCGCCTTTTGTGCTGCTTGTTGGGCTTTTTTAAAGAAATCCTCATGCATCCCCTTAGTATAAAAGAAAAAACCAAACAAAAAAGACCTTCTGCAATTGGTGGGCGATGAGGGACTTGAACCTCCGACCTCGTCATTATCAGTGACGCGCTCTAACCAGCTGAGCTAATCGCCCATAAGTTGCAGAAGACCTTTGATGTTAATAAGTTCTGGTGGAGTGATTCAGACTTTCGCCTGATTCACCCCATACGATTCAAAATCTGGTGGAGCAACAGGGACTCGAACCCTGGACCCCCTGCTTGCAAAGCAGGTGCTCTAGCCAACTGAGCTATTGCCCCATTCATCGCAGAACTCGTATCATTTTAGCGTAAAACAGTTGTTTCGGCAAGGGGTTACTAGTACAAATCGTCTTCTGGTCGCACAAACGGCACGATTCGGTCGTTTTTAACGACATACTGATGTGTAATGATCGGTTCGACAGCCACTCCGTACATCTCGCCCCGCTCACTAATATTCGAACTAATGACCATGGTAAACGTTTGTCCAGGTAACTGCAGCTCTACCCCGTTATCCGCTTGCCAATCAAGAAGATACTGGAAACGGCGCTGGTCAGTTCGGCCTTCTTTCTTCTCGTGATGATTAATGACATAAGGCAATTCGGCACCCTCACCATATTCAAGCCATGCTTCTGGCACATACTTGACCGCGCTATCAATCGAAATAAGCGGTTCGCCCGCTATGACCCGTCGAGCCTCTTGAGTTTGTGCTATTTTGCCAAGTGTAATATGAGAAACAATGGCACTCTCTGCTTCAACAGATAATCGTGGATATAAGCTAAGGCGTTTATCAAGCACCCATGCTTCAGATTGCATGAATTCAAGCGTGTTCAGTACACCGTGATCATGAATTGTATCTTGGATACGATCATAGGCGACGTGAGAGTAGCTGCCATACCCCCGTCCGATCACACCCTTTACAGCCTCGAGCTGTCCTCTTTTTATAAGACTATCGACTGAAAGTGTCTCTAACACCTGAATAAATCGCTCACGATTCGCACCAAAGCTTATAGAAACTCCTTCAGCGATTGCTTCCGGGGTAAGCACTTCTGCCATATCAGCCATAAAAAGGGCTTCACCTGATATAAGTTCTTCGTGCGCGGCACCACGGAAATTCTCTGCAAATTGTCGATCAAGGTATGTCATATGTAGAGTTTAGTGTACTGCCCCACCTTCATACAAGCAAACAATAGCAATACGGCGCTCACAACAAAAATACCCTCGGCGAACCGAGGGTATTTTCCTTTAACAACCTAGTAGTGCAAATCTTATCATCGTCAGTCGTATACTGAGATTTTTTCGAACTTAGTCTTGTTCACAGAAATAAATTCTGGAACGACATCGGTAAGTAAGCTCAGCTCACCGAAAAGACCGACCTAGCTTCACCGTGTGATTACTCGACACAGTGGCGTAATCTCCTCTAGAAAGGAGGTAATCCATCCGCACCTTCCGGTACGGATACCTTGTTACGACTT